>NZ_CP061008.1:6107584-6434480 GCF_014490035.1 Achromobacter xylosoxidans | reverse complement strand
CGTGCCTTTCGCCTACAACCGCAAGGAAGCCAAGGACCACGGCGAGGGCGGCACCCTGGTCGGCGCGCCGCTCAAGGGCAAGGTCGTCATCATTGACGACGTGATCACCGCGGGCACCTCGGTGCGCGAGTCGGTCGAGATCATCCGCGCCGCCGGCGCCGAGCCGGCCGCCGTGCTGATCGCCATGGACCGCATGGAACGCGCGGGTCCCGACGACGCGCTGTCGGCGCATTCCGCCGTGCAGGACGTGGCCAAGACCTACGGCATTCCGGTGGTGTCGATTGCCTCGCTGTCGGACATCCTGGCGTTGCTGCAGGATGATGCGTCGTTCGCCGAACACCGCGAGGCGGTGTTGGCTTATCGGACGAAGTATGGGGTGAAGTGATCGGGCATGCGCCAGTTGGGGGCGTCTGCCTTGTTGTTCGCCGAATAGCGAGCGCTTTCGGCGTCGAAGGAGCCGTATTGGGCGATAGGCTCCGTCAGGCGGGACGGAACTCCCAGGATATCGAGGTTACAGGCCTGGGCGGCCTCATGAAGTCGCTGATCAAAGGTGGCCAGCGTCGCGCCCAGGGTAGTCGCCAGTTCCAGGTATGACGCGTCATAGACGGTGAGCCGGTATTCCCGGGCCAGCGAGACGCTCCGAGAAAGCCAAAGTTGCGTTGGGCGCGATTCCTCGATGATGGGAACAGCCTCCAGAATTTCTCGGAACCGCGCCAGCATGCCGGCGTTCGCCATTCCCGTACGCTCTGCCCGCAATGCTCCGTGGGCGATTTCCAGCGGCCATATGGTTGGTACGCACACGCTGTAGGTGTCGAGATCCTGCAGAATGCGGAACGCCTTGGTACGTAGCGGCTGATCGGGCAGGTTCATCCAGTTCAGGGCGACCGAGGCGTCGAGCACCAATTTCATTCGTGCACCGGCTTGACGGCGGCCCACCAGCTTTCATAGGTGGGATGCTCGATTCCCGGGAACGTCGCGAGCGATTCCAAGGCTTGGTGTGCCTTCTCGCTCATCATGGGGTTGACTGCTTTTATTTGGGCGTAGGGTTCGCCTTCGTGCATGATGACGATGCGAGATCCGTCTCTCGCGGCGACTAGCAGAGTGTCGAGCGTGTCTTTCAGGCGTTCAAGCGGTACTTCAACATAAGGGGTCATGTCTGCCTCCGGCCAATAGTTGATCTGGCCATTCTCGGCAGAAAAAAAGGCTGCGGCAATGCGCCGCAGCCCCTTATCAGACCGATCCTCAGTAAAAGCGTCAGCTATCCAGCTTCTGCTTCAACAGATCATTCACCTGCTGCGGATTCGCCTTGCCGCGGGCGGCCTTCATGATCTGGCCCACCAGCGAATTGAACGCCTTCTGCTTGCCGGCCCGGTACTCTTCCACGATGGCCGGGTTGGCGGCCAGCACCTCGTCGATCATGGCGCCGATGGCGCCGGTGTCGCTGATCTGCTTGAGGCCGCGCGCCTCGATGATGGCGTCCGCCTGACCGCCGTTTTCGCCGGCCCACATGGCGCCGAAGACTTCGCGGGCGATCTTGTTGGAGATGGTGCCGTCGATGATGCGGCCGATCAGGGCGGCCAGCGCCGGCGCCTGGACCGGGGACTCGGCGATGCTCTTCTCGTCCTTGTTCAGGGCGGCGGAGACTTCACCCATGACCCAGTTGGCGGCCAGCTTGGCCTGGCCGGCCGGCAGCGCGTTCGCCACCGCCTGGAAGTAGGCGGCGAGGTCGCGGCTGACGGTCAGCTGGGCGGCATCGTAGGCGGGCAGGCCGTATTCGGATTCGAAGCGGGCGCGCTGGGCGGCCGGCAGTTCGGGCATGGCGGCGCGGACCTCGTCGACCCAGGCGCTGGAGATCACCAGCGGGGGCAGGTCGGGGTCGGGGAAGTAGCGGTAGTCGTGCGCGTCTTCCTTGCTGCGCATGCTGCGCGTTTCGTCGCGGTCGGCGTCGTACAGGCGGGTTTCCTGGACCACCGTGCCGCCATCCTCGATCAGCTCGATCTGGCGCCGCGCCTCATAGACGATGGCGCGTTCCAGGAAGCGGAACGAGTTGACGTTCTTGATCTCGGTGCGGGTGCCGAATTCCTTCTGGCCCACAGGGCGGACCGACACGTTGGCGTCGCAGCGGAACGAGCCTTCCTGCATGTTGCCGTCGCAGATGCCCAGCCACACGACCAGGCTGTGCAGGGCGCGGGCGTAGGCCACGGCCTCGGCGGCCGAGCGCATTTCGGGTTCCGTCACGATTTCCAGGAGCGGCGTGCCGGCGCGGTTCAGGTCGATGCCACTGCCGGGGGCGCCGTTGGCCAGGCTGAAGTCGTCGTGCAGGGACTTGCCCGCGTCTTCTTCCAGGTGAGCGCGCGTCAGGTTGACGGTTTTTTCTTCCTCGCCCACGAAGAACGACAGCGAACCGCCCACGACCACCGGCAGCTCGTACTGGCTGATCTGGTAGCCCTTGGGCAGGTCGGGGTAGAAGTAGTTCTTGCGCGCGAACACCGAACGCGGCGCGATGGTGGCGCCCACGGCCAGGCCGAAGCGGATGGCGCGTTCGGCGGCGCCGCGGTTCATGACCGGCAGGCTGCCCGGCAGCGCCAGGTCGACCACGTTGGCGTGGGTGTTGGGCGCGGCGCCGAATTCGGTGCTGCTACCCGAAAAAATCTTGGAGTCGGTGGAAAGCTGGGTGTGCGTTTCCAGGCCGATGACGATTTCCCAGTTCATGTTCTCAGCCTTGCTGGACCGGGGCACGCGTGTGCCAGTCCGTCACTTGTTGGTAGCGGTCGGCGATGGCCAGCAGGCGGCCTTCGTCGAAGTAGTTGCCGATGATCTGGAGACCGACGGGGCGTTGGTTGCCAGCGCCGCCGAAGCCGCAAGGGATCGACATCGCAGGCAGGCCGGCCAGGCTCACGCCCAGCGTGTAGACGTCGGCCAGCCAGTCGGCCGTGGGATCGTCGCGGTTGTCGCCGATGTTCTTGGCCACCGTGGGCGTCACCGGGCCCATGATCACGTCGCACTGGTCCGCATAGGCGCGCTGGAAGTCTTGCGCGATCATGCGGCGCAGGCGCTGCGCCTGCAGGTAGTAGGCGTCGTAGTAGCCGTGGGACAGCACGTAGGTGCCGATCAGGATGCGGCGCTTGACCTCGTCGCCGAAGCCTTCGGCGCGCGAGCGGCTGATCATTTCGTTCAGGTCGCCGTACTGGGCGGCACGGTGGCCGTAGCGCACGCCGTCGTAGCGCGCCAGGTTGCTGGACGCTTCGGCGGGGGCGATGACGTAGTAGGCGGGAATGGCGAGTTCGGTGCGCGGCAGCGACACCGCCACGCGCACGGCGCCCAGCGCCTCGAACTGGACCAGCGCGGCTTCGACCGCGGCGGCCACGTCGGGGGCCAGGCCGGCGCCGAAGTACTCGGCGGGCACGCCGATGCGCAGGCCCTTCAGGGGCTGGCTGCCGGCGGCGTCGAAACGGCCCTGGGCCGCCTCGAAGTCACGCCGGACGCGGCCGGGCGCGTTGGCGGCGGCGTCGCATTTTTCCAGGCTGGTGGCGTCGCGCGGGTCGAAGCCGCTGATGACGTCCAGCAATTCGAGCAGGTCGCGGGCGCTTTCGGCCAGCGGGCCGGCCTGGTCCAGGCTGGAGCCGAAGGCCACCATGCCGTAGCGGGACACGGTGCCGTAGGTGGGCTTGATGCCGCTGACGCCGCACAGGGCGGCGGGCTGGCGCACCGAGCCGCCGGTGTCGGTGCCGGTGGCGGCGGCCACCAGGCGGGCAGCCACGGCAGCGGCTGAGCCGCCCGAGGAGCCGCCGGGCACGGCGGCATGGTCCCAGGGGTTCTTCACGGCGCCGTAGGCGGAGTTCTCGTTGCCGGAACCCATGGCGAATTCGTCGCAGTTCAGCTTGCCCAGCGACACGGCGCCGGCCTCGCCCAGGCGTTCGACCACGGTAGCGTCGAACGGGCTGACATAGCCGTCGAGCATCTTGCTGCCGGCGGTGGTGCGCCAGCCGCGGGTGACGAAGGCGTCCTTGTGGGCGATCGGGATGCCGGCCAGGGGGCCGGCCGAACCGGACGCCAGCGCGGCGTCGGCGGCGCGGGCCTGGGCCAGCGTCAATTCGGCGTCAATATGTAAAAAGCAATTCAGGCCGCTGGCCGCTTCGGCGGCCGCCAGGCCGCTTTGGGCGAGCTCGACGGCGCTGATCTGGCGTTGCGCAAGGGCCGCGCGCAGGGCGGCGATCCCCTTGAATTGGGTGTGCAGAGCGGGTTTCGTCATGACTTAATCCAGGACCTTGGGAACCAGGAACAGGCCTTCCTGGGCGTCGGGGGCGTTGGCCAGCAGCTCCTCGCGGCGGGCCTCCGAGCTGGGTTCGGTCACGACATCTTCACGCAGGCGCAGCACGATGTCCTCATGGGCGGACAGCGGGTGGGCCAGGGGTTCGACCCCCTGGGTATCGACGGACTGGAGCCGTTCGATCAGGTGGAGGATGCCGTTGAGTTCGGCCTGCGCGACGGTGCGCTGGTCGGGGGTCAGTTCGATTCTGGCCAGCCGGGCAATGCGGGCCACATCTGTGTCATTGAGCGCCATGGGGGATTGCAAATCGATAAGCGAAGGCCGAGGGGCGGGACAGGGCAGTATGCATATGCCGAACCCGTTACAAAGCTTGAATAGCCTGCATTTATGCGCTATTTCCGGGGAAATTATAAGTTATGATTCACGGTTTAATCGCCGTGATGACAGGCGGACCCGTTGTTTTACGGGCCCTACGCCCCGCGGCATGTACCTCATTCCCCCCAGAATTTAGCTGAGCTCCCATGTTCGGATTCCTGCGCAGTTATTTTTCCAGCGATATGGCGATCGACCTCGGTACCGCCAACACGCTGATCTACGTCCGCGGCAAGGGCATCGTGCTCGATGAACCGTCCGTGGTCGCAATCCGTCATGAAGGCGGTCCCCACGGCAAGAAGATCATTCAAGCCGTCGGCCATGAAGCCAAGCAGATGCTTGGCCGCGTTCCCGGCAATATAGAGGCCATCCGGCCCATGAAGGACGGCGTGATCGCCGACTTCACGGTCACCGAGCAGATGCTCAAGCAGTTCATCCGCATGGTGCACCCCCGCAACATGCTGGCGCCCAGCCCGCGCATCATTGTTTGCGTACCCTGCGGCTCCACCCAGGTCGAACGCCGCGCCATCCGTGAATCGGCCTTGGGCGCGGGCGCGTCCCACGTCTTCCTGATCGAAGAACCCATGGCCGCGGCCATCGGCGCCGGCCTGGCCGTGTCCGACGCCAGCGGCTCCATGGTGGTCGACATCGGCGGCGGCACCACGGAAGTGGCGGTCATCTCGCTGGGCGGCATGGTCTACAAGGGTTCGGTGCGCGTCGGCGGCGACAAGTTCGACGAAGCCATCGTCAACTATATCCGCCGCAACTACGGCATGCTGATCGGCGAGCCCACCGCCGAACTGATCAAGAAGGAAATCGGCTCGGCGTTCCCGGGATCCGAAGTCCGCGAGATCGAGGTCAAGGGCCGCAACCTGGCCGAAGGCGTGCCGCGCAGCTTCACGGTCTCGTCCAACGAGATCCTCGAGTCGCTGACCGACCCGCTGAACCAGATCGTTTCGGCCGTGAAGATCGCGCTGGAACAGACCCCGCCCGAACTGGGCGCCGACATCACCGACAAGGGCATCGCCCTGACCGGCGGCGGCGCGTTGCTGCGCGACCTGGACCGCCTGCTGCAGGAAGAAACCGGCCTGCCCGTCGTGGTCGCGGACGATCCGCTGACCTGCGTCGTGCGCGGTTGCGGCGAGGCGCTGGAACACCTTGAGAAACTGGGCGCCATCTTCATCAACGACTAATTTTGCCCGCCAGCCCGGAGCCCCGCTTTTTCACGGCTCCGGCCGCTGCCGGAGCGACGGACGCGGGCGTCCGGGCTGAGATTCATGCAACGACAAGGGACTCCTCCCCTATTCAGGCGCGGCCCACCTGCGGAGGTGCGGCTGGTCGTTCTGGTCGTCCTTGCGTTGGCCCTGATTGTCATGGATTCGCAATGGCGCATGCTGGAACCGGCGCGCCGGGCGATGTCCGTGGCGCTGTACCCCTTCCAGCGCGCCGTCATGGCGCCGCGCGACCTCGTCCAGCAAGTGAACGAATGGGTCAACGCGGCCAATCTCATCCGTAGCGAAAACGAAGCCTTGCAGCGCCAGCGCATCGAGCTGGCCCAGGTGACCACGCATGGCGCCCAGCTGGCTGCCGAGAACTCGCAGCTGCGCCGGCTGCTGGGCGTGACCGATACCGTGGCGCAATCCGCCGTGGTGGTCGAAGTCATGTACGAACCCACCAATGCGTTCACGCAGCGCCTGGTGTTCAACAAGGGCAGCAAGGCGGGCCTGGCCCCGGGCATGCCGGTCATCGACGAAGGCGGCGTGGTCGGGCAGATCGTGCGCGTCACGCCCATGACGGCCGAGGCGGCCCTGGTCACCGACGAGCAGGTCTCCATCCCCGTGCAGCTGCTGCGCAACGGCCTGCGCCTGATTGCGTTCGGCGGCAACTCGCCGGGCAAGATGGAAGTTCGTTACCTTGCCGCCAACGCCGACATCAAGGAAGGCGATACCATCGTCACCAGCGGCGTCGGCGGGCTGTTCCCGGCCGGCCTGCCGGTGGCCAAGGTGACCTCGGTCGAACGCGATACCGCTTCCGGCTTCGCGCGCGCCGTATGCGAACCGCTGGCCCATCCCGAACGCTACCGCCACTTCCTGGTCCTGCAGGTCGATGTGGAGCGCGCCGAGTCCAACCGTCAGGAGGTCGATTCCGGTGGATCGGACTAATCAATCCTCGGGGCAGGCCGCGCGCCGCCTCGGCACCCCCAGCAACGTGCAGCCCGACCGGCTTTCCGGCCCGGCGCACGGCGTGTTCGTCTGGGCCACGGTGCTGGTGGCGTGGCTGGTATCGCTGCTGCCCTGGCGCCTGTGGCAGGGCGCGCCCGACATCCTGCTGCTGATCATCGCCTTCTGGTGCGTGCACGAGCCGCGCCGCGTTGGCCTGTTCACCGCCTTCTTCTTCGGCCTGCTGATGGACGTGCACGACGCCGGCCTGCTGGGCGAACACGCGCTCTCGTACACGCTGGTCGCCTACGGCGCAGTGGTGCTGCACCGCCGGCTGCAGCGCTTCGACCTCTGGAGCCAGGCCATGCACATGCTGCCTGTGTTCTTCATCGCCCGCTTCGTGACCCAGATCATCCATGCATGGCTGGCCGGCAAATGGCCGGGCTGGGACTGGGGCATCAGCGTGCTCCTGACCACCGCCTTGTGGCCGCTGGCGGGCTGGGTTCTGCACTTGCCGCAGCGCGGTGTCGACGACGCTGAATCCTCCTCCGCCTGACGGCGGCGCCGCGTCATGTTCGAATTCAAGAAAACTGGCCAGCAGCAGAAGCAGCGTTTCCGCCTGCGCGCCTGGGTGGGCGGGCTATTCGCGCTGGCCTGCTTCGGCGTGCTGATCGGCCGGTTTTGGTACCTGCAGGTCGACCGCTACGAAGGCCTGTCGGAACGCGCCGACCGCAACCGCATCGCGGTCGTGCCCATCCCGCCGCGGCGCGGCGAGATCCTGGACCGCAACGGCGAGGTGCTGGCGCGCAACTACCGCACCTATACGCTGGAGGTCGTTCCGGCCCATGCCGGCAATCTGAGCCAGCTGTTCGAACGCCTGACCGAGGTCGTGTACATCAGTCCGGCCGACCAGCGCCGCTTCAAGCGCCGCGCCGCCGAGTCCAGCCGCTACGCCAGCCTGCAGCTGCGCAACAACCTCAACGAGACCGAAGCCGCCTGGTTCGCGGCGCATTCCTTCCAGTTCCCCGGGGTGGAGCTGCGCGCGCGCTGGGTGCGCGAGTATCCGCAGGGCGCGTCGGCGGGCCATGTGGTCGGTTATATCGGCCGCATCGCCGAAGGCGACAACGAAGAGCTGGAGCGTGCCGGCCAGTTGGGCAACTATCGCGGCACCGAGGTCATCGGCAAGAAGGGCATCGAGAAAACCTGGGAAGAGCAGCTGCACGGCCGCACCGGCCTGGAAGAGGTCGAAGTGACCGCGGGCGGACGGCCGATGCGCACGCTGCGCCGCATCGATCCGGTGCCGGGCTCCGACATCATGCTCTCGATCGACCTGGGCCTGCAGAAGGTGGCCGAAGCGGCTTTCGAGGGACAGCGCGGCGCGCTGGTCGCCATCGATCCCGACACCGGCGAGGTGCTGGCCTTCGTCTCTCAGCCTTCGTTCGATCCGAACCTGTTCGTGGACGGCATCGACGTGGACAACTGGCGCATGCTGAACGAGTCGCCGGATCATCCGCTGATCAACCGGCCGCTGTACGGCACCTATCCCATCGGTTCGACCTACAAGCCTTTCGTGGCCCTGGCGGCGCTCGAACTGGGCAAGCGCCGCGCCACCGACCGCATCTCCGACCCCGGTTACTACGAGTTCGGCGGCCAGAAATTCCGCAACGCCGGCGGCGCGGCCTATGGCATGACGGACATGCACAAGGCCATCGTCGTGTCGTCCGACACCTACTTCTATTCGCTGGGCCCCGAGATCGGCGTGAACGCACTGCACGATTTCACCAAGCAATTCGGTTTCGGCCAGATCACCGGCATCGACCTGGAAGGCGAAAAACGCGGCGTGCTGCCCTCGACCGACTGGAAGCGCTCGGCCTACAAGGACAAGGACCGCCAGCGTTGGTACGCTGGCGAGACGATTTCCGTGGCGGTGGGGCAGGGTTACAACGCCTTTACGCTGCTGCAACTGGCGCAAGGCACGTCCACGCTGGCCAACAACGGCCTGTACCGCCGCCCGCACCTGGTGCACGCGGTGCGCGATCCGCGCACCGGCGAGGCCAAGCCCACCGAGTCCGCGCCCGACTATCGCATTCCCCTCAAGCAGGCCAACGTGGACGTGATCAAGAACGCCATGGCGGACGTGGTGCGGGCCGGCACGGCGCGGCGCGCGTTCGCCAACACCCCCTACCAGGCAGCCGGCAAGACCGGCACCGCGCAGGTGTTCAGCCTGCGCGGCGGCCATTACCGCGCCAGCGCCATTGACGAACGTCTGCGCGACCACGCCTTGTTCATGGGCTTCGCGCCGCTTGAGCATCCGCGCATTGCGGTGGCGCTGATCGTCGAGAACGCTGGCTGGGGCGCGAGCGTCGCCGCCCCGGTCGCGCGCAAGGTGTTCGACTATTGGCTGGCCAAGGACCGCCAGGACAAGATCGTGCGGCCCGACCGCGCCGACCCCCTGGCCTCGGTCGAGGAAATCGCTTCCGACGTGGTGCGCCGATAATGAAACGCCTGGGCCTTATCCTGCTACGTGTGTTCACGGCCTTCGATTGGCCGCTGCTGGCGATCCTGCTGATGTTTGCCGCGCTGGGCATGACGGTCATGCATTCCGCGGTGGGCGGCACCGACTGGCGCTTCGCCGAACAGTCGCGCAATTTCATCATCGCTTTTTTCGCCATGTGGACCATGGCCCTGATTCCGCCGAAGTGGCTGATGAAGCTGGCCTTGCCTTTCTACGTGGTGGGTGTGGTGCTGCTGCTGGGCGTGGAGTTCTTCGGCGAGACCAGCAAGGGCGCGACCCGCTGGCTGAACCTGGGCGTGACCCGCATCCAGCCCTCCGAGATGATGAAGATCGCCGTGCCCATGATGCTGGCCTGGTATTTCCAGCGTCACGAAGGCGCGGTGCGCATCCGCGACTTCCTGGCGGCCGCCGCCATGCTGGCCGCGCCCTTTGGCCTGATCGTGCTGCAGCCCGACCTGGGCACGGCCCTGCTGGTGTTCGGCGCCGGCTTCTTCGTGATCTATTTCGCGGGCCTGTCGTTCAAGCTGCTGGTGCCGGTCATGCTGGCGGGCATCATCGGCATAGGCACGCTGATCTACTACGAAGACCAGTTATGCGAGCCCGATGTGGACTGGGTGGTGCTGCACGACTACCAGAAGCACCGGGTGTGCACGCTGCTCAATCCCAGCTCCGATCCGCTGGGCAAGGGCTTCCATACGATCCAGTCGATGATCGCGGTGGGCTCGGGCGGGGTGTACGGCAAGGGTTACATGAAGGGCACGCAGACGCACCTGGACTTCATCCCTGAACGCACCACCGACTTCATCTTCGCGGTGTACGCGGAAGAATTCGGACTCTACGGCGGCATCGCCATGCTGGTGCTGTATGGCCTGATGATGGCGCGAGGGCTGACGATCGCGTCACGGGCATCGTCGCAGTTCGGCAGGTTGCTGGTTGGGGCGCTGACGATGATGCTGTTCATCTATGTGTTCGTGAACGTGGGGATGGTGACGGGGATTCTGCCTGTGGTGGGGGTGCCGTTGCCGTTCATGAGCTATGGGGGGACGGCTTTGTTCACCATGGGGATTGCGTTTGGGATCATGATGAGTATTAGTCGGCATCGATCGGCTAAGACATGATCTTGACCGTTTGCTGGGCATTCTTGGAGCGGGCTAGGTCTTCTTCGTAGGTCGCCCGTCGTCGCGGGCGGCGTGGCGGCTCGCGCCCACGATTGCGGTCCGGAGCGTTCGCTCCGGACTGCCCCTTCGTCATCCTCGTTGCCGCCTGCGGCGGCTGCCTTCGGATTCCCTCGGGCGCATCGAGGTTGCGAGCCGCCACGCCGCCCGCGCCGACGGGCTGCCGCCGTTTTGGCCTGGTGCGCTGCTAGAGCCGTGGTTAGTGGCGAGTCTTTTACTGCCCGTCATTTTCGGCCGCGCGGGCGGCCGAAAATTACATACGTGATTTCCGAAATTTTGATGGTGTTCGCTGTCGCGAATGCGGGCGGTCGTTTTCTGATGACATCACCGTTCAGTGGGTGGGGCGGTGATGGGTGGCGCGCGGCAGGCAGCGGTTTGCGCTTGAAGATTCTCTCGCGCGCGCCACCCATCCGGCACCGCGGCTTAGCGGTCGGTGATGATCAACGGCCTGGTGACGTTCGGTGATGCGCCGTCGCCTTCAAAGCGTCAATGCTGACGGCCGTCTCATGCACGCGCAGCGCCATCCTCAACCGCAAGACACCGCGGAAGCCTCGGAAGGCCGCCCGCGCGGTCGGCCCGAGGCAATCCCCGCAAAATCCCTCGCCATACCCCCACTCGTTGCCAGAACGCCAAGCACACCGCTCGCCCCAGCCGACGTCAGATTGCAACTGAACGAGCCCGTCGCGTCGGCGGCCCGCCAGGCGCGGGGCGTCGATAAGCCCGACGGAATCCGAAGGAACCGCCGCAGGCGGTGACGAGGATGAGGATGGGGAAGTCCGGAGCGAAGGCTCCGGACCGCAATCGTTGCCCCGCGCCTGGCGGGCCGCCGACGTGACGGGCGTCTTAAGAACTCATAGGACGCCCGCAAGCAAACACAACCTCAAGCAGGCAACGCCTCAGGCACCCCAAGGTCGACGGCCAGCTTGGTAAGCCCATCCCAGATCCGGCTATCAAACGTCAGCGTGTCCTCGTTCAGCGCCCGGTTGCGAGCTTCGTACTCGCCCGGATACTGCACGCCTTCGACGCCGGGTTGCGGCTTGCAGGCGTGGAGGTAGTCGATGAACGCGCCCACCTCCATCGACCGCCAGTCCGTGTTGAAGTCCACCTGCGGATCCAGCAGCAGCGCGAACATGTTGTTCGTCGCCACGCCGGTGCGCGGATGCTGCGGCTGGATCGTGCCGCCGCCGGACAGCACGCCGGCCAGCAATTCGGCTACCAGGCCCAGCGCGTAGCCCTTGTGGCCGCCGAACGGCAGCAGGGCGCCGGGCGGGTCGGTGAACAGCGCGTTGGGATCGGTGGTCGGATTGCCCTGGGCGTCGATCAGCGAGCCCGGGGGCGCCTGCTCGCCCTTGGCGGCCAACACGCGCGCCTTGTTGACGGCGATGGAGCTGGTGGCCATGTCCACGATGAACGGCGGACGGCCGCCGGGCAGCGGGCCGGCGAAACACAGCGGGTTGGTGGTCAGGCAGGCCTGCGCGCCGCCGAAAGGCGCCACGGTGGGCGAGCGGTTGATCACGTTGGTGAAGGCCAACAGGATCAGACCCTTGGCCGCCACCATTTCCCCGTAGTGGCCCATGCGACCCAGGTGATGGCTGTGGCGCAGGGTCAGGATGCACTGGCCGTGCTCTTGGGTGCGCTCAATGGCCTTCTCGATGACGACCTTGCCGACATATTGGCCCAGCCCGTGGTGGCCGTCATAGGCCAGCATCGCGCCGCGGTCGTTGACCAGCTCGGGCCGGCCGTCGGCCTGGGCCAGGCCCTCGGACAGCACGCGCCGGTAGTTCGTCAGGATGGACAGGCCGTGACTGGTGTAGCCGACCCGGTCGGACTCGACCAGGTGCTCGGCCACGTCGCGGGCGATGTCCTCGGGCACGCCCTGCGCCATCAGCACGCGGCGACCGTATTCATTGGCTTGGGCGATCGAAATCTTCATGATGCGACCTCCTTACAGCCAGCCCAGCCAGCGCCAGTAGGTCATGCCCATCAGCAGCATCAGCAGGTAGCCGACGATGGTGACGATGATGCCGACCTTGGCGAACTGCTTGGCGTTGAAGGTCTCGGTACCCAGGCACACCATGTTCTGCGGTGCGTTGATGGGCAGGATGAAGCCGTAGCTGACGACGAAGCCCAGCAGCATGGTCATGCCCAGGCGGCTGAATTCGCCCGGCAGCGTGGCCAGCACCGAGATCAGGATCGGCAGCATGGCCGAGGTCAGCGCGGTGGCGCTGGCGAAACCCAGGTGGATGACGATGAGGAAGGCGGCCAGGATCGCGAAGATCGCCAGCGGTCCGAGGTGGTCCAGTCCGGTGTGCGCCACGACCTGGTTGCCCAGCCATTGGCCGGCCTGGGTCGTCAGCAGGGCGGTGCCCAGGCTGATGCCGACGCCGAACACGATCACGGTGCCCCATGGGATACGCGATTGCACGTCTTTCCAGGTCATCACGCCAAAGCGCGGCAGCAGCAGCAGGACCAGGCCGAAGTAGGTGGTCGAAGTGGTGTCGAACTTGTGCAGCTTGCCTTCGGTCGACCAGAACAGCAGCAGCATGAGCGACACGGCCATCAGGCGCTTTTGCGCGCCGGTCATGGGGCCCAGTTCAAGCAGCGACTTCTCGACGGCTTCCTTGCCTCCCGCGATGCTGTCGCTTTCCGGCGGCAGCAGCTTGAGCACGATGATGATCAGCACGGCCGACATGATCAGCGACCAGGGGGCGCCGGCGATCAGCCAGTCCGACCACGCCACGCGCTGGCCCAGCATCTTCTCCATGAAGCCCACGGTCAGCAGGTTCTGCGCCGCGGCGGTCTGGATGCCGACGTTCCAGATGCTGGTGGCCTGCGCCACGATGATCATGATGCCGGCGGCGATGTTGGAGCGCTTGTCCACGCCGAAGGCCGCGATGACGCCCATCATGATGGGCACCACGGCCGCGCTGCGCGCGGTGGCGCTGGGCACGACCAGGCTCAGCACGATGGTCACCGCGATACATCCGATCAGGATGCGGCGCGTGCTGGTGCCTACCTTGGACAGGGTCACCAGCGCGATGCGCCGGTCCAGCCCGGTGAATGTCATGGCCGCGGCAATGAACAAGGCGCCGGTGACCAGCGCCAGCGCCGAGTTCGAGAAGCCCGCCAGCGCCATGCTGATCGCGGCCGAGGTGCCGTAGATGACTTGCGGGTCTTTGATTGTCGGAGCCGTGCCCAGCAGGAAGGCCATCAGCGTCGTGATCATGATCGCGCTGGCTTCGTAGGACACGGCTTCGGTAATCCAGACCACCACTGCGAATGCCAGGATGGCGAGCATCCGGTGGCCCGCGACGGGCAGGTCGGCGGGCAAAGGCATCATCAGCACGCCGATCATCACAAGGACGCCGGCGACGAGTCCGATTGGAATTTTGGTTTTCTTTGGGGCTTGCGAGGCAGGGACGGCGGCTTGCGCGGTCATATCCATCTCCGGTTGAGGTCAAACTGCCGACACACCGCCCCGCGAGCAACGGGATAGGTCAAATCGGTGTGTCGACGCTACAGCATGATCGTGACGGCATTGCGGAAAACCCGTATTGATACTGATCAAGCCTGTGGAGATTTGGGCTTGTGGAAAACCTTTGACGGGCATTATGCTCGTCGCCCCGCGCCGCCGGCAAGCGGAGATTGTTGCATGGAACAATGCAAATAGGCGGAAATAGAGACGGAAAGGAAGTTAATTAGATCGTGCCACGATGCTAATCGGCGCCGAAGCCGGCAGGCGGCGCGGGCCGCTCAGCCCAGCGCCAGGCGCAGCTGTTCGTCCAGATGCAGCGTGGGCGCAATGCGCCACCCACTCTGCGCGTAACGCAGCCACCGACCCAGCACCAGATGCGTCAGCAGGCTGGCATGCGCCGCGACATTGGCCTGCGGCGGCAGGCCGCCATCGGTGACGGCGATGCGCAGCGATTGCTTCAACGACGCCTCGATGCGGTCGTTGATGTGATTGATGCGTTCCTGCAGGCGGTTGTCTTCCGTGACCAGCGCATCGCCGGTCAGCACGCGCGTCATGCCCTTGTTGCGTTCCGAGAAGGTCAGCAGCATGGAAACGGTCTGGTGGGCCTGGGTCAGGCCATGGGGCTCGGCGATGGCGATCTGGTTCACCAGCGTGAAGATGCTGGTTTCGATGAATTCGATCAGCCCTTCGAACATCTGCGCCTTGCTGGCGAAGTGCCGGTACAACGCGGCTTCAGAGACTTCCAGGCGCGCGGCGAGGGCCGCCGTGGTGATGCGGGAGGCGTGCGGCTGCTCCAGCATCTCGGCCAGGGTTTGCAGAATCTGGGTCTTGCGCTCGCCGGGTTTGCTCGCCATGGAGGGGTCTGCTCTCGCGCAGGCTTGACGGTGGAGGGGAGGGGAGGAGCGCGCCGCTATCCCCGCAGGGGGCGTCGGCGTAACAGCAAATCACTGACGGAGTTTACCCGCAAGTCGACGTAGGCCGGCCGCTGCGAGCGGCCGCGGGCGAACGGCGTGCCCGGGTGATACACGTGAACGGTGCGCAGGCCGGCCTGGCGCGCGCCGCGCAGATTGGCCAGGGTGTCTTCCACCAGCACCGCGTTGCGTGCCTGCACGCCTTCGCGGGCCAGCACATGGCGCAACAAGGCGGGCGAAGGCTTGGGCCGGAACTCGCCATGCAGGCGCATATGCTCGATGGCCCAGAGGCTGTCGAACTGCCGCAGGATCCCCAGGCGCGCGAGCACGGCGCGGGCGTAGTGCAGCGGCGCGTTGGTCAGCAGCACCTTGCGGCCCGGCAGCCGGCTCAGCTTGTAGGCCAGCGCCTTTTCCGCGCGCACCAGCGGACCGACATCGAAGTCGTGGCTGCGGTGCAGGAACTCATGGGGATCCACGCCATGATGCCGGACCATGCCTATCATGGTGGCGCCGTAGCGTTTCCAGTACTGCGAGCGCAGGCGGTTGGCGGTGTCGATGTCGACGTTCAGCGCCTCGACCACGGCCATGGTCATGCCGTGGTCGATCTTCGGGAAGATGGCGTGCGAGGTGTCGTGGAGCGTGTTGTCCAGGTCGAACAGCCACAGGCGCTCGGAGTCGCCCGCGGCCGCGCGGCGCGAGCGGCGCATGCGCACCGCCGGCCGCAGCAGGTAACGCTGTGCCCGCATCAGTGCGAGCTGATCATCGTGCCCACGCCCTGGTCGGTCAGGATTTCCAGCAGCAGGCAGTGCGGCACGCGGCCGTCGACGATGTGCACGGAGTTCACGCCGTTCTTGGCGGCGTCCAGCGCGGACGAGATCTTGGGCAGCATGCCGCCGGAGATCGTGCCGTCGGCGAACAGCTCGTCGATGGTTTGGGCCGACAGGCTGCGCAACAGCTTGCCGCCCTTGTCCAGCACACCCGGGGTGTTGGTCAGCATCAGCAGCTTTTCGGCGCCCAGCACTTCCGCCATCTTGCCGGCGACGACGTCGGCGTTGATGTTGTAGGCCGTGCCGTCCTCGCCATAGCCGATGGGCGAGATGACGGGGATGAACTGGTCGTCCTGCAGCGCCTTGACCACGGCCGGTTCGACCATGGTGATGTCGCCGACGAAACCGATGTCGATGGGTTCGGACGGATTGTCCTTGTTGGCCATCAGCTTCTTCTGGGCCTGGATCAGTCCGCCGTCCTTGCCGGTCAAGCCCACGGCCTTGCCGCCGACCTCGTTGATCATCATGACGATGTCCTGCTGGACCTGGCCGCCCAGCACCCATTCGACCACTTCCATGGTCTCGGCGTCGGTGACGCGCATGCCCTGGATGAAGGTGCCTTGCTTGCCGATGCGGCGCAGCGCGTCGTCGATCTGCGGACCGCCGCCGTGCACCACCACCGGATTCAGACCCACCAGCTTCAGCAACACGACATCGTGCGCGAAGCTGCGCTGCAGACGCTCTTCCGTCATGGCGTTGCCGCCGTACTTGACCACGATGGTCTTGCCGTGAAATCGTCGGATATACGGCAGTGCTTCAGACAGCACAGCGGCTTTGACAGCAGGAGACGAAACGGCAGCAGGGTCGGGGGTGTCGGTCATGGCAGCTAAGTCGGCAAATATACGTATGAGTGGTTAGAAAAAATGCCTGCACAAAAACGCGTTCGGGACGCGGTAGCGCAAGCATACGACGGATTGTAGTACCCACAGGTTTCTTATGCTTTAAACCCATGTTCATATGCCCGACAAATAACCGGCATTCAGGTAAATTGGGGGCGTTTTCGCAACGGCGACCCCCGCAAAAGGGGGCGAGGCCGCACCGGCAGGGCATCAGCCCCTAATTTTTACCCATAAAAGAGGCAACACATGCGTTTGAACTTTGTCCGGTCCGCTCTGGCGGCGTCGGTGTTCCTGGTGGCGGCGAACGCCGCCCATGCCGAAAAAATCGTGGTGGGCGCGACCCAGGTTCCCCATGCCGAGATCCTGGAAGTGGTGAAGCCGCAGCTGGCCAAGGAAGGCGTGGAACTCGACATCAAGGTGTTCAGCGACTACGTGCAGCCCAACCTGCAACTGGCCGACAAGCAGCTCGACGCCAACTTCTTCCAGCACAAGCCCTACCTGGATTCCTTTAACAGGGACCGCAAGGCCACGCTGGTGCCGGTGGCCCTGGTGCACGTCGAGCCCTTCGGCGGCTATTCCAAGAAGATCAAGAGCCTGTCCGAACTCAAGGACGGCGCAACCGTCGCGATCCCGAACGATCCCTCCAACGGCGGCCGCGCGCTGGTGCTGCTGCAGAAGCAGGGCGTGATCAAGCTGAAGGATCCGTCCAACATTCTGGCGACGGCCGCGGACGTGGTCGAGAACCCCAAGAAGCTGAAGTTCCGCGAACTGGAAGCCGCCATGCTGCCGCGCTCGCTGGATGACGTGGACCTGGCGCTGATCAACACCAACTACGCGCTGGAAGCCGGCCTGGTCCCGACGAAGGACGCCTTGTTCATCGAAGGCTCGGATTCGCCCTACGCCAACATCCTGGTGACCCGCGAGGACAACAAGGACGCGCCGGGCATCAAGAAGCTGGTGCAGGCCCTGCACACGCCCGAGGTGAAGAAGTTCATCCAGGACAAGTACAAGGGCGCCGTGGTTCCGGCGTTCTGATTCCGGCCCGCCGCGGCCTGATGTGGAAACCGCCCGCCGTGGGCGGTTTTTCTTTTGGGCACCGCCGCGGCGGCGCCGGTCGCCGGACGAAAAAAAACCGCCCTGTCGGGGCGGTCATTTTGGGGGGCTGCGGGGCTCAGCCTGCCGCCAGGGCCTTTTCCACGGTGGCGTGGAACTCCGCCACGTCGTATTCGCCCAGGTAGCGCTTGATGATGCGGCCTTGCTTGTCGATCAGGAAGGCCGTGGGCGTCAGGCGGATGTCGCCGAAGGCGCGGGCGATGTCGCCCTTGGTGTCCAGGGCCACCGGGAACGGCAGCTTGCGCGTTTCGGCGAAGTTCAGCACGAAGTTGGGCGGGTCGTAGTTCATGGCGACCGCGACCGCCTGGTAGCCCTTGGAGGCGTACTCGTTGTAGGCCGAGATGGTTTCCGGCATTTGCTTCACGCAGGTCACGCAGCTGGTGGCCCAGAACTTGACCAGCACGACCTTGCCGCGCAGATCCTGCATCGAGAAAGTCTTGCCTTCCAGCGTGGTGAAGGTGACGTCGGGCGCGGTCTGGGCGGGGCGCATGACGAACCAGGCGCCGATGCCGACCGCCACCAGGACGGCCAACGCGATGATGGCTTTCTTCATTTGATGGGCATGGCCTCTACGCCGCTGCTGGTGCCGGCCGCGTTGTCGCTCGCTGCGCCGGCGCCGCTTTCGATGGGCGCTTTGGTTTCCGTGGAAGTGTTGGACTTGGAACCGGTATTCGACAGCCGGATGGCTTCCTCGCGGCTGATCGTCTCGAACAGTTTAACCACCTTGGCCACGCCGCCGACGTCGGCGGTGGCGTTGGCGGCATATTCGCCTTCGGCCTGCGTCACCTTGCCCATCAGGTAGACCACGCTGTGGTCGGTCGTGACCGCGATGGTGCCGGACGGCACGTACTTGGTGTTGAGCAGGGCGGTCTTGACCTTGGAGGTCAGCCAGGTGTCGTTGGAGCGCGTGCTGAATGAGGCGATGGGGCCGACGTTCAGCTGGTTGATGACCTGTTTGACGTTTTCCACGCCTTGGGCGATGGCGGTGGCCTGGTTCTTGGCCTCTTCGGTGGGGACGTCGCCGGTCAGCAGCAGATGGCTGCCGTAGGCCATGGCATTCACGCGGGCGGTGTCGCCCAGCTTCTGCGAGATCTGGCTCTGCGCCTTGAACGCCATGTTCTGGTCTTCGAGCTGGATGCCGGAGGTGCGGCGGTCGGTCACGACGACCGCGGTGGTGGCGGCCGCGCCGCCCACGATCAGGGGCGCGCAGGCCGACAGCGAGAGCGCGGCGGTGGAGAGCGCCGCGGCGAGCATCAACGGGCGGACTGCGGTACGGACGTCAGAAATCATTCGGTGTCTCCAAGCAGAAGAGCGTCAATGCCGTCGCACAGCGCGTGCAGCAGCAGAATATGGACTTCCTGGATGCGCATCGTGCGATCGCTGGGAACACATAGATGGACGTCCATCGGCGTAATGAGTTCCCCCATGACGCCGCCGCCCTTGCCGGTCAGGGCAAGCACGTGCATCTCGCGGGCGCTGGCGGCTTCCATGGCGCGCACCACGTTGGGGGAGTTGCCGCTGGTGGATATGGCTACCAGCACGTCGCCAGCCTGGCCGAAGGCGTTGACCTGGCGTTCGAAGATTTCGTCGAAACCGTAGTCGTTGCCCACCGCGGTGAGGATCGAGGTGTCGGTGTTGAGGGCGATGCCGGCCAGGGGCAGGCGTTCGCGTTCGAAGCGGCCCACCAGTTCGGCGATGAAATGCTGCGCATCGGCGGCCGAGCCGCCATTGCCGCAAGCCAGAATCTTGCCGTTGTTTGCCAGGGCGCCGAACAGCACGTCCACCGCCACTGCCAGCGGCTCGGCCAGGACGTTCATGCTTTGTTCGCACGCAGCCATGGCGTCGCGAAAGTGCGACGTCATTCGAGAGGTCATATCCATGGGCGCGATTATCTCACGGGGCCGAGGCGTGGTTCTGTCCAGGCGTAACGACTGTTAGGCAGGTCGTTACCGGGGCCGCGCGGACTTCAGGCCTGCCAGAACGCGCCGCGCAGCCACTGGGGATCGCCGGCGTCGAAGACGACCGCGTCAAAGCGCGCCGCCGGCAGCCTGCCGCGCCAGTGGCGCCGGGCCAGCTCCGGCAGCCAGCAGGCCGCGGCGCTGGCCAGCCGTGCCTGCTTGTCCGGGCCGATGCTGGCTGCGGCGCCGCCGTAGCGGCTGGGGCCGCGCGATCGGACCTCGACGAACACCAGCGTGTCGCCTTCGCGCATGGCCAGGTCGATCTCGCCGGCGCGGGTCTGCAGATTGCGCGCCAGCAGGACCAGGCCGCGCGACTGCAGCAGGCGCAAGGCGGCGTCCTCGTGGTGGTCGCCCTTGCGTTGGGCGGGCGAGCGTCGCGGGGGCGGGCGATCCGCTGGCGCCGCGCGCGCGGCACGGCGCCGGCGTTTGGCGGCGCGGCCGCGGGCGGCCAGGGCCAGTTCGCAGGCCAGTCGCAAGGTGTCATCCGTCATGGGCGCTCCGGAAGTCGCGGGCATAGGCGGCTACACTGACATGGTTTCCCGTGTCTGTAGGCTGCAATGAATCAAAATGTCTCACCTCCCCCTGCCGGAGATGCCTGGTCTCGCGTTTCTGAGCGCGTGGCGGGGCAGCATTGGCCCGCTGCGACGCTGTATGTCGTGGCCACGCCGATCGGCAACCTGGGCGACCTGGGGCTGCGCGCCTGGCACGCTTTGCAGCGGGCCGATGTAATCGCCGCGGAAGACACGCGCGCCAGCCGCGCCTTGCTGGACGCCTGGGGCGTGGGTACGCCGCTCATGGCCGCCCACCGCCACAATGAAGCCGCCGCGGCCCAGGCCATTTGCGAGCGTCTGGCCCAGGGCCAGCGCGTGGCGCTGGTGTCCGACGCCGGCGCGCCCGCCGTCAGCGATCCGGGCGCGCGCATCGTGCGCGCCGTGCGCGAAGCCGGCTTCGGCGTGGTGCCGGTGCCCGGTCCCAGCGCGGTCATCGCCGCGCTGATGGGTAGCGGCGTTACCACCGACGAAAACCCGGGCTATGCCTTTGCCGGATTTCCTCCGCCCAAGGCGGCTGCGCGCCAGCGCTGGCTGCGCACCTGGTGCGCCTTGCCCGCGCCGGTCGTCATGTTCGAATCGCCGCACCGGCTCGCGGCCACGCTGGCCGACCTGCTGGAAGTGTGCGGCCCCGACCGTCTTCTGACCGTGGCGCGCGAACTGACCAAGCGTTTCGAGGAGATCGCAACGTTCCCGATGGGCGAAGGCGCGGCCTGGCTGGCTGCGGACTCGCACCGCGAACAGGGCGAATTCGTGCTGATCGCGCACGCGCCCGCGGAACAGGAAGCGGATGAAGAAGCCGATCCGCGCACCGATGCGCTGCTGGACGCCTTGCTGGAGTCGCTGTCCTTGCGCGACGCCGCGCGCGTGGCCGCCAAGGTTTCCGGCCTGCCGCGCGACGTGCTGTACAACCGGGCCCTGGCCCGCAAGAAATCGGCGGAGTAAGGCATGGTGTATTCGACTATCGTGTCCAACAAGCCCGCGGATCCCGACGAACGCCTGGTCTACCGCGACATTTCCACGCCGCTGGGCGACATGCGTCTGGTCGCCAGCGCCAAGGGTCTGCGCGGCGCCTGGTTCACCGATCAGGAACTGCTGCCCGCGGCGGATGGCTGGATCCTCACGGACTCCGATCCCATCCTGGAGCAGGCGCGCCGCGAACTGGAAGAATGGTTCGCCGGCAAGCGCCGCGTCTTCGACGTGGTGCTGGACCCCGTCGGCACCACTTTCCAACACCAGGTCTGGCATGCGCTGTGCGACCTGGAATTCGGCGTGCTGGCCAGCTACGGCGACCTGGCGCGCACCGTGGGGCGGCCCAAGGGTGCGCAGGCGGTCGGCGGCGCCGTCGGACGCAATCCGATCAGCATCATCATTCCCTGTCATCGCGTGATCGGGGCCGACACCTCGCTGACCGGCTTCGGCGGCGGGCTGCCGCGCAAGCAGGCCTTGCTGGCGCACGAAGGCAATCGCTACCGCAGCCGTAGCGCAAGCGCGCGCCGGGTGTGCGACGGTCAGGCCGAACTGCCCTGGTAGGCGGGCAGCGGGGCGTTTACTGCGAGGCGATGCTGGGCAGGATGCCGATGCGGTCCGACACTATCGGCACGGCGTCCAAGGCGCTCTGCCGGTCGGGGTAGGGGCCGATCTTGACCCGATACAGATTGTTCGACTGTTCGACCGATGCGGGCGGCGCGCCTTCGGCGCCCAGCTGCGTGTTGATGCGGCTGACCAGCGATTGCGCATTGGCCGGCTGGCTGAACGCGCCCACCTGCAGATAGACGCTGCCGATGCCGCCCGCTGCCGGCTGGCGCACCGGCGCGGAACCCGGAGCGGGCCCCGACAGGGGTTCGGCCGCCAGCGCCACCGGCACGGCGGCGATGGGCGCGGCCACGGGCGAGGAACCCGTGGCCGATGCGGGTTCGGGTATGGCCGTGGCAGGCGCGCCCTGCGAGGCCAGCCGCCGGATCTCGTCCTGCGGGATGGCTTCCACGATCACCTGGCCGCTGCCAGGGCCGATGATGCCCAGCTTGTACGCGGCGACATAGGACAGGTCCATGATGCGGTCGCTGTGGAACGGGCCGCGGTCGTTCACCCGCACGATGATGGTCTTGCCGTTGACCATGCTGGTGACGCGGGCGTAGCTGGGCAGTGGCAGCGTGGTGTGGGCGGCCGTCATGGCGTACATGTCGTAGGACTCGCCGATGGACGTGGAATTGCCGTGGAACTTCTTGCCGTACCACGAGGCGGTGCCGCGCTTTTTATAGGGCTGGCCGCTGGTGTCCGGCACATAGCGCTGGCCGAACACCACATACGGGCGGTTCGCGCCGCTGGCATAGGGTTCGATCCTGGGCACCGCGTCGGGCACCTGGTCCAGGTTCGAGGGCGGATTCGCGTCTGGCCCGTCGTCCTTGTAATACCCGCCGCCCTTCTTGCGTCCGCCGGTGGAAGAGCAGCCAGCCACGGCAATGGCCAGCAGCAGCATCATGAACAGGCGGGTCGGGCGGGACAGGGTCATGCGGATTCGTCAGGCAGTTGGGTGCGATGGCGCACCAGCAGCGGGTCGTGGTCGGCAAAACGCAGCGCCAGCTGTTCGACCACGTACACCGAACGGTGCTGGCCGCCGGTGCAGCCGATGGCGACCGTAAGGTAATTGCGGGTGTCTTGCGTGTATTGCGGCAGCCAGCGGTTCAGGAAACCGGCGATGTCGTCGATCATCTGTCCCACCAGGTCGAAGCCCGCCAGCCAGGCGGCCACGGGTTCGTCACGGCCGGTCAGCGGCCGCAGGTCGCGGTCGTAGTAGGGGTTGGGCAGGCAGCGCACGTCGAATACCAGGTCCGCGTCGCGCGGCACGCCGCGCTTGTAGGCGAAGGACTCGAAAGTCAGCACCAGCGGCGCGCGGTCGGCCTTGATCAGGTCGCGGATCCAGACGCGCAGTTGGCCCGGCGTCAGGTCCGAGGTGTCGATGACGTGTTCCTGTTCGCGCAGCGGCGCGAGCAGTTCGCGCTCCACAGCGATGCACTCGGACAGCGTCGGGGTCTTGCCGCCGTGCTGCAGGCGGTCGGTCAGCGGGTGGCGGCGGCGCGATTCGGAATAGCGCTGCACCAGCGTTTCCGTGCTGGCGTCCAGGAAGACCACGCGCAGGCTGGTGCCCATGGCGCGCAGCGCGGTGACCACGTCGGGCAGTTCGGCCAGTTCGCCGGGGGAGCGGACGTCGATGGCGACCGCGACGCGCTCCATGCCGTCATCGCGGGCGTTGGCGATGAACTCGGTCAGGAACCGCACGGGCAGGTTGTCGACGCAGGTATAGCTTGCGTCCTCAAGCATGCGCAGGGCGACGGACTTGCCTGAGCCTGAGATGCCGGTGACGAGGACGACTTTCAACATGGACATGATTGTGGCACGCTTTTCGAGGACGATGCCGGCGGGATGACATCTGATATGGCCGTAAACTGCCAATCTGCGCCTGTACCGCTTTGGTCCCCCTGGCGTAAGCTGGGGGCCGGATACTCGACAGATTCACATACGCGCCCCGCCGTCATGCGTTTCGGGGGAATGGAATTCGACCTAGATGTTAGCCTTCATTTCCTTTCGTAGTGTTTCACTGCCGCGTTTTTGGGCAATTTCCCTATTTGGGGTGGCTGCCGCCTTCCTGGCAGCGCCCGCGCCGGCCCAGCCCGCGCCCCAGGAAATCCTGCGCCCGGACACCATGGACGCCCGCGTCGCCGCCTGTACGGCCTGTCATGGTGCGCAGGGCCGGGCCGGCAACGACGGCTACTATCCGCGCCTGGCGGGCAAGCCTCAGGAGTACCTGTACCACCAGCTGCTCAACTTCCGCGACGACCGGCGTCAGTACCGGCCTATGACGCATTTGTTGACCGGCCTGCCCGACGACTACCTGCGCGAGATCGCCGCGTATTTTTCCTCGCAGCATGTGCCGTATCCGCCGCCGACGCGCGCCGACGTCTCCGCCGCCACGCTGGAAGCCGGGCGCAAGCTGGCCCTGAACGGTGACGCCGCGCGCGGTCTGCCCGCCTGTGCCGCCTGTCACGGTGCCGCTCTGGGCGGTGTGTTGCCCGCCATTCCCGGCTTGCTTGGCCTGCCGCGCGACTACATCGGTTCGCAGATCGGCAGCTGGAAGAACGGCTTGCGCCGCGCTGCCGAGCCGGACTGCATGGCCGACATCTCCAACAAACTCACTCCCCAGGACATCGGCGCGCTGGCCGCGTGGCTGTCCTCGCAACCCGTCGTGGAACCCTACGCGCCAGAAGCCGCGGGTTCGATACGCCTGCCCGCGGAATGCGGCAGCCAGGCGCAACGGTAAGGGAGAGGCCGGATGTCGATCATGAAGAAAGTCCTGTCCGCCCTGTTGCTGCTCGCGATCGCAGCCGTGGGCGGCCTCTACTGGTTCGGTACGCGCGACGATGCCAGCACCGGTCCCGCCGCGGCCGCGGCGGATGCCGCGACGCTGGTGGAGCGCGGCCGCTACCTTGCGCTCGCTGGCAATTGCATGGCCTGCCACACCAGCCGGGGCGGCAAGACGCTGGCGGGCGGCACGCCGATCCCTACGCCGTTCGGCACGGTGTACGGCCCGAACCTCACGCCCGACGACAAAACCGGCATAGGCGCCTGGACCGCGGACGATTTCTGGCAGGCGCTGCACAACGGCAAGTCGCGCGACGGCACGCTGCTGTATCCCGCTTTCCCTTATACGGAATACACGCGCGTGACCCGCGCCGATTCCGACGCGTTGTACGCCTATCTGCGCACCGTGGCGCCCGTGGACCAGCCCAACCGGCCGCCCGAGATGGAATTCCCCTACGACCAGCGGGCGCTGCTGGCCGCCTGGCGCGCGCTGTACTTCAAACCGGGCGTGCAGGAGGCGGACGCAGGGCAATCGGTGCAGTGGAATCGCGGCCGATATCTGGTCGAAGGCCTGGGGCATTGCGCCGCCTGCCATACGCCGCGCAACACCCTGGGGGGGCTGCGTTCGGCCGACCCATTGGCCGGCGGCGTGATCCCGGTGCTGGATTGGTACGCGCCGCCGCTCACCAACGATATGGAAACCGGCATGGGCAGATGGTCCGCCGAAGACATTGCAGCCTTGCTCAAGACTGGCATTTCGAAGCATTCCAGCGCCAGCGGCCCCATGGCCGAGGTGGTGCTGGGCAGTACGCAGCATCTGACCGATGCGGACGCACTGGCCATCGGCGTCTATATCAAATCCCTGCCCGCCACGGCGGCTTCAACGGAGCGTACGCGGACCGCTGTCGCGCCAGCCGCCATGGAACTGGGCGGCAAGATCTACCGCCAGCAATGCGTGCAATGCCACCAGTCAGCGGGCGAGGGCAGCGGCACGGCATGGCCCGCGCTGGCGGGCAATCCGACCGTGACGGCGCCGTCGCCTGTCAACGCGATCCGCATGGTGCTGGACGGCGGCTATGCCCCGGCCACGGCGGCGAACCCGCGGCCTCACGGCATGCCGCCCTTCGGGCAGCTGCTCAACGACGGCGACATCGCGATGCTGGTGACGTATATCCGCAATAGCTGGGGCAACGAGGCGGGCGGCGTGACCCCGCTGGAAGTCAAGCGCGCGCGCGCCGCATCGACGTTGAACTGACGCGGAATCAGCGCGCTCGCGCGGCCTGCGCGCAGGCCGCGCGAGCCAACTCGCCGAGTACGCGGATGGCAGCCTGCGAGGCCGCGTCCCAAGGGTGCCCGTAATTCAGGCGCAGCGCGCTGCCGAACTGGCCGCTGGCCGAAAAGATCGGCCCCGGCGCCACGCTGATGCCGCGCGCGAGCGCCTGGCGATGCAGCGTCAGCGCATCCACGGCGGCCGGCAGTTCCAGCCACAGGAAGAACCCGCCTTGCGGACGCGTCACGCGCGTGCCGGCCGGGAATTCCTGGGCGATTGCCTCGGCCATGCGCTGCTGCTGTGTCTGCAGCGTTTCGCGCAGGCGGCGCAGGTGGCGGTCGTAGCCGCCTTGCTCCAGATATTCGGCGATGGCGCCCTGGGCGGGGCCGGAAGCCGATAGCGTCGACGACAGTTTCAGGCGCTGCACGCGTTGCGCGTAGCGTCCGGCCGAGGTCCAGCCGATGCGGTAGCCCGGCGCCAGGCACTTGGAAAAAGACGAGCAATGCAGCACCAGCCCCTGGGTGTCATAGGCCTTGGCGGGTACCGGCCGCACCGATCCGAAATACAGCTCGCCGTACACATCGTCTTCGATCAGCGGAATATCGTGGCGCGCAAGCAGCTGGACCAGCTGGCGCTTTTTTTCATCGGGCATCAGGCTGCCCAGCGGGTTCTGGAACTGCGTCATCAGCCAGCAGGCGCGGGGCGCATGGCGCTCGATGGCGGCCTGCATTGCGTCCAGGTCGATGCCGGTGCGCGGATGCGTCGGTATTTCCAGCGCCTTCAGCCCGTGGCGCTCGAGCGCCTGCAAGGCGCCATAGAACGTGGGAGCCTCGACCATGACCGTGTCGCCAGGCTGCGTGACTGCTTGCAGGCAGAGGTTCAGCGCTTCCAGCGCGCCGTTGGTGACGACGATGTCGCCGGCTGGCACGTTGATGCCGCCGATCAGGTAACGCAGCGCGATCTGGCGGCGCAGGCCCGGATTGCCAGGCGCCAGGTCTTCGACCGTGTCCAGCGGATCCTGGCGCTTGAGGTGCGCGGCCATGGCCTGGGCCAGCCGCGGCAGCGGGAACAGCAACGGGGAAGGAAAGGCGGAGCCCAGCGGCGTCACCTCGCGGTTGCGCACTGAGCCGAGAATATCGAAGATGCGCTCGCTGATCGCGAGCTCCGTTGAGTCGCCATCCGGAGTGGACGCGCCGGGTTCCGGTGGCAGGGATGCGGCAGGGGCGTTGACGTAGTAACCGGAGCGCGGCTGCGCCCGGATCAGGCCTTGCGCTTCCAGCAGGTAGTAGGCCTGGAACACCGTCGACGGGCTGAGGCCGCGCGCCGCGCACGCGTCCCGCACGGAGGGCAGCTTGTCGCCCGCGCGCAGCACGCCGTCGCGGATCGACTTGGCGATCTCGGCGGCCAGGTTTTCATACAGGTTCAAGCTGCCGCCGGACGACGCGCGCCTACTTGCTGCTTTGCAGGATCGCCATGGCCTGGCGTTCCATGAATTCGCCCAGCGTATCGATGCCGCGCAGCTTCAGGATGGTATTGCGCACGGCGGCCTCGACCAGCACCGCCAGATTGCGGCCCGCAGCCACTTGCAGCATGACCTTGCGCACCGGCAGGCCCAGCATGTCCTGCGTGATGTCTTGCAGCGGCAGGCGCTCGAACTTGTCTTGCGCGGTGGCGCGCACCAGGTGCACGATGAGCTTGAGGCGCATCTTGCGGCGTACGGAGGTCTCGCCGAAGATGGTGCGGATATCGAGCAGGCCCAGGCCGCGCACTTCCAGCAGGTTCTGCAGCAGCTGCGGACAGTGGCCTTCGATCATGTTGGGGGCGGTGCGCGAGAACTCCACGGCGTCGTCGGCCACCAGGCCGTGTCCGCGTGAAATCAGTTCCAGCGCCAGTTCGCTCTTGCCCAGGCCGGATTCACCGGTGATCAGCACGCCCAGTCCCAGCACGTCCAGGAACACGCCATGCACGGTGGTGGTGGGCGCCAGTTTCTTGCCCAGGTAGATGCGCAGCAGGTCGATCAGTTGCGCCGCCGCCACCGGCGTGGACAAGAGCGGCACCTGATGCTGGTCGCACTGGTCGATGAGGTCTTGCGGCGGGGTCAGGCCGTCGGCCAGCAGGATCGCGGGTACGCCGCCGATCAGCAGCTCGTCCATGTGGTGCATGCGGCGGCGCAGGTCGAAGCGGGTGTAGTACGCCAGCTCTTCCTGTCCGAACACCTGGATGCGGGACGGGTGGATCAGGTTCAAGTGGCCGACGAGGTCCGCGGCCGACATGCCGTCGTCGGGAATCGCGCGGTCCGCGGCGCCCTGGCCGGAAATCCAGTTAAAGGGGATTTTGTCGGCGTTGTCGTCGACGAGTTCCTGCACCGTGAGCATGGCTGCGCTTCCGCGTGGAGTTCAGAGTTGGCCGGTCGTGAGCATCTTATGGACGACAGCGGGATCGGGCTCTGTGGCCAGGGCCTCGCGCAAGGCCTTGTTCGACATGAGCTGCGCCAGTTCGGCCAGGATGTCCAAGTGCTGCTGCGTGGCCGTTTCCGGCACCAGCAGGCAAAGCAGCATCGACACGGGCTGCCCGTCGGGCGCATCGAAAGTGATGGGCTGGGCCAGGCGGATGAAGGCCGCCAGGGCCTGTTCCAGGCCCTTCACACGGCCATGCGGCACCGCCACGCCCTGTCCGAGCGCGGTGGAGCCCAGGCGCTCCCGGGCGAACAGGCTGTCGAAGACGAGCGCGCGCGCCAGGCCATGGTTGTTTTCAAAGAGAAGGCCGGCCTGTTCGAACGCACGTTTCTTGCTCGTTGCGAGCATATCGAGCACGACGTTGCCGGCGGGTAGGATGCGCGACAAATGATTCATCGGATCATTATATGGTTATATGACGCACTGCAATAATCGGCCTCTGAGATGCGTACTCGGCTCGGTCGCATCATGGGGCGGCAAGAGCGACAGCATAGACCGATAGCGGCGGATTGTGGGCATTCTTGCGCCCGGCGGCGAGGGTGGCCCTGGGGAAAGCGTCGGAAACGTGGAAAAACGGAATCGCCGGCGGGGCCGGGAATTGGGGGACAAGGAAGGGGGGGACTGCGGGAGGCACTACAAGGAGGGAAGTTTGCCGATGCCCCAGCCGGACGTTGCGTCTAGCGGGACACCGGGACTCAGGCAGGATTACTAGAATCGCTGTTTAGCTAGTCTCGCAGTGCGAGTGCTCATGAAGCGCGTTACTGCTGGGGTGGCGTTAGATTCGCCGCTTGCCGCTTCACGGACTCCGCCGTGTGACTTCGTACCTTGTCCTTGTGCTTGATGACCTGACGGTCGACTTTGTCAGCAAGAAGGTCTATGGCTGCATAGAGATTTTCATCGGTTGCTTCACAATGAATGTCCTTACCGCTTAGACGCATGGTGATTTCGGCTCTATGCCGCAGGGGCTCTACCGAGAGCATGACCTGGGTATCGATGACGTGATCGAAATGCCGCAGCACTCGCGCCAGTTTGTTCATGACATATTCCCGGATGGCCGGGGTGACGTCGAGGTGACGACCGCAGATGCTCAGGTTCATAGTGTGCTCTCCTTCTAAAAGAGGAAAAAAGGGTGCGCAAAAAGCGCGGCTGATTCGTTAGGCGTTCTCCTTGATTGAGCGGGTTCGTTTAGTACTAGTGTATAGACTCGGGCCGATAAAACAAGCTGACCTAGCGCAAGTTCATGGCATTTTTATGGCTGAGGCCCCAGGGTGCATGCGCCTTTGCGCAGGCGGCGCCTAGGGGTCTTCCCCAGGGCCGCATTACATGCGGAAATGCTCTCCCAGATACACCCGGCGCACGGCGGGATCGCCCACGATTTCGTCGGGGTGGCCGTCGGTCAGGACCTTGCCTTCGCTGATGATGTAGGCGCGGTCGCAGATGCCCAGGGTTTCGCGCACGTTGTGGTCGGTGATCAGCACGCCGATGCCGCGGCCCTTCAGGAAACGCACGATGCGCTGGATCTCGATCACCGCGATGGGATCCACGCCGGCGAAGGGTTCGTCCAGCAGGATGAAGCGCGGGCTGGTCGCCAGCGCGCGCGCGATTTCCACGCGGCGGCGTTCGCCGCCCGACAGGGAGATGGCTGCGTTGCTGCGGATGTGGCCGATCTGCAGTTCTTCCAGCAGCGATTCCATCTGCTCGTTGATCTTGGGCGTGGACAGTGGACGTCCATCCGGCCCCAATTGAAGTTCCAGCACGGCGCGGATGTTCTGTTCCACCGTCAGGCGGCGGAACACGGAGGCGTCCTGGGGCAGGTACGACAGGCCCATGTGCGCGCGCTTGTGGATCGGCATCGAGGTGATGACGGAGCCGTCGATCTCGATGCGGCCCGCATCCGCGGGCACCAGGCCCACGATCATGTAGAAGCTGGTGGTCTTGCCGGCGCCGTTGGGGCCGAGCAGGCCGACCACTTCGCCGCTGACCACGGACAGGGAAACGTCCTGCACCACGGTCCGGCCGTTATAGGTCTTGCGCAAGCCGGTTGCGCGCAGGCTGCCCTGCTTGACGCCCGAAGGCGCGGAGGTTACCGGAGTCGGCACTGAAGGTTGGTTCATCGTGGCTGCGAGTGGTGTTGCATGGGAGGCGTTCAACGCCCCTTCTTGGCTGCCTGCTGCTTGCGGCATTCGGCGATGGCCGCATCCGACTTGGCGCGCGGTTCAGCTACCGAACGGACCCGGCCGCCGGCCGCGGCGGAGTTGGGGCCGCCATGGGCTTCGTAGGTGCCGGTCTTCTCGTTGTAGCGTACCCGCTCGCCGCGAATGGTATCGAACGGTTTCCCACAGACGTAGCGGATCACGACCGCCTGGCCGATCAGGTCGAAGGTGCTCTTGGAGCCGTCGTATTCGGCGCGCAGGCCCGTGCCTTCGATGAGTTCGAAGGTTTCCGGGCGTTCCTGGCGGATGGTCACGATCTTGCCCTTGTTGGCGGTGGCCGTGCCGAACTGGTTGCCTTGCGCGTCTTCGTTCATTTCCAGCACGTCGGACGTCAGGGTCATGAGGCCGCGCGTCATGTTGACGTTGCCCGTGAAGACGCTCTTCTTCTTCACGTCGTCGTAGTGCAGGGTGTCCGACAGGATCAGCGTGCTGGGCTCTTCCGCCGGCGTCGCTGCCTTGGGCGCCGGATCCGCGGCATGGGCCGGGGCCAGCGCCGAGGCCGTCAGCAGGATGGCGCCGAGCAAGCGGGTCGTCGGGGCAAGGAGAATCCGGAGGTCGGTCATGGTTTTTTCTGGTCAGTGTTGTTGGCGGGAATTTCGGTCCGGCGTTGCTGCCTGCCTTCGGAACCGGCAATTTCCACATCGGTCGATGCCGAAACCTGCAGTTGGCGCGTTTTGTTGTTGTAGTGCATGCCCGTGCCGTTCATGCGCGAACGGCCCTTGATGACTTCCGCCGGCAGGTCGGTGTAGACCACGTCGTCGTCGGGCAAGATGATCAGCTGCTGGCTGCGCACGTCCAGCAGGTCGTTATTGGCGTCCGGCTGGCGGCGCACGTGGGCGTCGCCGTTCATGACGATGCGCTTGCCGCCTTGCTCCATCACCGCGGTCTTGGAGACAGCCACGGTGATGGGGTTGTCCTCGCGCTGGCCCACGGCGCGCGGCGAGGTCACGTGATAGGAATCGTCATCCGGAAAATGTTCAGCGTAGTCGCCTTCCAGCCGGTTGATGGGCTTGCCGTTCGGGTCCGTGCGCAGCATGATGAAGTCGCGCGACCAGGCGTCCATTTCGTGGGTGACGCGGCGTGGCGGATCCGTCTGGATGGCCCGCTGCGCGTAATCCGCCGCCCACCACGAGCTGGCGACCAGCACCAGCAGCAGGAACAGCGCGATCAGGGATGGAAAACGTTCTTTCATCGGGTCTGCCGCAAGGGCGTATGGGTTGTCCTGGCGATCATTGGATGGCGCCCGGGCCGAGCAGGCCTGGCGCCGCCAGGAAGGCGCCAAGGCGTCCCTGGGCCGCCAGCAGCAGGTCGCAGCATTCGCGCACGGCGCCGTTGCCGCCGGCGTGCGTGGAGACCCAGTGGGCGGCCTGGCTGACGTAGCCCGGCGCATTAGGCACGCTGGCGGCGAAGCCAGCGCGCTGCAGGGCCGGCAGGTCGATGACATCATCGCCCATGTAGCCGGTCTGGTTCAGTTGGACACCGGAGCGCTGCGCAAGTTCGGCCAGGGCGCCGCCCTTGTCCCGCACGCCCTGGATGACCTCGGCGATACCCAGCTCGGCCGCGCGGCGCGCCACGATGGGGCCGGAGCGTCCGGTCATCAGCGCAACCTTCAGGCCGCCTTCCATCAGCAGGCGCAGTCCGTGGCCGTCCAGCACGTTGAAGCGCTTTTGCAGTTCGCCGTTGTCGCCGTAATAGAGGCTGCCGTCGGTCAGCACGCCGTCCACGTCGAACACCATCAGGCGCACCGCGGCGGCGCGTTCGCGCACGCCGGCGGGGATGCGGGCCAGGACCAGCGCTTCGGCCGGATGCGTCACGGGTACAGAAAGAGTCATAGTCATACCACTTTGGCGGCCATCAGATCATGCATGTGCAGGGCGCCGAGCAGAACGCCGTCGCTGTCCAGCACGAGCATGTGGTTGAGCCGTTGTTTGTCCATTTGCTGGGCCGCCTCGACGGCCAGCGCGTCGGGAGTGATGCTGCGCGGCGAGCGCGTCATGCCGGATTCGACGGTCAGGCTGCGGATGTCGCCCTGGCGGGCAATCAGTCGGCGCAGGTCGCCGTCGGTGAAGATGCCTAGGGGGCGGCGCTGCGCGTCGGTCACGACGGTCATGCCCATGCCTTTGGCGGACATGACCTCGAGCGCCTGCGATACCGGGGTGCCGGCCATGACGATGGGCAGGGCGTCGCCCTGGCGCATGACGTCGCGCACGTGGGTCAGCAGGCGGCGGCCGAGCGCGCCGCCCGGGTGCGAGCGCGCGAAATCCTGCGGGCCGAAGCCGCGGGCCTCCAGGCAGGCGACGGCCAGGGCATCGCCCAGGGCCAGCGCGGCGGTGGTGCTGGCGGTGGGCGCCAGATTCAGCGGGCAGGCTTCCTGGGCCACGCTGGCGTCCAGGTGGACGTCGGCCAGCCGGGCCAGTTCGGACTGCGGGTTGCCGGTAATGGCGATCAGCTTGGCGCCCATGCGGCGGGCGACGGGCAGGATCGTCAGCAGTTCCTGGCCGGAGCCGGAATAGGAAATCGCGATGAGGACGTCGTCCTGGGTGATCATGCCCAGATCGCCGTGGACGGCCTCGGCGGCGTGCACGAAAAAGGCCGGCGTGCCGGTGGAGGCCAGGGTCGCCGCGATCTTGCGGGCCACGTGGCCGGTCTTGCCGATGCCGCTGACGACCACCCGGCCGCGGCAGGCCAGCAGCATCGCGACGGTCTGCGTGAAGCTGTCGTCCAGCCGGGCCGACAGGTCCATCAGGCCCTGGCATTCGATCTGCAGCGTTCTGCGCGCAGATGCCAGCGCGGTCTCGGACGATGTTGTGGGATGGTCAGTCATACGTGGATTTTAATATCAGTATGCGGGTTTGCCCCCGGAAAGGGCGTATGGCATGCTGGCGGGTCATTTCAACGGCTTTCCAACTTTTTTCCAGGCCCGCTCCATGTCCAGCATTTCCAGCCCCGTTCTTGGCACGCCCCTGTCCCCCTTGGCCACCCGCGTCATGCTGCTCGGGTCCGGCGAATTGGGCAAAGAGGTCATCATTGCCCTGCAGCGGCTGGGCGTGGAAGTCATTGCCGTGGATCGGTACGCCGACGCTCCGGGCCACCAGGTGGCGCACCGGGCGCATGTGGTCTCGATGACGGACCCGCAGGCCCTGCGCAAGGTCATCGAACAGGAACGGCCCCACGTTATTGTCCCCGAAATCGAAGCCATTGCCACCAATTTGCTGGTGGAACTGGAAGCGGCGGGCGTGGCCCGGGTGACGCCGACCGCCCGCGCGGCCCAGTTGACCATGAACCGCGAGGGCATCCGCCGGCTTGCGGCCGAGACCCTGGGACTGCCGACCTCGCCCTACCGTTTTGTCGACACCGAAGAAGAATTGCGCGCGGCCATCGACGGCGGCATCGGCTATCCCTGCGTCATCAAGCCCGTCATGTCCTCCTCGGGCAAGGGCCAGTCCGTGATCAAGAGCGGCGACGACGTCGAGTCCGCCTGGCGCTATGCCCAGGAGGGCGGCCGGGTGGGCGGCGGGCGCGCCATCGTCGAGGGCTTCATCCGCTTCGACTACGAAATCACCCTGCTGACCGTGCGCGCCCGCGGCGCCGACGGCCAGGTCGAAACCCGCTACTGCGAACCCATCGGCCACAAGCAGGTCGACGGCGACTACGTGGAAAGCTGGCAGCCGCACCCGATGTCTCCCGCCGCGCTGCAGCGTTCGCGCGACATCGCGCTGGCGGTCACTTCCAACCTGGGCGGCCTGGGCATCTTCGGCGTGGAGCTGTTCGTGGCCGGCGACCAGGTCTGGTTCTCGGAAGTCAGCCCGCGTCCGCACGACACCGGCATGGTCACCATGATCACCCAGGTCCAGAACGAATTCGAACTCCACGCCCGGGCGCTGCTGGGGCTGCCGGTGGACACCAGTCTGCGCCAGCCCGGCGCCAGCAGCGTCATCTACGGCGGCGTCGAGGCCGCCGCGGTCTCGTTCCACAACGTGGCCGAAGCGCTGGCCGAACCCGGCACCGACATCCGCCTCTTCGGCAAGCCCGAATCCTTCGTCAAGCGCCGCATGGGCGTGGGCCTGGCCGTGGCCGAGGACGTGGCGGCGGCTCGCGCCAAGGCCAAGCGGGTGTCGGCGGCGGTGTCCGTCAAGGCCGGCTAAAGCCTTTTTTCCGTTTTCCCTAGCGGCCACCAGCTCACCGGCTGGTGGCCGCTTGCGTTTGTCGGCGGCTTTAGGCAAAGGCCGGAGAAGGCCGTCTGTCACTGCCGCGACATCATGTCTTGAGATCATCCCCCTGCCGCCAGTGTGGTTTGCGCTTTCGCATGGATTGTTTGATAATTTCGGAAATTCCAGAATTTTCTGAAATCGGTGTAACTGTTCTTATCGGCCAGGACGACGCGTCCTGGTCTTGCCGGCGTAGCGCGATCCATGGCCCTGTCCCCTCAAAACGAACGATTCGTCCTGCATTTCGGCGAAATGGGCAGCCGGTGGGGCGTGAACCGCACGGTCGGCCAGATCTACGCCCTCCTGTTCCTGTCGCCCAAGCCGCTGAACGCCGATGACATCGCCGAAACCCTCGGCTTCTCGCGCTCCAACGTCAGCCTGGGGCTGAAGGAGCTGCAGTCCTGGCGGCTGGTCAAGCTCATGCATCAAGTCGGCGACCGCCGCGACTACTTCGAAACTCCCAAGGACGTCTGGGAGATCTTCCGCATCCTGATGGAAGAAAAGCGCAAGCGCGAAATCGATCCCACGCTGACCCTGCTGCGGGACACCCTGTTGGAACCCCCGTCGGGTCCGGATGAGGCGTACGCGCAACAGCGCATGAACGACATGCTGGAGCTCATCGAACTGTCTACCGGATGGTTCGATGAGGTTCAACGACTGCCGCCAGAAACCCTGCAGAACCTGATGAAGCTCGGTTCGAAAGTGCAGAAGGTGCTGGGCTTCGCCGGCAAATTGCGGGGCAAGGGCTGAACCTGATCCGCCCCGATTTTTCAGGAAACCTCTATGAAGTTGTATGCAACGCTCGTAACATGGCGCGAGAGACGGCCTGGGAACCATGCCGGTTGCCGCGGCACCTCAACTGCTTGGGAGCGACCCAATGATTGATCTCGACGTCGTAAATCTGTCGCGATTCCAGTTCGCCGCGACCGCGCTCTACCACTTCCTCTTCGTCCCGCTCACGCTAGGCCTGTCGTTCATTCTGGCCATCATGGAAAGCGTGTACGTCATGACTGGCCGCGCCATCTGGAAGCGGATGACGATGTTCTGGGGCACCCTCTTCGGCATCAACTTCGCATTGGGCGTTGCCACAGGCGTCGTGATGGAGTTCCAGTTCGGCATGAACTGGTCCTACTACAGCCATTACGTAGGCGACATCTTCGGCGCGCCGCTGGCGCTCGAAGGGCTGATGGCCTTCTTCCTGGAAGCGACCTTCGTCGGCCTGTTCTTCTTCGGCTGGAACCGCATGTCCAAGGTCAGCCACTTGATCGTGACCTGGCTGGTGGCGTTCGGCACCAACTTCTCGGCGCTGTGGATCCTGATCGCCAACGGCTGGATGCAGAATCCGGTCGGTTCGATCTTCAATCCCGACACCATGCGCATGGAGATGACCGACTTCGCCGCGGTGATCTTCAACCCGGTGGCACAGGCCAAGTTCGTGCACACGGTCAGCGCAGGCTACGTCGCGGGCGCGATGTTCGTCATGTCGATCAGCGCCTGGTACCTGCTGAAGGGCCGCCACATCGACCTGGCCAAGCGCTCGATGGCGGTCGCCGCCAGCTTCGGCCTGGCCTCGGCGTTGTCGGTCGTGGTGCTGGGGGACGAAAGCGGCTATCTCACCACCGAACACCAGAAGATGAAGATCGCGGCCATCGAGTCCATGTGGCACACCGAGCCGGCCCCTGCGTCCTTCAACCTGATCGCCATCCCCAACCAGGCCGAGCGCAAGAACGACTTCGCCATCGAGATCCCCTACGTCATGGGCATCATCGGCACGCGTTCGCTCACCACGCCGCTGCTGGGCATCGACGACCTGATACGTCGTGCCGAGAATCGCATTCGCGACGGCATGGTGGCGTATGAAGCCTTGCAGAAGATCCGCGCCAATCCCAAGGACGTGGATGCGCGCATGGTCTTTGACAAGACCTGGCCCGACCTGGGCTATGCGCTGCTGGTCAAGCGCTATCAGCCCGACATGAGCAAGGTCACCGAAGACGACATCAAGAAGGCCGCCGTCGATACCGTGCCCAACGTGGCGCCACTGTTCTGGGCGTTCCGCATCATGGTCGCGGTGGGCATGTATCTGATCCTGTTCTTCGGCGTGGCCTTCTGGCTGGCCTCGCGCGGGCGGCTGGACAGCCGGCGCGGCCTGCTCAAGGTGGCGTTGTGGAGCTTGCCGTTGCCCTGGGTGGCCATCGAAAGCGGCTGGTTCGTGGCCGAATACGGCCGCCAGCCCTGGGTGATCGAAGGCGTGCTGCCGACCTACTACGCGGCTTCCGGCCTGACCATCGTCGACCTGGCCATCAGCCTGACGATATTCCTGGTGCTGTACACGGTGTTGCTGATCATCGGCGTGAAGGTGATGCTGCACGCCGTGAGGAAGGGACCGAAATCCGATGGGCCGGCGCCCGGAGCTGCCGCCGCCGATCCTGTGCACGCTGCCGTGCGGGCCTGAAGGAGAGACAGCGATGGATACTCTTATTCCTTTCGACTACGGCACGCTGCGCGTGGTCTGGTGGGTGCTGCTGGGCGCATTGCTCATCGGCTTTGCCGTCATGGACGGCTTTGACCTGGGCGTGGCTGCGCTGCTGCCGGTGGTTGCCAAGACCGACGCCGAGCGCCGGGTGGTGATCAACGTGGTGGGACCGGTCTGGGAAGGCAACCAGGTCTGGCTCATCACCGCGGGCGGCGCCATTTTCGCCGCATGGCCCTTGCTGTACGCCGCGTCGTTCTCCGGGTTCTACCTGGCGATGATGCTGGTGCTGATCGCGCTGATCCTGCGGCCGGTCGGCTTCAAGTACCGCAGCAAGATGGAAGGCACCAGCTGGCGCAACCGCTGGGACGGCGTGCTCTGTTTCTCGGGCGTGGTGGCCTCGCTGGTGTTCGGCGTGGCCATGGGCAACATCATCCTGGGCGTGCCGTTCACGTTCGATCCGGTGACCCTGCGTCCGATCTATGAAGGCCACTTCTACCAGTTGTTCATGCCGTTCGCGCTGTTGGCCGGCGTGCTCAGCGTGGTGATGCTGGCCATGCATGGCGCCGTACTGCTGGCCTGGCGCACCGAAGATCCGATTTCGTCGCGTGCCCGCAACTGGGGCAGGCTGTGCGCCTTGCTGACCGCGGCGTTGTTCGCGGCGGGCGGGTTCTGGGTGGCGGGCGGCTTGCCTGGCCATGTGATCACCAGCGCGGTGGACATGGCCGGCCCGTCGGATCCGATGCTCAAGACCGTGGCGGTGCAGAACGGCGCCTGGATGGCCAACTACGCGAAATGGCCGCTGATGTGGATCGCGCCTGCGCTGGGCGTGGGCGGCGCCGTCCTGGTGGCGCTGCTGCTGAGCGTGCGCGCCAACGTGCTGGCGTTTCTGGCCTCGTCGGTGTCGATCGCCGGCGTGATTCTGACGGTGGGCTTTTCGCTCTTCCCGTTCATCATGCCCTCGTCGACCAAGCCGCAGGCCGGCCTGACCATTTGGGACGGTTCGTCCAGCCACTTGACGCTGTGGATCATGGTGATCGCGGTCGCCATCTTCCTGCCCATCGTGACCGTCTACACCGCCTGGGTCTACCGCGTCATGCGCGGCAAGGTCACCCATGAATCGGTCGGCGACACGCCCAACTCATACTGATAAAGGAGCCTCCACCATGTGGTATTTCTCGTGGATACTCGGTCTGGGCCTGGCGTGCGCCTTCGCCATCCTCAATGCAATGTGGTTCGAGCTGCGCGAGGGTCATACCCATGATCCGCGCGCCAGCCGCGACGACGAGTGAGCGGCGGCGCTAGCAGCCTCGAGCACGATCCCTCGGCAACCCTGAACAAACCGCCGCGCGAACAGTCGCGGTGGTTGATGGCGCTCGCCAAGACGGCCAGGCTGCCGCTGATGCTGGCGGGCGCCGCGCCCCTGGTCAGCGGCGCCCTGCTGGTGGTGCAGGCCTGGCTGCTGGCCAGCGTGCTCGATGCGGCCATCGTCAGGCAGGCGCCCCGGCAGGAGCTGCTGGGCGACATCCTGGCCATCGCGGGACTCATGCTGGTGCGCGCCTGCATCACCTGGGCGGGCGAGCGCGCAGGCGCGGACGCGGCCGAGCGTATCAAGCGCCATGTGCGACTGTCGCTTTTCCGGCGTTTGGTGCAGAAGGGGCCGTACTGGAGCCGAGGGCAGGCGTCGGGAGAACTGGCGAGTGCGGTGGTGGACCAGGTCGAGGCCCTGGACGGGTTTTTCGCCAAGTACCTGCCCGCCATGGCGGCGGCCGCCATGCTGCCGGTTGCTTTCTCGGTGGTGCTGCTGCCGATGGACGTGATTGCCGGGCTGGTCCTGCTGATCACGGCGCCGCTGATTCCCTTGTTCATGGCCTTGGTGGGCTGGGGCGCCCAAGGCGCAAGCCGCCGCCACCTGCGCGCCTTTGCGCGCTTGTCGGGCTTCTTTGCCGATCGGCTGCGCGGTCTGTCCACCCTGAAACTCTATGGCCGCGCGGAGGCCGAAGCCGAGTCCGTCGTGGCGGCCAGCGACGCGTTGCGCCAACGCACGATGTCGGTGCTGCGCATCGCCTTTCTTTCATCGGCGGTGCTGGAGTTCTTCGCGGCGCTGGGCGTGGCCGGGGTGGCGGTCTATATCGGATTGACCTACCTGGGATTCCTGGACCTGCGCTGGTCGCCGCTGACCCTGCAGGCAGGGCTGTTCTGTTTGCTCATGGCGCCGGAGGTCTATGCGCCGTTGCGCCAGTTCGCGGCGCACTATCACGACCGTGCGGCGGCGCTCGCGGCAGTTTCGCAGATCTCCCTGCTGTTCGATGGCTTGCCGCAGGCCGGCGATGCTGCAACCGGTGGCGTGCCTGGCGCAGGCAAGGCCGCCGCAGATCCCGGACACGTTCGCGAACGCCGTGCTGCGGGCGCGGCCCTTGTCATTGCGGGCTTGAACCTGGACGCGCCCGGCCGCAGCCAGGCGGTGCTGACGGATGCCAGTCTGGCGCTGGCGCCGGGCGAGCATGCCGCGCTGATGGGCCCCAGCGGCATCGGCAAGTCCTCCCTGATCGAGGCGGTCGCACGCCTGCGTCCGTTCCAGGGCGACATCAGCGTCGACGGCGTGCCCTTGCCCGATTGGGGCGAGGCGGCGCTGCGCCAGCGCGTGGCGTTGATCGGGCAGAAGCCGCAGTTGCTGACAGGCTCCATCGCCGACAACATCCGCCTGGGCCGTCCCGACGCTTCCGATGCCGAGGTGCAGGCCGCCGCGCGCCGCGCCTGCGTGCTGGAGTTCGCCGAGGCCCTGCCGCAAGGGCTGGCGACGCAACTGGGCGGCCGCGGGCACGGCCTGTCCGGGGGCCAGGCGCAGCGCGTCGCGCTGGCGCGTCTGTTCCTGCGCGATCCGGGCTTGATCCTGCTGGACGAACCCACGGCGCATCTGGACGAAGCCACGCAGGCGCGCGTGCTGGACGAGATCCTGGCTTTCTCCGCCGGCCGCACCTTGCTGCTGGCGACGCACGCGCCCGCGGTGGCGGCCCGGCTGGGTCGGACGCTGCGAGTGGTTGGCGGAAAAGTGGAAGACGCATGAAGAACCTGTTGTTGCTCCTGCCGCTGTATGCGCGCCGTAAAAGCGGGCTTTTGCTCGCATTGTTCTGCGCACTGGCGACCGTGGCCGCCGGCGTGGGCCTGCTGGGCGTGTCGGGCTGGTTCCTGACCGGCGCGGCGCTGGCGGGGGCGGGCGGCGCGTTCAATCTGTTTGCGCCATCGGCGCTGGTGCGCGGCCTGTCGTTCCTGCGCATCGTGGCGCGTTACGCCGACCGCGTGGTGGGCCATTCCGCCACGCTGCGCCTGCTGGCTGACCTGCGCGCGAAGGTGTTCTCGGCGTTGATCCGCCTAACGCCGCGGCAATTGGCGCGCTATCGCGACGGCGATCTGGTTGCACGCATGACGGGCGACGTAGATGCGCTCGATACGGTTTTCCTGTTTGTGGTGGCGCCCTTGGTTACCGCCATCCTGGCGGGTGCGGTGTTGACCGCGGTGTTGGGATCGTGGGTGCCCGCGGCCGCGCTGGCGCTGGCCCTGGCCTTGCTGGTCGCATGCGTGCTGGTGCCCTTGTGGCTGCTGCGCGCCGCGCGCAAGCCCGGCGCGGCGGCCCAGGAGAGCGCGGCGGGACTGCGCGCGGCGACGCTGGACGCGGTGGAAGGGCATGCCGACATGGTGGCCCTGCACGCGCAGGCGCAGACAGCCGCGCATTTCGAGCGTCTATGCGAAGCCAGCGCGTTCGCCCGCCGTAGCCAGGCGCGGGTGGCGGCGCGGGGACAGTTCTTCCTGCAGGCCGCCGCCGGCGCATCGGTGCTGGCTTTGCTCTGGTTCGGCCTGGACACGCTGGAGGGAGGGCGCATCGAAGGCCCCACGCTGGCCGGGTTGTTGCTGGCGGTCATCGGAATTTTCGAAGTGGCTGGCCCGATCATGCGGGGCGCATCGCGCATGGGCTCGGCCATTTCGGCGGCGGGACGCATCCGGGAAGTCACGCAAAGCGAGCCGGACATGCAGGATCCGGCAGCGCCCAGCGTCTTGCCCGACAGCGGCGTGCTGGAGCTGGACGGCGTGCGCTTTGCCTATTCCGCCCGAGGAGCGTCCGCGAGCCCGCCCGTGCTCGACGGCGTCAGCCTGCGTGTGGCGCCCGGCGAGCGGATCGCCATCGTGGGGCCCAGCGGCGCGGGCAAGTCGACCCTGCTGCACCTGCTCCTGCGACTGGAGGATCCGCAGGCGGGGCAGGTGCGTTTCGGCGGCTGCGATGCGCGCGCCTGTACACAGGCGGATTGGCACCGGCGCATCGCGCTGCTGTCGCAGGATGCTCCGGTATTCCTGGGAACCCTGCGCACCAACCTGCTGATCGGCGATCCCAAGGCGGACGACGCCGCCCTGTGGCGCGCGCTGGACGCCGCGAGGCTGGGCGACTTCGTGCGCGGCCTGCCGGATGGCCTGGACACCTGGGCGGGGGAGACGGGTTCGCAGCTGTCGGCCGGGCAGGCGCGTCGCTTGTGCCTGGCGCGTGCGCTGTTGTCGCCGGCCGCGGTCATTGTGCTGGACGAGCCGACGGCTGGTCTGGACGCCGAGGCCGAAGCGGCATTCTTCAGCGATCTGGCGGGCGCCGTGCAGGGACGCGCCGTGGTGCTGGCCACCCACGCGGCGTTGCCCGCAGGGGCGGTCGATCGCCGCTACGCGCTGCAGGACGGCCGGCTACAGCAATGTGAATTGTCATCGGGGGCGGCAACCCTGGCTTAAGCGCGGTTGCGAGGTTATAGTTCGCCTTGCTTCAATTCTTCAGGGCCGTCTTCCATGCAGACCGACAACGCCGAGTACATCCGGCGCACCATCCGCAGCGTTCCAGACTGGCCCCAACCCGGTGTCATTTTTCGCGACATCACGCCCGTGCTGCAGGACCCGCGCGCGTTCCGGGTGCTTATTGATCTCTTCGTCTATCGCTACATGCGCCAGCGCCTGGACCTGGTGGCTGGCGTGGATGCGCGCGGCTTCATCGTGGGCAGCGTGCTGGCCTACGAACTCAATCTGGGCTTCGTGCCGGTGCGCAAGAAGGGCAAGCTGCCGTTCCGCACCGTGGCCGAGGAGTACTCGCTGGAGTATGGCAACGCGTCGGTCGAAATGCACACGGACTCCGTGCGCACCGGCCAGCGCGTCCTGCTGGTGGACGACCTGATTGCCACCGGCGGCACCATGCTGGCCGCCATCAAGCTGCTGCAGCGCCTTGGCGCCAATGTGGTCGAGGCGGCCGCCATCATCGACCTGCCCGACCTGGGCGGCTCCGCCAAGGTCGCCGCCACCGGCACGCCGCTCTACACCGTCTGTCAGTACAGCGCCGATACGCCTGCGTAACCCATCAACAGTCGCCGCTCAAACGTCCGACAACCTCGGTTGGATGAAGTCCAGGAAGGCTTTGGTCTTTGCCGGCAGCATGCGCGATGGCAGCAGCGCGAAGAGCGGCAGAGGCGTCAGGCTCCATTCCGGCAGCACCCGCACCAGGCCCGCTTGCTTGATGGCGCGTTCCATCGCGTCAAAGACCAGCAGCGGCGTGATGCCCAGGCCTTGTCCCGCCAGCCGTCCGAGCATGCCGACGTTGTTGGCCGACAGGCGGCCCGACACCTGCACGCGTTCCACCTTGTCGCCCGAATGCAGCATCCAGAAGGATGACTCCTCGCGCATGGTGGGGCGCAGGCATTCGTGATGGCTGAGATCCGCGGGCACCCGCGGCTCGCCGTGGCGGGCCAGGTACTCGGGCGAGGCATATAGCTGATGGGCCATCAGCACGATCTTGCGCGAGATCAGGCTGGAGTCCGGCTGCTGGCCAAAGCGCAGGATCAGGTCGAACGGATTGCTGATGGGATCGATCGGACGCATGCTCAGATCGAAGTCGCATTCGATATCCGGATGCTGCTCACGGAATTCGCTGATGACGGCGGGCAGGAACAGTTGCGCCAGGCTGGTAGGCAGCGAGATGCGCAGGCGTCCCTTGGGCTGCACCGCCATGTCCAGCAACTGATCGTGAGCAATGCGCGCTTCTTCCACGATATGGCGGCAGCGTTCGAAATAGATGGCGCCGGCCTCGGTCAGGTCGATCTTGCGCGTACTGCGGTTGAGCAGCCGCATGCCGATGCTGCGCTCCAGTTCACTGACGCGGCGCGAGAGCGTGGAGGTCGGAATATTCAAGGCTTCGGCTGCGTGGCTGAAGTTCTTGCGCTTGGCGACTTCGACAAACAGAGCGATGTCGTTAAGCTGGATATCCATGGGGGCCCTCGAGATTCAATTCCATTGCTGGTGGATTCGTATGATAAATGGAATCATTGTCCCGCCAGTAGAAATGTCTATTTCCCCACGCTGAACGGCGTATCCACCCGATCAGCTGCACATCTTCCCTTACCTAGCTTGCTTGCGGCTGAATGCCGGCAAGGCCTGCCGGTGCTGGATGGTACTCGGAAGTGTGCAGAAAATGCGCAGATTCTGGCGATCACTTCCCGTAATTGTCCCATCTGTGCAAATATGTTCCCCAAAATAAGGGTTTTTACTAGGCCGCAATCGCCAGATACTTCGTCCCAGCAATCAAATTGTCATATCGCACCTGCCAGCCTGGCAGAAGACGATGTGCAAGGTTTAGGATGGAGTCGTCTCAATGAAAGCCCTAGCTACCGCACTCATGGTTACCGCAACGTTGGTGGGTATGTCCGCCGCTCACGCCGATGGCAAGACGCGTGAACAGGTCCAGCAGGAACTGCAAGCCGCCAAGGCCGCCGGCCAGGTCACGTTTGGTGAACTGGACTATCCGCCTGCCGCCGTCGAGCGCACCAGCCTGTCACGCGAGCAAGTCCAGCAGGAACTGCAAAGCGCCAAGGCTGCTGGCCAGGTGACCTCTGCTGAACTGGACTACCCGCCCAAGGCCGCGGTGTCGCAAACCGCCGGCAAGAGCCGCGAACAAGTGCGTCGGGAATTGGCTGAAGCCAAGGCCCGCGGCGAGTACACGTTCGGTGAACTGGACTACCCGCCCCAAGGCCGGTAAGCCGTCCAGCTGGCAAGAAAAGAGGCCCTTCGAAGTGTCGAGGGGCTTTTTTTATATGTAGCGGATGGTCCGCCATCCGCCGATAGTGTGGCGTTTGCACATCAGAATTGTCCGGGCCAATCAACAACTCTTGTTGGTCTGTCGGGCCCGGCAGGAGAATATCCGAGGCCCGTCTGGTGTTTTGCGAGCCTTAATTCGCATTTGATATCAATGCGTTAACGCAGGTTTCCAAAGAGGGTGGTTAGTAAGAAGGCCGTCATTATCCCAACCATGGAAAGTAGTTCTTCGAAATCCGGGTTACTTCGAATGGGCGCAGGCTGGACACTGACTCCAGTGCATGCGCCGCTAACTTGTTCGCAGCGGCACGCAGACTCCCAGCTCTGTGCGCGGTGGGTTTGCGGTTTGCCTTTCATCTCGCCATTTTGGGGACTTATATGAAGAAGACGCTATTGGCTGTCGCGCTGCTGGCTGGTTTCGCCAGCGCTGCGCAAGCCGCAGACTCCGTGACGCTGTACGGCTTGATCGATGCCGGTGTCGGCTACGAGAAGGTCAAGTTCGGCGGTAATTCGCAAAGCCGTTTCGGCGGAGTTCAGGGCGTGAGCAGCGGCTCGCGCTTCGGCCTGCGCGGCACCGAAGATCTGGGCGACGGCCTGCGCGCCGTGTTTACCCTGGAAGGCGGCTTCGGCCCCATGAACGGCAAGTCGCTGCAGAACGGCCGCCTGTTCGGCCGTCAGGCCACCGTGGGCCTGGACAGCGATTCCTGGGGCCGCCTCGAATTCGGCCGCCAGACCAACCTGGCCTCCAAGTACTTCGGCTCGATCGACCCGTTCTCGATCAGCTACAACACCGCCAACATGGGTACCACGTTCGGCAGCGCCAACACGATGCGCCTGGACAACATGGTCCTGTACCAGACCCCCAGCATGGGCGGCTTCAAGCTGGGCGTGGGTTACTCGTTCAGCGCCGATGACACGGTCAGCGACACCTCGCAGACCGGTTTCGCAACCGGCAACAACAACCGCGTGCTGACGGCGGGCGTGCAGTACGTCAACGGCCCGCTGAACCTGGCTGCGGCGTACGACCGCTTCAACCCGTCCAACGGCCAGACCGGCGGCAAGTCCGAAGCGCGCATCCAGGAATACATCCTGGGCGGTTCGTATGACTTCGAAGTCGTGAAGGTCGCGGCTGCGTTCGGCCAGACCCGCGACGGCTGGTTCGTCGGCCAGAACATGGGCACCACGCCCGACGGCATGCAGAACCTGGGCTCGTTCAAGCTGGCTGACGGCTTCCGCGCCAATTCGTACATGATCGGCGCCACCGTGCCGCTGGGCCGCCACGCTGTCTTCGGTTCGTGGCAGCGCGCCACCGCCAGCAACGACAAGCTGACGGGCGACGATGCAACGTTCAACGTCTACAGCCTGGGCTACACCTACGACTTTACCAAGCGCACCAACCTGTACGCGTACGCCTCCTACGGCGACAACTACGCGTTCCAGCGCGATGCGACCGACACGGCAGTCGCCGTGGGCGTGCGTCACCGTTTCTAAGCGCTAGGACGTCCGGCAAAACCTTGCTGAATGCGCGGCTCATCTCCGTGGGCCGCCGAGTGACAGCGAACCCCCCCTAGTGGTTGCCGCCGGACGTTTCTAGAGCAGGGAAGGGAAGGGCCTCCGTATGGAGGCCCTCTCGTTTTTGTGCGCCGGTGTGAAGGTCGCGGCCCTACAGGAATAGCTTGTAGGCCGGATTGTCGGTCTCGTTCCAGTGGGGATAGCCCAGTTCGGCGACGAAGCTGCGGAACTGCTTCTTGTCGGCGGGCGGCACCTGGATGCCGATCAGGATGCGGCCATAATCCGCGCCCTGGTTGCGGTAATGGAACAGGCTGATGTTCCAGTCCGGATTCATGGCGTTCAAAAAGCGCATCAGCGCGCCCGGACGTTCCGGGAATTCAAAGCGGTACAACAGTTCGTTGCGCGCCAGCGCCGAGCGCCCGCCCACCATGTGGCGCAGGTGGGTCTTGGCCATTTCGTCGTGGGTCAGGTCCAGCGTGTCAAAGCCGTGGCGGCGGAAGTTCGCGGCGATCTTGTCGGGCTCGGATGCCGAGGACACCTGGATGCCGACGAAGACGTGGGCGCGGTCCGCGTCGGAGATGCGGTAGTTGAACTCGGTCACGCTGCGCTCGCCCACCAATTCACAGAAGCGGCGGAAGCTGCCGCGCTGCTCCGGCATGGTGACGGCGAACACGGCTTCGCGCATTTCGCCGACTTCGGCGCGTTCGGACACGAAGCGCAGGCGGTCGAAATTCATGTTGGCGCCGCAGGCGATCGCCACCAGCGTCTTTCCCTTCAGGTTGTGTTCGGCCGCGTATTGCTTGGCGCCGGCGACGGCCATCGCGCCGGCCGGCTCCAGCACGCTGCGGGTGTCCTGGAACACGTCCTTGATGGCTGCGCAGATCGCATCGGTGTTGACCACCACGAAATCGTCCACATACTGGCGCGTGAGCTTGAAGGTCTCCGCGCCGACCATCTTGACCGCCGTGCCGTCGGAGAACAGCCCCACGTCGTTCAACTGCACCCGGCGGCCCGCGCGCACGCTGCGCAGCATGGCGTCCGAGTCTTCCGTCTGCACGCCGATGATCTTGATCTCCGGGCGCAGCTGCTTGATGTAGGCGGCCACGCCCGCGATCAGCCCGCCGCCGCCGATGGCCACGAAGATGGCGTCGATCGGGCCGGGGTGCTGGCGCAGGATCTCCATGCCCACGGTGCCCTGGCCGGCGATCACGTCGGGATCGTCGAAGGGGTGGACGAAGGTCAGCTTCTCTTTCTTTTCCAGGATCTGCGCGTGCGCGTAGGCGTCGGAAAAGCTCTCGCCCGCCAGCACGACTTCGCCGCCCAGGCGGCGCACCGCGTCGATCTTGACCTGCGGGCTGGTGGTGGGCATGACGATGACGGCGCGGCAGCCCAGCCGGCTGGCCGCCAGCGCCACGCCCTGGGCGTGGTTGCCTGCCGAGGCCGCGATGACGCCGCGGTTGCGCGCGGCCGGGCTCAGGTTGGCCATCTTGTTGTAGGCCCCGCGCAGCTTGAAGCTGAACACCGCTTGGGTATCTTCGCGCTTGAGCAGCACCGTGTTCGAGATCCGCTGCGACAGCAGCGGTGCCGTCTCCAGCGGCGATTCGACCGCAACGTCGTAAACCTTGGAGGTCAGGATGCGTTTCAGATAGTCAGTGGACATGGACAGCAGGCGGGGCAAGAAGTAGGGAGGTGGGGCAGATTATGCACCCGCGCGCGGCTACACTCGGCGCACTATGGAAGAAAGTCTGCTATCCGCTGTGCATTGGATGCTGGGGGTGCTGTCGCTGCCCTCGGTCGGCCTGTCCGCCATCTTCACGGTTTCGCTGGTGTCCGCGACCCTGCTGCCCTTGGGTTCGGAACCCGCTGTATTCGGCTACATCAAGCTGGCGCCGGACATGTTCTGGCCGGCCATCCTGGTGGCGACCCTGGGCAATACGGTGGGCGGCGCCATCAGCTACGCCATGGGCCTGGGCGCCGAGCGCGCCGTGCAGCGCTGGAAGGAACACCACCCCCATCCGCATCCCGATGCGACCGAAGGCGGACGCATGCGCGGACGCTGGAACGAGCGTGCCCACGACTGGATCCATCGCATGGGACCGCCGGCGCTGCTGCTGTCCTGGCTGCCCGCCGTGGGCGATCCGCTATGCGCCGTGGCGGGGTGGCTGCGGCTGTCGTTCTGGCCCTGCGTGCTCTACATGGCCATCGGCAAATTCCTGCGCTATCTGGTCATGACGGCCGGACTGCTGTGGTTTTTTCCCGGGCAGGTCTAGCGCCAGGATTGCACTTAATTGGGGACGCACCATCCCTATCATTTCCGAGTTTCGAGCGCTTCCCTAGGGGTATTAGGGGCCAGACTCGGCCTATGGCATAAAATAATTTTTTAAGGGCCCCCTTCTTGCAGCCATGAACGCCCCACTCGCTAGCCACATCTTGAACGGGGCGATGCCGCCCGCAGCACCCGCGCGCTTGCGCGAAATCCCGTACAACTACACGTCGTTTTCCGACCGCGAGATCGTCGGCCGCTTGCTGGGCGACGACGCCTGGAGCCTGCTGAGCGACCTGCGCGGCGAACGCCGCACCGGCCGTTCCGCGCGCATGCTGTACGAGGTCCTGGGCGACATCTGGGTGGTGCGCCGCAACCCCTATCTGCAGGACGACCTGCTCGACAATCCCAAGCGCCGCAAGCAGCTCATCGAAGCCCTGCATCACCGCCTGGGTGAAATCGACCGCCGCCGCGAACCGGACGTGCCCGCCGAGGCCGGCCACGATCCGCACCGCGACGAGAAGGTCGTCGGACTGCTGGCGCGGGCGCGCTCCGCCATCGCCGCGTTCGAGGGCGAGTTCGATCAGACCGCCATGATGCGCAAACAGGCGCAGAAGGTGCTGGGCCGCATCACCGCGCGCGACAACATCAAGTTCGACGGCCTGTCGCGCGTCTCGCACGTGACCGACGCCACCGACTGGCGCGTGGAATACCCCTTCGTGGTGCTGACGCCGGACACGGAAGACGAGATCGCCGCCCTGGTCACCGCCTGTATTGAACTCGGGCTGACCATCATCCCGCGAGGCGGCGGCACCGGCTATACCGGCGGCGCCATTCCGCTGACCTGGAAGTCGGCGGTGATCAACACCGAGAAATTCGACAAGCTCGGCAAGGTCGAGTCCTGTCTGCTGCCCGGGCTGACCGAGCCCGTGGCGGTCATCCATGCCGGCGCCGGCGTCGTGACCAAGCGCGTTTCCGAGGCTGCCGAGGCGGCCGGCTTCGTGTTCGCCGTCGACCCGACCTCGGCCGAGGCCTCCTGTGTCGGCGGCAACATCGCCATGAACGCGGGCGGCAAGAAGGCCGTGCTGTGGGGCACCGCGCTGGACAACCTGGCCTGGTGGCGCATGGTTGACCCGAACGGCAACTGGCTGGAAGTCAGCCGCCTGGACCACAACATGGGCAAGATCCATGACGTGGACGTGGCGCGCTTCGAGCTCAAGTGGTTCGACGGCCGCGGCAAGCCGGGCGAACGCCTGCTGAAGACCGAAACCCTGGAAATCCAGGGCCGCGTGTTCCGCAAGGAAGGCCTGGGCAAGGACGTTACCGACAAGTTCCTGGCCGGCCTGCCTGGCATCCAGAAGGAAGGCTGCGACGGCCTGATCACATCGGCGCGCTGGGTGCTGCACCGCATGCCGCGCTACACGCGCACCGTCTGTATGGAGTTCTTCGGCCAGGCGCGCGACGCGATCCCGTCGATCGTCGAGGTCAAGGGCTACCTGGACGGCGAAGGCCGCGCCCGCGGCGCCATCCTGGCCGGTCTCGAGCATCTGGACGAACGCTATCTGCGCGCGGTGGGCTACGCCACCAAGAGCAAGCGCGGCGTGCTGCCCAAGATGGTCCTGATCGGCGACATCGTCGGCGACGACGAAGACGCCGTGGCCGCGGCTTCTAGCGAAGTCGTGCGCCTGGCCAACACGCGCCATGGCGAAGGCTTCGTGGCCGTCAGCCCCGAGGCGCGCAAGAAGTTCTGGCTGGACCGTTCGCGCACCGCCGCCATCGCTCGCCACACCAACGCCTTCAAGATCAACGAAGACGTGGTGATCCCGCTGCCCCGCATGGGCGAGTACACGGATCACATCGAGCGCATCAACATCGAACTCTCGACCAGCAACAAGCTCAAGCTGCTGGGCGAGCTGGACGCCTATCTGTGCACGCCGTTGCCGGTCGGCAAGATCGACGACACGGACGTCGAGACCACCCGCGCCGAAATGCTGGCCGAGCGCACGCGCCAGGCGCTGGAACTGCTGGCCGCCGTCAGGCAGCGCTGGCAGTGGTTGCTGGACAACCTCGACCTGCCGCTTCTGCAGGCGCTGCCCGAGCTGCATGGCCTGGGCCTGGGCGAGCTGCAGCCCGTGCTGTCGGACCGCCTCGCGGCGCAGCCCGGCGCGCGCGTTTTCGACGTGGTGCAGGATCGCACCATCCGCCTGTCCTGGAAGACGGAAGTGCTGGCGGGCCTGCAGCGCACTTTTTCGGGCGCGGCCTACAAGAAGATCGTCGACGAGATGATCGCCATCCATGGCCGCGTGTTGAAGAGCCGCGTCTTCGTGGCGCTGCACATGCACGCCGGCGACGGCAACGTGCATACCAACATCCCGGTCAACTCGGACGACTACGGCATGCTGCAGGAGGCCCACCAGGCCGTCGAACGCATCATGCAGATCGCCCGCGACCTGGACGGCGTGATTTCCGGCGAGCATGGCATCGGCCTGACCAAGTATGAATTCCTGACCGAGGCCGAACTGGCGCCGTTCCAGGACTACAAGCGCCGCGTCGATCCCAACGGCCACTTCAACGCCGGCAAGCTGATGCCGGGCGCGGACCTGCGCCACGCCTGGACGCCCAGCTTCAACCTGATGGGCCACGAGTCGCTGATCATGCAGCAAAGCGACATCGGCGCCATCTCCGAATCCATCAAGGACTGTCTGCGCTGCGGCAAGTGCAAACCGGTGTGCGCGACCCACGTGCCGCGCGCCAACCTGCTGTATTCGCCGCGCAACAAGATCCTGGCCACCTCGCTGCTGGTGGAAGCCTTCCTGTACGAAGAGCAGACCCGCCGCGGCGTCAGCCTCAAGCACTGGGAAGAGTTCGAGGACGTGGCCGACCATTGCACGGTCTGCCACAAGTGCTACAACCCCTGTCCGGTCGACATCGATTTCGGCGACGTGTCCATGAACATGCGCGCCGTGCTGCGCCGCATGGGCCGCAAGTCGTTCAATCCGGGCACGGCCAGCGCCATGTTCTTCCTGAACGCCAAGGATCCGGCCACCATCAACGCCACCCGCAAGGCAATGGTGGGCGTGGGCTACAAGGTCCAGCGCGCCGCGCACGACCTGCTGTCGGGCCTGGTGAAGAAGCAGACCGCCGCGCCTCCGGCGACGGTGGGCAAGCCGCCGCTGCGCGAGCAGGTGGTGCATTTCGTGAACAAGAAGATGCCTGGCGGGCTGCCCAAGCAGGCGGCGCGCAAGCTGCTGGACATCGAAGACGCGAACTACGTGCCGATCATCCGCGATCCCAAGGCCACCACGGCCGACACGGAAGCGGTGTTCTATTTCCCGGGCTGCGGCTCGGAGCGCCTGTTCTCCCAGGTGGGCCTGGCCACGCAAGCCATGCTGTGGCACGCGGGCGTGCAGACCGTGCTGCCGCCGGGCTACCTGTGTTGCGGCTATCCCCAGCGCGGCAACGGCATGACGGACAAGGCCGAGCAGATCATCACCGACAACCGGGTGCTGTTCCATCGCGTCGCCAACACGCTGAACTACCTGGATATCAAGACGGTGGTGGTCAGCTGCGGCACCTGCTACGACCAGTTGGCGGGCTACGAGTTCGACAAGATCTTCCCGGGCTGCCGCCTGATCGACATCCACGAATACCTGCTGGAAAAGGGCATCAAGCTGGAAGGGGCCAAGGGCGTGCGCTACATGTACCACGACCCCTGCCACACGCCCATGAAGCTGCAGGAACCCATGAAGACCGTGCGCGCCCTGGTCGGCGACGACGCCGTCAAGAGCGACCGCTGCTGCGGCGAATCGGGCACGCTGGCCGTCAGCCGCCCCGACATCTCCACGCAGGTGCGCTTCCGCAAGCAGGAAGAGCTGCTCAAGGGCGATGCCGCCTTGCGCAGCGACGGCTTCACCGGCGACGTGAAGGTGCTGACCTCCTGCCCGTCGTGCCTGCAGGGCCTGTCGCGCTATGAAGGCGACACCGGCATGGACGCGGACTACATCGTGGTCGAGATGGCGCGTCACATCCTGGGCGAAGGCTGGATGGAAGAGTACGTGCGCCGCGCCAATGCGGGCGGCATCGAGCGGGTGCTGGTTTAGGCCGGCAGTCCACGCAAGAAGCGCACAAGAAAAAACCGCGACCATTGCTGGTCGCGGTTTTCTTTTCAACTGTGGCAGCGAGCTGTGAGGATTACTCCAGCTTGATGCCGGCCTTCTTGATCACGTCCGCCCAGGCGCTGCGTTCTTGTTCGGCGTAGGCCTTGAAGTCTTGCGAGGACATTGGCATCGGGATGACGCCCATGTCCAGGATCTTCTGCGATACGGCGGGCGACTTCAGCGTGGCTTCCAGGTCGGCGGCCAGCTTCTTGACGACGGGCTCCGGCAGGCCGGCCGGGCCGACCAGGCCTTGCCAGGCATAGGCGGTGAAGTTGGGCACGCCTTGCTCGGCCATGGTGGGCACGTCCGGCAGCGCGGCGACGCGTTCCGGAGTGGCCGCGGCCAACACGCGCAGCTTGCCGGCCTTGACGTTGGGCAGGCCCGAGGCCAGATCGATGAACATCAGGTCCACCTGTCCGCCCAGCAGATCCTGGACGGCGGGCGCCGCGCCCTTGTAGGGCACGTGCAGCACGTTGGCGTTGGTGCGCTGCTTGAAGAGTTCCAGCGCCAGGTGATGCGGCGAGCCCGCGCCGGCGGATGCCGCCGACAGCTTGCCCGGTTCTTTCTTGGCGGCCTGGATCACGTCGTCCACGGTCTTGAACGGCGAATTGACATTCACGGCCAGCAGCAGCGGGAACTTGGCGATGCCGCCGATGTAGGTGAACTTGGACGGATCGTAGGACAGCTTGGCGTACAGCGACGGGTTGAACGCCAGCGTGCCCGAGTCGGCCGTGCCGACCATGTAGCCGTTGGCCTCGGCCTGGGCGATGGCGGTAGCGCCGATGATGGTGGCGGCGCCGGGGCGGTTCTCGACCACGATGGTCTGGCCCAACGGTTTTTCCAGGCCGCTTGCCACCGTGCGCGCCACGACGTCGGTGCCGCCGCCGGCCGGGTAGGGCACGATCCAGCGGACCGGCTGGGTGGGCCAGGATTGGGCGGAGGCCGCGCCGGCGGCCAGGGACAGGGCGGCCAGCGCCAACAGGCGCTTCGCGTGCTTATGCATGGGGTGTCTCCAAGTGCGGAATTAAGTATGGGCCGCCGCCGCAGGGTGCGCGGGGGGCCTGTTATGCGCCGTTATTATGCCTTGCGTCCCCGGCAATCGGCAGATGTTTTGTGCCCTGTTTTCAGCGGCTTATTGCGGATCGGGGTAGCTGCGGGCGCCGAAGATCGCCGAGCCGATACGCACCTCGGTCGAGCCTTCCTCGATCGCCAGTTCGAAGTCTCCGCTCATGCCCATCGAGAGCCGGTCCAGCGATACGCCGGGCAGGTTTTCCTGGCGCAGGCGGTCGCGCAATTCGCGCAGGGTACGGAAGCAGGCGCGCACTTCGGCGGGATCCGGCGAATTCACGGCCAGCGTCATCAGGCCTTGCACGCGCAGCGTCGGAAAGTCAGCGGCGATGCGGCGCAGGAAGGCGGCCACGTCGGCGGGATCCATGCCGTACTTGGTGGGCTCGGACGACGTCTTGACCTGCACCAGCACGTCCAGGGTCCGGCCTTCGTTGGCCAGGCGGCGGTGCAGGGCTTCGGCCAGCTCCACCCGGTCCAGCGACTGGACTTCGGCCGCGTCGCGCGCGGCGTCGCGGGCCTTGTTGGTCTGCAGGTGGCCGATCAGCACCCATTGCAGGCCCAGGCCGTCCAGGGCCGCGGCTTTCTGGCGGATTTCCTGCGTCTTGTTTTCGCCGTAGCGGGTCAGCCCCAGCGCCATGCCCTCGCGGATGGCGTCCACGCCGAAGGTCTTGCTGACGGGCAGCAGCGTCACGCTGTCCGGGCTACGGCCGGCGCGCGTGCAGGCGTCGGCGATGCGTTGCTGGATCTGGGCAAGGCGCCCGGCCATGGTGTCTACGGCGGTCATTCAGCTCTCTGGTAGGAACGGGATGTCCCATAGTGTAGGACTGCGCCGGATCGTTTCGCCACAACGTCCGCCGGCGTCGTTGACCCTGTCTGATTGGCAGGCTTAGAATTTGAAGATATTTGTTTATATTTCAATGTTCTATGCCTTCCGGCGCCGCCCCTGCGGGCGACACGGTATCCAACCTACACAGTCTCCCGCCATGTCCACCGCAGCGCCTGAATACGCTTTCGCCACGCCTTTCCTGAATCCTCCCGCTTCCCCCATCCGATCGCTCATGCCGTATGCCATGCGGCCGGGCACCATTTCGCTGGCGGGCGGCTATCCCGCGCAGGAACTGTTCGACGTGGAAGGCCTGTCGATCGCCTCGACCCAGGTCCTGGCCCGCCTGGGCGCCTGCCTGCAGTATTCCAACATCGACGGCCAGGCCAGCCTGCGCCACGAGTTGGCGCGCCTGTCGGCCGAACGCGGCCTCCATTGCAACGCCGATACCGAGCTGGTCGTGACCGGCGGCTCGCAACAGGCACTGGCGCTGCTGACCCGCGTCATGCTGCAGCCCGGCGACCACGCCATCATCGAATCGCCCGCGTTTCCCAATTCCGTACAGGCGCTGCGTTACACCGGCGCAACGGTGCATACGGTGCAGTCGGGTCCCGAAGGCATCGACGTGGACGCGCTGGACGAACTGGCCGGCCGCATCAAGCCCAAGATGGTCTGCGTGGTCGCCTCCTTCTCCAACCCTTGCGGCGCGACCCTGACGCGTGAGCGCCGCCTGCGGCTGCTGGAACTGGCGGTCAAGCACCGCTTCCTGATCGTCGAGGACGATCCTTACAGCGAACTGCGCTTTGCCGGCGAGGCGGTGCCGCCCATCGCCGCGCTGGCCGAGGGCGAAGCGCGCCACTGGGCCGTGTACCTGGCCAGCATGTCCAAGACCATGGCGCCGGCGCTGCGCATCGGTTGGCTGGTGGCGCCGCCGGAAGTCCGCCGCCGCTGCGTCAGCGCCAAGGCGGCCGACGATATGGCCTCGTCCGCCTGGATCCAGGAAGTCGTGGCCCAGTACCTGGCCAACGGCCGCTACGGCGAGCACGTGCCGCGCATCCGCGCGGCCTACGGCCAGCGCTGCGACGCGATGGCGGAATCCCTGGCCCGCGAACTCAACGGCCGCGTCACCTTCAGCAAGCCCGAGGGCGGCATGTTCTTCTGGGCCCGGCTGACCGGTGAGATCGACGCCACGCGGCTGTTGCCCTACGCCATCGAGCACGAGGTCGTCTACGTGCCGGGCAAGGCGTTCTACGCGGACGCGGCGCAGGCCGACCTGCACGCCATGCGCATGTCTTTCGCCACCATGAATGAAAGCCAGATCGCCCAGGGCATGGTGCGGCTGGGCCGCGCGCTGGACGCGTGCGAGGCCAACCAACCGGTGTCGATCTCGCTGGCCGCCTGATGCTCTGATGCCGGCTTGACGGCGCGCATGCGCCTCTGGCTGGCCTGTTGCTAAGCTCTTCAGACTGTCCGCCCCGGCGCTTGCGTGCGGGGTGCGCATACCTAAATAAGCGCTCGTTATTTGGTTTGGGCGCTTCATGTCTATAAGCTTCTTGCCTCGGCGCGTTCCCGCGCCCGCAAAGCAGAACAGGAAACGAGGTCATGAACATTGCAAAAGGGTTGATCGGCGCGGCGTTGCTGGCGGCAGCGGCACAGGGCGCGCAAGCGGCCACGCTGGACGTGGTGCGCCAGCGCGGCGCCGTGGCTTGCGGCACGACCACGGGCTTCGCGGGCTTCTCCGCGCCCGACGCGCAAGGCAAGTGGCAAGGCCTGGACGTGGACCTGTGCCGCGCAATTGCCGCGGCGGTCTTCGGCGACGCCAACAAGATCAAGGTGGTGCCGTTGAATTCGCAGCAGCGCTTCACCGCCCTGCAATCTGGCGAGGTGGACGTGCTGACGCGCAATACCACCGTGACGCAGCAGCGCGACACCGCACTGGGCATCATCCACGCCGGCATCAACTTCTATGACGGCCAGGGCTTCCTGGTGCCGAAGTCCCTGGGCGTGAAGAGCGCCAAGGAGATCAACGGCGCCACCATTTGCCTGCAGACCGGCACGTCCAACGAAAACACGCTGGCCGACTGGGCGCGCGCCAACAACGTGAGCTACAAGCCGGTCGTGATCGAGACCTTCAACGAAGTGGTCAACGCGTTCGCCGCCGGCCGCTGCGACGTCTTCAGCACCGATGCCTCGGGCCTGGCCTCGATCCGCATTTCCAAGCTGCAGAACCCCGACGACTACGTGGTGCTGCCCGAGATCATCTCCAAGGAACCGCTGGGGCCCTTCGTGCGCCAGGGCGATGATGCCTGGCTGAACATCGTGCGCTGGTCGCTGTCGGCCATGATCGAAGCCGAGGAGTACGGCGTGTCGTCCGCGAACGTGGACGAGCAGGCCAAGAGCGCCAACCCCAACATCAAGCGCATCCTGGGCGTCACGCCCGGCAGCGGCGCCAACCTGGGGCTGGACGAGAAATGGGCCTACAACATCGTCAAGCAGGTGGGCAACTACGGCGAGAGCTTCGAGCGTAACGTGGGCCAGGGCAGCCCCCTGAAGATCAAGCGCGGGCTGAATGCGCAGTGGACGCAGGGCGGCTTGATGTACGCGTTGCCGATACGGTGACGACGACGGGTTTCGCGCGTTGGGCAATCGATTGCCCCGTGCGCGAAGCCCAATGGCTTTATCCGCGCCGGTACAACTCCGCGATCTTCACGAACGCCGCCCGCAATTCCCGCGTGCCGCCCTGGAAGATCATCGGCCGGCCGCGGTGCGTGAACACCACCAGCCGCTTGGAAAACAGCATCGGCACGAAGCGCGCGTAGCGCACGTCTTCCCAGGCGACTTCGCGGCGCGTGAACCAGGTCTGGCGCAGGCCGCGTTCGTCGATGGTGGTGATGGACGTCTGCATGTGCCAGGAAACGAACAGCAGCCCCAGAAAGCACAGCCCCACCACGACGGCCAGCAAGGTGTCGAAGGGCTGCGAGGGCGCGCGGATGGCGGTGGTGACCACCTGCACGCCCAGCACCGCCAGGATGACCCAGGTCAGGATGCGGACCCAGTCGGGCCAGGCTTGGCCGGACAAGGGCAGGGGACCGATGGTACGCAGCAGCGCCGCGTGTTCCTCGGCGGAGGGCGTGCTGGCCGAAGCGTTCATGCGGTCCGTCATGCCGCCCGTTTGGCGGCAATGGCGTTGCCCGCGCGGCTTGCGCCCTTGCGGTTCAGGTGGGCCGACATCCATTGGCCGATGTCGACCACGGCGTCGAAGTCCACGCCGGTGTCGATGTCCAGGCCGCGCAGCATGTACAGCACGTCTTCGGTGGCGACGTTGCCGGTGGCGCCCTTGGCGTAGGGGCAGCCGCCCAGGCCGGCCACTGAAGTGTGGAAAATCGAGATGCCGGTTTCCAGCGCCGCCAGGATGTTGGCCAAGGCCTGCCCGTAGGTGTCATGGAAGTGGCCGGAGATGCGGGCCGGGTCGGCCACGCGCGTCACTGCGCTCATCACTTCGCGCACGCGCTTGGGCGTGCCCACGCCGATGGTGTCTGCCACGTCGATCTCGTCGACCTGCATCGCCAGATAGCGCTGCGCCACATCCACGACCGCTTCCACCGGCACTTCGCCCTGGTAGGGACAGCCCAGCGCGCAGCTGATGCTGCCGCGCACGCGGATACCGGCGGCGCGTGCGGCCTGCACCACGGGTTCGAAGCGCGCGATCGATTCGGCGATGGAACAGTTGATGTTCTTTTGCGAGAAGGCTTCGCTGGCCGCGCCAAAGATCACGATTTCATCGGCGCCGGCGGCCAGCGCGCCCTCGAAGCCCTTCATGTTGGGCGTCAGCACGGAATAGATGGTGCCGGGACGGCGCTCGATGCGGGCCATCACTTCGGCGCCGTCGGCCATTTGCGGCACCCATTTGGGCGACACGAACGAAGCGGCTTCCACATTGGGGAAACCGGCGGCGGATAAGCGGTTGACCAATTCCACCTTGATGTCGGTGGGGACGAATTCCTTTTCGTTCTGCAGGCCATCGCGGGGCGACACCTCGACGATCTTCACGCGGGAGGGCAAAGCCATGTTTGTTCCTGTCTCGGGATGGGGTAAGCGGCGCGGCAGGGCGGCGCTATCTGCCCAATATTAGCGCCATAGCGCCGACCCTGTTTTGCAGGGAGGTCCGGGGGGAACAACCCTATTTCATGCGCTGGTAACGGCCATCGTCGAGCCGGACGATGCGGCCTTGCAGCTCCAGTTCGACCAACTGCGTCTGCAGGTCGGCGGTGTCCATTCCACTGCGGGCCTGGATCGCATCCAGGTGCAGCGGATCGTAGCCCAGCGCGTCCAGCACCGGGTGGTCAGGCAAGGCCTTAGCGGCGGCGGGCTGGGTGCGCGCGGCCGGCGTGGGGTCGCCGCCCAATTCGTCGGTGATGTCGCGGGCGGTTTCCACGAGTTTGGCGCCCTGGCGGATCAGCGCATGGCAGCCGCGCGAAAGCGGCGAATGGATGGATCCGGGAATGGCGAAGACCTCGCGCCCGCCTTCCGCGGCAAGCCTGGCCGTGATCAGCGATCCGCTCTGGCGGGCGGCTTCCACCACCAGCACGCCGCGCGCCAACCCGGCCACGATGCGGTTGCGCTTGGGGAAGTGCTGCGGCAGCGCGCCCGTGCCCAGCGGCAGTTCCGATACTAGCGCGCCGTGCGCCGCGATGCGGTGCGCCAGGTCGCGATGCTTGGCGGGGTAGATGCGGTCTATGCCGGTGCCCATGACGGCCACCGTGCCGGCGCCATCGGGGCCGGCGTCCAGCGCGCCTTCATGGGCGGCGCCGTCGATACCTAGCGCCAGCCCGCTGACGACGCGCCAGCCATGCCCGGCCAGATGCCGCGCAAAGGCGCGGGCGTTTTCCTGGCCGCCGGGCGTGGCGTTGCGCGCGCCCACCACGGCCAGCGACGGCCCCTGCAGGAAAGCGGGGTCGCCCGCCACATAGAGCAGGATGGGCGGGTCGGCGATGGTCAGCAGGCTTTGCGGATAGGTGGGATCGGCCAGCGTCAGGATGTGCCGGCCGGGCGCGGCCACCCATTCCAGCGCGCTTTCGACCTGCGCCGCCATCTCTGGCGGCATCGGGGCGGCCAGCTGCCGCGCCAGCGCTTCGGGCAGATGACGCGACAGAGCCGCGGCGCGCTGGGCGTAGATCTGTTCCGGCAGGCCGAGCGCGCCGAGCAGGGTGCAGGCGGTGGCGGAGCCGATGTTCGGTTCCAGGGACAGGCGCAGCCAGGCGGCCAGTTCGGAAGGGGATTGCGTAAGCGGCATCGTGCGGGGCGCGTAAGGGCGTCGGTGGTGCGAGAGTGTCGCATGCGGGGCGTTGGGCCGCGGGCCGGGGCGGATTGATTTGCGGCGTGGCGCGGCCAGGAAACTCCCGGGCACATGGCAATCCTGCCAATCCCGGGATTAGCCGAAAACTATTAGAAATCAAGAGTCTAATGAATTAAACTCTTATATAAACCTGACTACTGGCATTTCCCCCGCAATGGCTTTACTTCCTATTCTTCGCTACCCGGACCCGCGCCTGCACAAAAAGGCCAAGCCGGTCGCCGAGGTCGACGACCGCATCCGCCAACTGGTGCGCGACATGGCCGAAACCATGTACGACGCGCCGGGCGTAGGCTTGGCCGCGACCCAGGTCGACGTGCATGAGCGCGTCGTCGTGATCGATGTGTCCGAGGAAAGCAACCAGCTGCTGGTCCTGATCAATCCCGAGATCACGTGGCGCAGCGACGACTACAAGATCTACGAAGAGGGGTGCCTGTCCGTGCCCGGCGTCTATGACGACGTCGAGCGCGCCTCCCGCATCCGCTGCAAGGCGCTGGACGTGGATGGCAAGCCCTTCGAGTTCGAGGCCGACGGTCTGCTGGCCGTGTGCGTGCAGCACGAGCTCGATCATCTGGAAGGGAAGGTGTTCGTGGAATACCTGTCCAGCCTGAAGCAGAACCGCATCAAGACCAGGCTGAAAAAGGCCGAGCGCGAAGCGTTGCGAGCGTAGAGGGGCCCACCCCCTACCCGCTGCGCGGCCCCCCTAGGCGGGCCCCTCTCCAGGGGGCGGCGCAGGCGGACCGGCAAAGCCGGATCCGCGGCGCCCCGGATCGGCCAGGCCTCCTGGCTGCGGGCAACGCGATTCTTTGAACGTCCGTTCCATTCTTCTTTTCACGTCCCATGCGCCTAGTCTTTGCCGGCACGCCGGAATTCGCCCGTATCGCTTTTGACGCCCTGCGCGCCGCAGGCCATGAGATCCCGCTGGTCATGACCCAGCCCGACCGGCCTGCCGGGCGCGGGCTGAAGCTGACGCCCAGCCCCGTGAAGCAGGCGGCGCTGGACGCCGGCATCGAGGTCGCCCAGCCGCGCAGCCTGCGCCTGGACGGCCGCTATCCCGAAGAGGCCGGCGAGGCCCGGGCGCTGCTTGAGCGTGTGGCCCCCGACGTGATGGTGGTGGCCGCCTATGGCCTGATCCTGCCGCAATGGGTGCTGGACCTGCCGCGCCTGGGCTGCCTGAACATCCATGCCAGCCTGCTGCCGCGCTGGCGCGGCGCCGCGCCCATCCAGCGCGCCATCGAGGCCGGCGACGCGCAGACTGGCGTGACCATCATGCAAATGGATCAGGGCCTGGATACGGGTGACATGCTGCTTGAACGCGTCGTGCCCATCGGCGGCGACACCACGGCGGCCGAACTGCACGATGCGTTGGCGCTGGCGGGCGGCGAGGCGATCGTCGCGGCGCTGGATGCGCTGGCTCAAGGTGGACTGACGCCGCGCAAGCAGCCCGAGGCCGGTGTGACCTACGCCGCCAAGCTCGACAAGGCCGAGGGCGCGCTGGATTGCACGCAGCCAGCGGAACTGCTGGCGCGCCGCGTGCGCGCCTTCAATCCCGTGCCGGGCGCCAGCATCCGCCTGCCCGGCCTGGCAGACCCGGTGAAGGTGTGGCGCGCGCAGGCGCTGGATCAGGCCACGACGGCTGCGCCCGGCAGCGTGCTGCGGGCCGATGTCTCAGGCATCGACATCGCCACCGGCAACGGCGTGCTGCGCCTGCTGGAATTGCAGAAGGCGGGCGGCAAGCGCCAGCCCGTGGACGTGTTCGCGCGCGGCTGGCAGCCGGCCTGACAACACCGGGGCCGAGCCGCCCCGGAACTCGCTTTCAATACAAGGTGCTGGCCACGCGGGCGGGTAGATCGCGGTCGTAGGTGACGCCGTCGAAGGTGCCTGCCGTCAGGTCCGACAGGATGCGGCCGGCGCTGGGCAAGGCGCTGCGCGGCACCTGGGTAGCGGGATCCCACAGCTTGGAGCGCAGCAGGGCGCGCGAACACTGGAAATACACGGTGTGCACGTCGACGACGAGCACCGAGCGCGGCAGCCTGCCGTCCATCTCGAAGCGGGCGAGCAGGGCGGGGTCCACGCTGATGCGCGCCGCGCCGTTGACGCGCAGGGTTTCGCCCACGCCAGGCACGAGGAACAGCAACGCGACCCGCGGGTCGGCCAGGATGTTGCGCAAGCTGTCGATGCGATTGTTGCCGCGGCGGTCCGGCAGCAGCAGCGTCTTTTCGTCCTCCACCACTACAAAGCCCGCGGGGTCGCCGCGCGGCGAGGCGTCCAGGCCATCGGGACCCGCGGTCGCCAGCATCGCGAACGGCGCGGTTTCGATGAAGGCGCGGTAGTGCGGATGCACATGGTCCACTTCCTTTTTGATCGAGGCTTCGCCAGGCGAGCCGTACAGCGCTTGCAGGGCGTCCGCGTCAGTAACCAGGTGGGCGGGGTCGATATGCATGGCAGTGAGGTCCCAGGTTCAGGCCAGCGCGGCTGGCAGGTCGGCAACGGTCAAGAACAGCTCGTCGGGGCCGCGTTCGCGCAGCGCCTCGACATGGTTATAGCCCCAGGCGACGGAGCCCACGCGCACACCCGCCTTGCGGGCGGCGTCGATGTCGCGCATTTCGTCGCCCACCAGCAGAAAGCGCTCGGGGGCGGTGCCGTGCTGCTTGAGCAGGCGGTCGATCTTGGCGGACTTGCCGAACAGGTCGGTGCCGCATTCGTAGTTGTCGAACAGGGCGGCGGTTTCCGCGCCCAGCACGCGCTGCACGTTCTCGATGGAGTTCGAGCTGACCACCGCCAGCCGCAGCCCGCCCGCCTTCAGGCGCGCCAGCGCGTCGGGAATGCCGTCGAACAGGTGCACGCTGGGGTCGATTTCCTGCATCAGCGTGCGCACATGGGCCATGATGGCGGGCAGCTTCCACAGCGGGATGCCGAGAAACTTGAGGATCTCGGCGGCATCGCGATGGCGCAGCTGGTCGCGTTCGGAGGCGTCGATCTTGCGGAAGCCATATTTGTCGGCCACCGTATTCAGGATGGAGTTGAACCATGGCATGGTGTCCGCCAGGGTTCCATCAAAATCAAAAGCAGCGATGTCGTATTTCAAGTCGCGGATCTCTAGAGCCTGTTGATGCTGAAATGGCCGTGTACCGACCCTAGGCGCCGTTCGGATGCAGCAGATAGTGCACGACGGGAGCCAGGCCTTCGAGCGGCGGCGCGCCGGCCACGACGCGGGCGGCGCTGGCCCAGGGATAGTCCAGGCCCAGCAGCCATCCGAACACCGCTTCGGTGTCGTGCGCGGGCAGCGTCACCATGGTTTCGATGGTGATGACGAGGTTGCTGGCGCGATAGGGCTCGGGCTGGAATTCCCAGTCATAGCGGCCACAGCCCACGCGGACGTTGCCCGTGGCCTTTTCCGTCATGCCCACGATCCAGTCGCACTGATAGTCGGGCAGGCGCGCGCCAGCCTCGGGCCGCGCCAGGTAGAACGTGTAGACGTTGTCGTAGGTCTGGCCGAACTTGCGCACCAGCGTATCGGTGATGGCGGCCAGGCCGTGCGACTCGGGCGGAAAGGCGATGGCCTGCGTGCGCAAGGCCATCTTCAGCACGGCGTCCGGCGCGAACGCGCGCGCCATGTAGTGCGGGCGGTTCTCGTCCTTGGCGTGAAAGTAGTCGCGCAGGACGGATTCGGTACTGGCGGGAGTCAACGCATGGGTGGGCATTGCGGGGCTTCCGTTGTGGTCTGGTGAATGGATGGCCTCAGGCCTTGATCTGTTCGAACCACTTCGAGACATTGGGCGGTTCGTACATGGCGTAGCGGTCCAGCAGCAAAGCAGGGTCCTCTTCCACCACCAGCATGTCGCGATGCTGGGGGCGGATGAATTCTTCCTCGACCGCGTGGTCCACGAACTGGACCAGCGCGTCGTAGTAGCCGGCAATGTTCAACAGGCCGCAGGGCTTCTGGTGCATGTTCAGCTGGGCCCAGGTCCAGACTTCGAAGAACTCTTCCAGCGTGCCCGCGCCGCCTGGCAGCGCGATGAAGCCGTCGGCCTTTTCCATCATCATGGCCTTGCGCTCGTGCATGCTCTGCACCAGGTGCAGTTCGGTCAGGCCGCGGTGCGCCTGTTCCTTCTTCATCAGCAGTTCCGGGATCACGCCGATCACGCGGCCGCCGGCGGCCAACACCTCATTGGCCACCACGCCCATGATGCCCACGACCGAGCCGCCGTACACCAGTCCCAGATCGCGCCGCACCAGTTCGCGGGCCAGCACGCGGGCCTGCTCGATGTAATCCGGCCGGGCGCCCGGGTTCGAGCCGCAATACACGCAAATGTTCTTCAGAGTCATAGATCTTCGGGTGATGCCTATCCCGTTACAGATTGCGTCACGGGTTTTCGGGAAGCCCATAGTTTACGCAAGGTTCGAAAACCGGTTTCGCCGGGCAATTTTGGGGGGCGCAGGCAATGTTTGGACACAGCATGTTCGGCCACGATCGGTAGACTGGGTTGTACGGAGAGACTGGAAGCCCAGTGTCGCAGTGCTTTCACTTAACCAAGAGGAGCCACGATATGGAACAAGCAACCCGTACCCACGCGCAGGCGAGCCGCCCGTTCGACATGGACGTGAAGGCCATACGCGCCAAGGCGCGCAAGGACATCGAGTCCGGCGCCGTGACCGACACTTATCGCGCCGACCGCCAGACCGTGTTGAAGCTGCTGAATGAAGCGTTGGCTACCGAGATCGTCTGTGTGCTGCGCTACAAGCGCCATTACTTCATGGCCCGCGGACTGAACGCCGAGCCCGTGGCCGCGGAATTCGCCGAGCACGCCACGCAGGAACAGGACCATGCCGACCGGCTCTCGGAACGCATCGTGCAGCTGGGCGGCGAGCCCGACCTGTCGCCCAAGGGTCTGTTGGAGCGCAGCCATTCTGAGTACGTCGAAGGCACCTCGCTGGAGGACATGATCAAGGAGAACCTGATCGCCGAGCGCATCGCCATCGACAGCTACCGCCAGATGATCGAGTACATCGGCGAACAGGACACCACCACGCGCCGCCTGCTGGAGGAAATCCTGGCGGTGGAGGAAGAGCACGCCGACGACATGTCGGACTTCCTGGCCAAGCGCTAGCGGGCGCGGCGCGCCGCCCGGGCATCGTGGCGGCGCGCGGCCGTGTCCAGCGCCGCATGATGGGTCTCGGCCCACCGGTCCAGCGCGATCAGGGCCACGTTCAGGGACTGGCCCAGTTCGCTCAGCCGGTAGTTCACGTGAGGCGGCACGGTGCCCAGGTCCTCGCGCAGCACCAGGCCGTGGCGCTCCAGTTCCTTGAGCGTCTGCGTCATGACCTTTTGCGAAATCCCGTCCAGCCTGCGCAGCAGCTCGTTGTTGCGCATGGGGCCATGCTCCAGCGCAGGCAGGATCAGCGGCACCCATTTGCCGGCGATCAGTTCCAGGGCGCGGCGCGACGGACAGGCGGCGTCGAACACGTCGCCCGCGGGCGTGGAGGCGGATGGCTTTTTCATAGTTACCAAAAGGTGCGTACTTGTCGTGCGGTAACTATAGTCTCTAAGCTAGCCGTTCCCTAGTCCTGGCAGGAGGCCGCAATGGCCTGGTTGATTCTGGTCGCCGCGAGCGCGGTGGAAATCGTGATGGCCCTGGCCTTGAAGTATGCCGATGGCTGGACGCGTTTGTGGCCCAGCGTGATCGGTATCGCGGCCGCGCTGGGCAGCGTGTTCTTGCTGACCTTGGCTATGAAGCAACTGCCCGCAGGCACTGCCTATGCCATCTGGACCGGCATCGGGTCCGTGGGCATCACCGTGCTGGGGATCATGCTGTTCGGGGATTCGCCGTCCGCCGCCCGCCTGCTGTGCATTGCGATGATCGTGGGCGGGGTGGCTGGGCTCAAGCTGCTGGAAGCTTGAGCCCAGCACGCGGCGGGCGCCGCGCGCGGGACCGGGCTCAGATCGCGTCGGCCCAGAGGTCGTATTCGTCGGAATCGGTGACGCGCACGCGCACCAGGTCGCCCGCCTTCAGGGGCTTGTCCGAGCTGACGTAGACGCAGCCGTCGATCTCCGGCGCGTCGGCGCTGCTGCGGCCCACGGCGCCGTCTTCGTCCACTTCGTCGATCAGCACGTCGATCTCGCGGCCCACCTTCCTGGCCAGGCGGGCGCTGGAGATCGATTGCTGCAGCTCCATGAAGCGTTCCCAACGTTCCTGCTTGACCTCGTCCGGCACCGGATTGTCCAGCAGGTTCGCGGGTGCGCCTTCCACCGGCGAATACTGGAAACAGCCCACGCGGTCCAGCTGCGCTTCCTGCATCCAGTCCAGCAGGTACTGGAAGTCTTCCTCGGTTTCCCCGGGGAAGCCGACAATGAAGGTCGAGCGTATCGTCAGATCCGGGCAGATCTCGCGCCAGCGCTTGATGCGGGCCAGGGTCTTGTCCTCGAAGGCCGGGCGCTTCATGGCCTTCAGGATGCGCGGGCTGGCGTGCTGGAACGGAATGTCCAGGTAGGGCAGGATCTTGCCCTCGGCCATCAGCGGAATGACTTCGTCCACGTGCGGGTACGGATACACGTAGTGCAGGCGCGTCCACACGCCCATCTCGGACAAGGCCATACAGAGTTCGGTCATGCGGGTCTTTACCGGACGGCCGTTCCAGAAACCGCTGCGGTACTTCATGTCCACGCCATAGGCGCTGGTGTCTTGCGAGATCACCAGCAATTCCTTCACGCCCGCCTTGACCAGGCGCTCGGCTTCGCTCAGCACGTCACCCACCGGCCGGCTGACCAGGTCGCCGCGCATCGACGGGATGATGCAGAAGCTGCAGCGGTGATTACAGCCTTCCGAGATCTTCAGATAGGCGTAGTGGCGCGGCGTGAGCTTGATGCCTTGCGGCGGCACCAGGTCCAGATAGGGGTTGTGGTCCTTCTTGGGCGGCGCGGCCTGGTGCACCGCGCGCACCACCTCTTCGTATTGCTGCGGGCCGGTCACGGCCAGCACGCTGGGGTGCACGTCGCGGATCACCGATTCCTCGACGCCCATGCAGCCGGTCACGATGACCTTGCCGTTCTCGGCCAGGGCTTCGCCGATGGCCTCCAGCGATTCCGCCTTGGCGCTGTCGATGAAGCCGCAGGTATTGACCACGACCACGTCGGCATCGTTGTACTCGGGCGTGACGACGTACCCTTCGGTCCGCAGCTGGGTCAGGATGCGTTCGGAGTCGACCAGGGCTTTGGGACAGCCCAGGGATACGAAGCCCACGCGCGGGGTTCGGCCGTCGGCGTTGGCCGCGGCGATAGTGTCGGCCAGGGCGGAGGTGGCGGACGCGTTCGCGTCAGCGCTGTTGGCCTTGCCGGGGCCCTTGCCAGGCCGGGAGGTTTCGAGGATTTCCAATGTCGTTCACCAAAAAAACGCGCGGCAAGCGTGTCGCGCGGCGGATGTGTTTTTCATGTCGGGCGAGGCCGGGGCGGCTGGCCTCAAGATTCAGCGTGTTCGTTGGCGGGCCACGGGGGCAGCTCTCGCAGGGTCTCGGGGTGCAGCATTGCTACCTGTAGCAGGGTCTTTGCCGCACCCGAGGGGGTGCGCCGTCCTTGCTCCCAATCTTGCAGCGTGCGCACGCTCACGCCCAGCAGCTCAGCGAAATCCGTTTGCGGCAGGCCCACGCGATTGCGTGCTTCGCTGATATGCGACGCCTGCCACGGTGCGCTGCGCGCCGTCGGGGCAGCATTCTTCATGGCTCTTCAAAAGTCGGGCGCCTGTGCGGCGTCCCAGGGGGTCATGCCGTCGCACCATGATTGGGGGCGAAGGCGAATTTTTAATTATACGGCATTGCCGTAGGCCAGGTGCGGCAGGGCCGAGACTTGATGGACCATGGCGCACCTCCTTGCCCGGCGGTGGACACCTTCACTCTGCGAGAAGGTCAAGTCGATCGCGAATGCTGACTGCTCCAATACACATCTGACAAGCCCAGCCGCCGGTTCGCGTCGCGAGCCAGCACGAACATCAGATCCGAAAGCCGGTTGAGGTACTGGCGCACCGTCGGGTTGAGACTGCCGGTGCGCGCCAGCGCCACTACCGCGCGTTCGGCGCGGCGGCAGACGGTGCGGGCCATGTGGAATTGCGCCGATGCGCGCGAGCCGCCGGGCAGAATGAATTCCTTCAGGGGCGGCAGGGCGGCGTTATAGTGCGCCAGGCGGCGGTCCAGATGGGCGATCTGTGCCTCGTCCAGCGCGCGATGCCCGGGGATGCAGAGCTCGGCGCCCATGTCGAACAGGTCGTTCTGGATGACGTGCAGATCCGCCGCGACGTCGTCGGGCAGATTTTCGGCAAGCAATACGCCGATGACGCTATTCAGTTCGTCCACATCGCCCAAGGCGGCGATGCGAGGGGCGTCCTTGGGCGTGCGCGAGCCGTCGCCCAGTCCGGTGGTGCCGTCATCGCCGGTGCGGGTGGCGATGACGGATAAGCGGTTGGCCATGGTTTCCTTCCTGGGTCGGGCCGCGCGCGGCGCGCGCAAGCGTCTGACGGGGCCGCGCCCCTTGTCTTAGATGGAACGTCCGCCGTCGACCGGGACTTCGACGCCGGTCAGGAAGCGCGCTTCGGCGCTGGCCAGGAATACGGCCACGTTCGCCACGTCGTCGGGATCGCACATCCGGCCCAGCGGTATCGTCGACACGAAGCGGGCCCGGTTTTCGGCATTGTCGGCCACGCCCATGAAGTCGTTGAGCAGCCCAGTGGGCGCCATGACCGGCGAAATGAGATTGACGCGGATGCCGTCCGAGGCGAGTTCGGCGGCCATCGACTTGGTCATGACCCTGACCGCGCCCTTCGAACTGTTGTACCAAGTCAGGCCGGGACGCGGCCGGATGGCGCCCACCGAGCCTACATTGATGATCACGCCGTCCTTCTTCTCCCGCATCAGGGGAATGACCGCCTGTGCCATGAGATAGATCGACTTCACGTTGACCGCGAAAACGCGGTCGAAGGTCGCTTCGTCCACATCCAGCATGGGCTGGTTGCGGTGCGTGGTGCCGGCGTTGTTGATCACCACGTCGGGCGCGCCGAAACGTGCCACGCAATGGCGCACCATAGCCTGCACCTGGTCGCCGTTGCTGACGTCGCAGGCGACGGCGCTGCCGTTTTCGCCAAGCTCCTTGGCGACCCGCTGGGCGGCTTCGAGATTGAGGTCGGCGAGGACGACCTTGGCGTTTGCCTTTGCATAGGCGCGGGCGATGGCGGCACCGAAGCCGCTGCCCGCTCCCGTGACGATCGCGATCTTGTTGCTCAATCCGGACATGATGGCATTCCTTATGCGTAGTGTTGAACAATGGTCTTGGTCGTACTCATTTCTTCCAGGGCGACAAACCCCTTTTCGCGGCCGTAGCCGCTTTTCTTGACGCCGCCGAAGGGCAGTTCCACGCCGCCGCCCGCGCCGTAGCAATTGATGAATACCTGGCCGCTGGCGATACGCTGCGCCAAGCGGGACTGGCGGCTGCCGTTCTCCGTCCAGACGCCCGCGACCAGGCCGTAGTCCGTCGCATTGGCCAGCCGGACGGCGTCGTCCTCGTCGCTGAACGGCATGACTGAAAGCACCGGGCCAAAGACTTCCTGGCAGGCCAGGCGGTGTTCACGGGGGACCGGGCCGAACAAGGCCGGCTTGACGAAGTACCCGCCGGCGGGCAGGTCTGGCGCCAGGTTGCCTTGCGCAAGCATCGGCACGCCCATGGCGGTAGCCTCGGCGATGAAGGCCTGCACCTTGTCGCGTTGCCGCGCGTTGATCAGCGGACCGCAGTCCAGATCCATCTGCGGCGTGCCGGCCTTCAGCTCGGCGTAGCGGGTCGCGATGATATCGACGAAGCGGTCATGAATGCTCTGTTGCACCAACAGGCGGCTGCCGGCGGAGCAGGTCTGGCCCGCGTTCTGGACGATGGCCCGGACGATGATGGGCGCGGCCTTCGCCAGGTCCGCGTCGTCGAATACGATTTGCGGCGATTTTCCGCCCAGTTCCAACACGCAGGGCACATGGTTGCGCGCGGTGGCTTGCTGGACCTGGATGCCGACTTCCGGGGACCCGGTGAAGGTCGCGAAGTTGATGCCGGGGTGCGCGGTCAGCGCCGCGCCGGCTTCCGCGCCATAGCCCGTCACGATGTTGAGCGCGCCAGGCGGAAGGCCGGCTTGCAGCGCCAGCTCGCCCAGCTTCAGGACGGTCAGGCAGGCATCCTCGGAGGGTTTGACCACCGCCGCGTTGCCCATGGCCAAGGCCGGCGCCAGCGTGCGTCCCATCATTTGCGCGGGATAGTTCCAGGGAATGATGTGGGCCGTGACGCCATGCGGAATGCGGACCACGCTGACGTTGTAGCCGGACAGGTAAGGAATGGTCTGCCCGTGTACCTTGTCGGCCGCGCCGCCGTAGAACTCGAAGTAGCGGGCCACGGCCCCGGCGTCCGCGCGCGCCACGGACATGGGCTTGCCGGTGTCGCGCGCTTCCAGGTCGGCCAGTTCTTCGCCATGGTCCAGGATGAGTTGGCCCAGGCGTTGCAGGATCCGGCCGCGTTCGGTCGCCGTCATGCTGCCCCAGGCGCCTTCCACCGCCCGCCGCGCCGCCGCGACCGCCAGGTCCACGTCCGCCGCCCGGCCGCGCGCGATCCGCGTGAAGGCCTCCCCGCTGCAGGGATCGATGACATCTATTGTTTCGCCGTCGAGCGCATCGACCCACCGGCCGTCGATCAACAATTTGTTCACGCGCCGCTCCTTGATGTTGAGACGGCGGCAGCGGCCTCGAAGGCGCTGCCGCCCGCAGCCGCACGCCGTCAGGCTTGCGAACGGATGCCTTCGGGCTCGACTTCGCTCATGAACTTGGGATCGTTGTAGTGGTACAGATCGTCCAGGTAGGGCACGAAGAAGTCGTAGAAGGAGCGGGAGTCGTACTTGGCCTTTTCGCCCGGTTTGACACAGGCCGGGATGGGGCCGACGTTGGCGTCGTCGTCGGGGTAGAAGAAGAACGTGAGCGCGTAGCGCTTCATCGGCGGATTGACCACGCGGTGCGGGGTGGCGATGAAGCGGTCATTGGACAGGCGGTTGAGGACCTGGCCGGTGTTCACGATCAGCGCGTCCTTGACGTAGGTCACGTTGAGCCATTCCTTGGAAGGCGTCATGACCTGCAGGCCCGGCACCGGCGTCATCGGCAGCAGCGTCAGGAAGCTGCCGTCGGAGTGCGGGGCCAGGGCGTACTGGCCTTCCTCCATGCGTTCTTCCGGATGGTAGTAAGCGCAGCGCTGGTAGTACTCGGGTGCCTTGAACATGTCGTTGAAATACTCGGCCGGGAGATCCAGCGCCCGCGCATAGATCGGCAGCAGCTTGGTCGCGAGCGCCTCCATGGAGGTCTGGTAGGTGAACAGCGTCTTGCGGAATTCTGGCAGGCTTTCGGGCCATTGGTTCAGGCCGCGGTGCCGCACATTGGCGACGACCTTGGGATCGTCGGCCGTGCGGTTGCGCATGAAGAGCCACGCGGCATTGGTGTCCTTCTTGGTATTGAGCGCGATCTTCTCTTTGATGGCGGTCGATTGCAGGATCGATGCCTTGGGCGGCAGATAGCCCTGGTGGTGGAAGCCGACCCGGTGCCTGAGCTTTTCTTCCATCGGGATCTCGAAGAGCTGGGCGGTCTGGCGGAATGATTCGTCGATGAGTTCCTGCGGAATGCCATGGTTGACGATGGCGAAGAAGCCCAGGTTTTCCTGGATCCAACGCACGTCGGCCGCCAACTGTTCGAGCGCGCCGGGTTCGCCGGCCAGATAGGGGCCGACGTCGAGAATTGGCAGGCCCTTACCGCTTTCGATGGCTTGCCTGACGTTTTCCGAAGCGCTTACCTGATTCACTGAAGTAGTCATGATCCATGTCTCCTTGATGTATTGGTAGTTACCAAACCACTCTGGTCTTCAAACACTCGGACGGCGTTTTCATCAGTTCCAGAACTTGCACTTGGATTCCGCCTTGGAGGCAAACGCCTGCTCTCCGGGAATCATCTGCACCTGCTTGTAATAGTCCCAAGGCCCCTTGGATTCGGCCGGGCTCTTGATCTCCATGAGCCGCAGATCGTGGACCATGCGGCCGTCCTCCCGGATGTAGCCGTTTTGCGTGTACATGTCGTTGATTTTCTCTTTCCGCATCTGCGCCATCACGTCCTCGGCCTGGCTGGTGGCCGCGTGCTGGACAGCCTGCAGATAGTGCAGCGTGGCCGAGTAGCTGGCTGCCTGCATGCTGGTGGGCATCTTGTTCATCTTCTGCTGGAAGCGGGCGGCCCAGGCGCGCGATTTATCGTCCGAGTCCCAGTACCAGGCTTCGGTCAGGTTGATGCCGCGGGTCTGCTCCAGCCCCAGCGCATGCACGTCGGTGATGAACAGCATCAAACCCGCCAGTTTCATCGACGAAGACAGGCCGAACTCGCTCGCGGCCTTGACGGAGTTGATGGTGTCGGCGCCGCCGTTGGCCAGTCCCAGGACTTGCGCGCCCGAGGCTTTGGCCTGCAACAGGAAGGACGAGAAATCGGGGGTGGACAGGGGATGGCGCACGCTGCCCAGCACGCTGCCGCCATTGGCCTTGACGACCTCCGTGGTCTCTTTCTCCAGCGACTTGCCGAAGGCGTAGTCGACGGTCAGGAAGTACCAGGTCTTGCCGCCTTGCCGCGTCATGGCGGTGCCGGTGCCGCGGGCCAGGGCCACCGTGTCATAGAGGTAGTGGACCGTGTACGGCGAGCATTCCTCGTTGGTCAGCTGGGCGGCGACGCCGCCCGTGACGATGACGATCTTCTTTTTTTCCGCCGCGACCGTGGCGATGGCCAGGCTGGTGCCCGAGCTGGGGCCGCTGATGATCATGTCCACCCCTTGGGTGTCGAACCAGCCGCGCGCCGCGGTCGCCGCGACGTCGGGCTTGGCCGAATGATTGGACGTGACGACCTCGATCTTCTTGCCGTGGACCTGGCCGCCGAAATCGGCAATGGCCATCCTGACCGCCTCGGTGATGCCGGCGCCGCCCATGTCCGAATAGATGCCCGACATGTCGGCCAGCACGCCGATCTTGATGACGTCGCCGCTTGCCAGGGCCCAGGCGGGGGCACAGGACGCGAGGCAGAACAGGGACGCCATGACGCGGCGGCCTGGCGACGGAAGCTTGCGCAACGAACAGCGATAGGAAGAAGTTCTCATGCCTGTCTCCTGGGGTTCGGTTCCGCCGGCGTTGTGCCGCCGGTCGGCTGGTCCGTCGCGCCGCGGCGCAGCGCCAGGACCTTCTGCAACTGCGTCGGGTCCGCCAAATTGCTTGCTACCGCAAGGCAGTAATCCCACAGCGTCTCGTCGACGTTGGCGCCCAGCTGTACCGCGTTCGCCAGCCGCAGGACGGCCAGGCGGTCATGCTTGAATCTCACACTGCGTTGCAACAGCGATTGCGCGGCCGAACGCGCGTCCTGCCGCTGCGCGGTCGATGCCTGGGCATGCGCTCCCAGGCGCTGCGTCTTCTTCAACGACCGGATCAGCGCGCGCGACATGGATCAATCCACTTGCGCGCCGGAGGCGCGCACCACTTCGCCCCACTTCAGGGCATCGACCCGCAGGATCTCCGCGAACTCATCCGGCTGCGTGATGTAGGGTTCGGCGCCCTGCGCTGCGAAGCTGGCCGCGACTTCCGGCGTGCGCAGGATGTCGTTCACGTCGCTATTGATCTTTTGGATCAACGCGGGGGGCGTGCGTCCGGGGGCCATGAGGCCGAACCACGGATTGACGTCGAAGTCCTTGAACCCGGCCTGCGCGATGGTTGGAATGCTGTCGAATGCGGCGGCGGGGCGCGCGCTGGTGACGGCAATCGGATAAAGGGTGGCACTCTTGAGGGCGCCGATGACGGAGGGCAGGCTGGTGAACACCACCTGGATCCGTCCTCCCATCAAGTCCTGCAGCGCCGGCGCCGCGCCCCGGTAGGGAATGTGCGTGAGCTTGACGCCGGTGGCGGCGTTGAACATCTCCCCCAGCAGGTGATTGACGGAGCCATTGCCGGCCGAGCCGTAGGTGATGTGCGACGTGCGCGCGGCAGCCACGACCGCGGCAACGGTCTTGAACGGCGAGTCCGCCCGGGTCACCATCACGAAGGGCAGGGTGGCCAGCGTGGCGACCGGCGCGAAATCCCGGACAGGATCAAAGGAAAGCTTGCGGTACAGCGCGCCGTTGATGGCTTGGGTGCCGACGTAGCTCATCAGCAGGGTGTAGCCGTCGGGCGCGGCGCGCACGACCAGTTCCATACCCACATTGCCGCCCGCGCCGGCGTGGTTTTCCACCACTACTGGTTGGCCCCATTTGGCCGTGAGCTTCTGGCCGATGATGCGGGCCAGCACATCGGAGGCGCCGCCCGGCGTCTGCGGGACGATGATCCTGACAGGCTTGTCTGGAAATGCGGCGTCCGCGCCCGCAGCCGGCGCGGCGATGCAGACGGCGGTCAACAGCGATGCGAACAGGCGTGTGAGCATGACGGGTCCCCGGGGGTCAAGAATCGAGCGTGGCGCCGGCTGCGGCGAGTATCCGGCTCATCTGCTGGCGTAGTGGGGCGTCGAACAAGCCATCGTCCGCGTGCGAGATGGCATGTGCGATGCGCATTTCGAGCATGCGCCGCAGCCGGTAGCGCAGCCGCTCGGCGCGCAGGCGCTGGCGCCGTGCCGGGTCGGTGGCGCGCCAGGCTTGATGCCGGTCTATGGCTTCCGATAGCGCCCGGATCGAGTCCGGTTGCGTGGACGAGGCCAGCAGCACCGGCGCGCGCCACGCTCCCTCCGGTTGCCGGTTCACAGCGGCGATGCGCTGTATGTCGGTGGCCATTCTTTTCGCGCCCGGCAGGTCCGCCTTGTTCACGACGTAGATGTCGGCCATTTCCATGATGCCGGCCTTCATGGCCTGGACCATGTCGCCGCTTTCGGGCAGCAGGACCAGCACCAGCGTGTCGACTTGCGCACGGGCTGCATACTCGGCCTGGCCGATGCCGACCGTCTCCAGAAGCACTTCGTCGAAACCGAACTCGTCCATGATGTCGAGCATCTCGGGCAGGTTGTCGGCCAGCCCGTCGCAAGTGCGGCGCGAACCCAGCGAGCGGATGTACAAGTCGCCGATGCCGGCCAGGTCGTCCATGCGCACGCGGTCGCCCAGGATGGCGCCGCCGCTCTTCGGGCTGCTCGGATCGACGGCCAGCACGCCCAGCCGTCCCTGCGGCGCGCGTTCCAGCGCCAGGTGTCCGACCAGGGTGCTCTTGCCGGCGCCGGGAGCTCCTGTGATGCCGATCCGCCGGGCGGCGTGCGACGTCGCGTCGCGCAGCGCGAAGCGCGCAACTTCAGCAGCGTCGGCGTTGGCCATGCGCGTGAGCGCGCGGCTCAGCGCCCAGCGGTCCAGGGGCGGGGCGCTCATGTCCTGACCCTGCCCAGCACTTCGTCGCCGTGCTCGTCCAGCAGCGGGGGCAAGCCATAGGCGGGGGCATACCCCTGGAAGCGGATCGGGCTGGCCACGGCCTGCAGCGGCAGGCGGCCATCGCCCAGTGCCACGACCAGTTCGCGGGCAGCGGTGATGTCGCTGGAAAGCGCCGCATTCAAGGTGCCGACCTCGGCCACCACCACGCCCAGCGGGCTCAGGCGGCGCACCCACGCGCTGGCGGGCGCCTGGCGCAGCACTTGCGCGATGGCGGCGATGACCTCGGCCCTGTGCTTGCGGCGTCCCGCCATGGTGGCGAACTTCGGGTCCGCGATCCATTCGGGGCGACCGATCTCGCCGCAGAAGGTCTGCCAGAATTTGTCGTGGGTGATGAACAGCGTGAGCCAGCCGTTCGCCGTCGCGAAAATCTGCGCCGGCACTACATAGGGGTGCGAGGAGTCCGCCAGGCGCTCTATGGTTTCGCCCGCGTTCAGCGCCGCGCCTGCCAGGTAGTTGAGCTGCGAGAGCATGACGTCGTACATCGCCACGTCGACCTGGCCGCCCTGGCCCTGCACGATCTTGGCCAGCAGTCCTACCGCGGCCACCAGGCCGGCGGAGTTGTCGACCGCCGAATAGCCGGCCTTGGTGGGCGGCGCGTCGGGGTCGCCGGTCAACGCCATGACGCCCGTCATCGCCTGGATGACATAGTCGTAGGCGGGATTGTCCGCGTAGGGGCCGTCCAGTCCATAACCGGTCAACGCCACGCAGACCAGCCGTTCGTTCCAGCGCCGCAGCGCGTCGTAGGTGAGGCCGAGCTTGCGGATGGCCGAAGGCCGCAGGTTGGTCACCAGCGCGTGCGAGGTTTCGACGATGCGCCCCAGCGCCGCGCGACCCTCGTCGCCGGCCAGGTCGAGCACCACGCTCTTCTTGTTGCGGTTCAGGCTGGCGAAGTAGGCGTTGTGCGGGCCCACGAAATGGGGGCTGACGCTGCGACCGATATCGCCTTCGGGCGTTTCGATCTTGATGACCTCGGCGCCCATGTCGGCCAGCATCAGGCCGCAATAGGGGCCGGCCAGCATGTGGCCGACTTCGACGATCCGGATCCCCGCGAGCGGCGCGTTCATGACAGGCTCTGCGCCAGGGCCCGGACCATGTCGTCCAGCGGCATGTCTGCGGTGAAGATCGCCGCCACGCCCAGTTCTTTCAGGTAGGGCCAGTCTTCGGCGGGAATGGTGCCGCCCACGAAGACCTTCACGCCGTGCGCCCGCAGTTCACGCAGCTGCGCCATGACCTCGGCGACCAGCTCTCGGTGGCTGCCGGACAGGATGCTCAGGCCGACCGCGTCCACGCCTTCGTCCACCGCGACCTGCGCGATCTGCAGCGGGCTGCGGCGCAGGCCGGTGTAGATGACTTCCGCGCCTGCGTTGCGCAGTGTCAGCGCGACGATCTTGGCGCCGATATCGTGGCCGTCCAGGCCGGGCTTGCCGATCAGGATACGCTTGGCCGCCAGGGCGGCAGAGGTCTGTTGGGCGCTCATAGATTCACCGGCTCCTTGAATTCGCCCCACTTTTCCTTCAGGCGCTCCACCATTTCGCCCACGGTGGCGTAGGCGTGGCAGCACTCCACGAGGTAGGGCATGATGTTCTCGTTGTCCTTGGCGGCCACGGCGGAAAGCCGGGACAGCGCGCGGTCGACCTCGGATTGGCGGCGCGTGTCCAGTACCCGTTGGTACTTTTCGAGCGCGCGCTCGGCCACGGTCGGATCCAGCTTGAAGACCTCGCCGACCTTGATCTCTTCGTCCGCCTTCCTGAAGTAGTTCTGGCCGATGATCGCGTTGTGGCCGGAATCGGTGTTGAGTTTGCGCTCCAGGCCGCGCTCGGCCAGGCGCAGCTGGATCCAGCCATCCTCGATGGCTGGAATCACGCCGCCGTAGGCGTCGATTTCGTCCATCACCTTGGTGATTTGCGCTTCCATCCGGTCGGTGTGCTGCTCCAGGAAATAGCTGCCGCCCAAGGGGTCGACCGTGCGGCCTATGCCGCTCTCGAAAGCAATGATCTGTTGCGTGCGCACGGCCAGCTCGGCCGAGAATTCGGTGGGGATCTGGAACGCCTCGTCGAAGGCGCAGGTGAAGATGGATTGCGCGCCGCCCAGCACGGCAGCCATGGTTTCCACCGCCACGCGCACGACGTTGTTGTAGGGCTGGGGCGCCACCAGTGAGGACCCGCCGCACACCACGCCGAAGCGGAAGTGCTGCGCTTTCGGGTCCTTCACGCCGTAGCGTTCCTTCATCAGGCGGGCCCAGAGCCTGCGGCCGGCGCGGAACTTGGCGATCTCGTCGAAGAAGTCCATGTGGACGTAAAAGAAGAACGACAGGCGCTTGGCGAACTTCTCGACGTCTCCGCCGCGCGCGCGCAGCTCCTCCACGTAGGCCAGGCCATTGGCCAAGGTGTAGGCCATTTCCTCGGCCGCCGTGGAACCGGCGTCGCGCACGTGCGCGCCTGCGATGCTGATGGGATTGAAGCGCGGGGAGACCTCGTTGGAATACAGGATCGAATCCGCGATCAGCCGCATCGAAGGGCGCACCGGGAAGATCCAGGTGCCACGCGCCACGTACTCTTTGAGGATGTCGTTCTGGATGGTGCCGGTGAGCTTTTCGCGCGGAACGTTCTGCTTGTCCGCCACGGCCAGATACATGGCGTAGATGATGGCGGCCGTGCCGTTGATCGTGAACGAGGTCGAGATCTTCGACAGGTCCAGGTCCTTGAACAGGATCTCGGCCTCGCTCAGGTTGGAGAGCGATACCCCCACCTTGCCGATCTCCGGACGCGCCATCGGGTGTACCGGATCCAGGCCGCACTGCGTGGGCAGGTCCAGCGCGACGGACAGGCCGGTCTGCCCTTTTTCCAGCAAGAACTTGTAGCGTTCGTTGGATTCTTCCGCGGTGCCGAAGCCGGAGTACTGGCGTATGGTCCAGAGGCGGCCTTGATAGCCGTCGGGAAAGATCCCCCGCGTGTAGGGATACTCGCCGGGCGCGCCGATGCGGGCGGGATCGACCGCGTCCGCGCCGACGCTGGTGGGGACTTCGATGCCGCTGGGGCTGGTGGAACTCAGTTGCGGTTCCATGTCGCGCGGTTCGCGATTCTGGTCGGCGCTCATTTGGCACTCCTCGCAAGAAACGCGTCGGACGCGCGCCAGTGATCCTCATGCAGCCAGGTGCCGATCGCGTGCTGCCGTTCGACGGCGCGGCGCGCCTCGTACGATGCGCCTTGGCGCCAGGCCGCGGTTTGCGCCTTGATGGCCCGCAGTACCTGCGGCGCGCAGAGTCGCAGCGGCTTGAGGAAGGCCTGCATGTCCGCGCCCGCTGGCCCGTCGGAGCCGATGGCGTCGGCCAGGCCCCAGTCCAACGCCAGCGGCGCGTCTATCAGTTCGCCGCGGCTCATCATGCGCATGGCGCGGGCGCCGCCGGCCAATTGGCACAGATCGACGCCGCCGCCCCACACGGACGAGATGGCCAGACGCGCCTGGATGAAGCCGATGTGCGCGTGGCTGGCCAGCATGCGCATGTCGCAGGCCAGGGCCAGCTCGGCGCCGCCGCCGATCGCGTCGCCGTTCAGGTAGGCCAGCACCGGTACAGGGCAGTTGCGCACTGCGTCCAGCGCGGCGCGGGATTGTTCGGCCATGTCGATGGCTGCGGCTTCTTCGCGCACGTCGGCCAGTTCCACCAGATCGCCGCCCGCCGCGAAGAACCGGTCGCCGGCGCCGGTCAGCACGACGAAGCGCGTATCCTTGCGCGCGCCCAACGCCAGCACTGCCTGGCCGAGTTCGGTGAGCACCGTGCGGGCAAGCGCGTTGTGCTTGTGCGGCCGCTCGATGGTGACCCACACTTCGCCGCCTGCGCGCTCCTCTACCGCGATGTCCTTGTTCGTCTGCACGCTTTCTGATCTCCGTCGAGGTGTATTGCGTGCTGAGGATGGTATGAAGCAAAATATTCGGGAACAAGGACAGTTGTTCGGTATTACGAACAAAATCCTGCGGCAAATCGGGAACGGAACGGATTTATCGGATTTATTCAGCGGGCTGAATTTCGGCTATCCCACTTTCCATGAAGGAAGCGCCATGTCTGGAGTCACGGTGACCGGCGTCGAGCGTGTGCTTGACGTCTTTGAAGCGTTTCAGGCCAACGAACGGCCTTTATCGCTGACCGACCTGGCCGAGGCGGCCGGCATTCCCAAGAGCACCTGCCATGCCATCGTTTCGACGCTGACGGCGCGCGGCTACCTGTACACGCTGAACCGTCCGCGCACGCTGTATCCCACCAAACGCATGTATGACGTGACGAGCGACATCCTGGCCAAAGACCCGTTCATCGAGCACGTCACCCAGGTCCTGGAGCGGCTGCGCGATTCCACGCGCGAAACCGTGATCCTGGGCAAGCGCCTGGGCGAATCGGCGATCTACCTGCAGGTCATCGAGGGGCTGCACTCCATCCGCTATTCGGCCAAGCCCGGGGAGTTCAAGCCGCTGCATTCGAGTTCCATCGGCAAGGCCTTCCTGGGCACCCTGAAGGAGCGCGAGCTGCGCGCATGGCTGGAAGACCAGCAACTCGCCGCGATCACGCCGGAGACCAAGACGGAGCATGCGGCGCTGATCCAGGACATTCTGGAAAGCCGCAAGAACGGCTATTTCGTGACCCGGGGCGAGAACGTCTACGACGTGTGGGCAGTCGCGACGACGCTTACCATCAACAACGAGACGCTGGCCGTGGCGGTTGCCGGACCCAAGCACCGCATGGAGGGCAACGTGGCCGAGTGCGCCAAGCTGCTGGTGGCGACCTGCAGCTTTTTGTCGCGACAGCTGGGGCGGGCCTAGCGGGCGGCCTCGCCGCGGGGAAAACCGCTCAAGGCGCGCTGCGCCGGTACAAGGCCAGCGTCCCCGCCAGCCCAATCAGCAGCCCCCCGCAGACGCGGTTCAGCCAGCGCAGGCCGGCGCCCTGGAAGGCGCGCACCATCTGGGCGCCCAGCGCGGCATAGGCCAGCATCACGGCGATGTTCATCAGCGCCATGACCCCGGCCAGCACGGCGTATTGCGCCAGCAGAGGGGCGGCCGGATTGATGAACTGGGGCAGGAAGGCGGACATGAACAGCAGCGCCTTGGGGTTGGTCAGCGCCACCGCGAAGCTGCGCAGGCCTAGTGCCAGGCCGGCCGGACGCCGGGCGTCCGCCTGGGCGGCAGGCATGACCAGCGCCGCGTCCGAGCGCAGCATCTTCCAGCCCAGATAGGCCAGATAGGCCGCGCCCACCCATTTGATGAGCTGGAAGGCGATTTCGGACGCCGCCAGCACCACGCCCAGGCCCGACGCCACCGCGCCGATCAGGACCAGGTCGGCCAGTACCGCGCCGGCCATGCCCCAGCAGGCCGCGCGCACGCCGTGGCGCGAACCGTTGCTCATGGCGAGCAGGACGGTGGGGCCTGGCGTGATGATGGTGACGGCCGAGGCCAGGATGAAGAGCAGCAGGGTGGCGAGGGTCATGAGGGGCTCCGTGGCTGGGGCCAGTGTGCCGTGACGGCCGCCATTCGTCCAGGTCCGGCTACCATAGCGGTCTTATCTCCTGAATTTGCATCATGTCCACGCGTTCCGACTCCCCCAATCTGGCCCCTCCGCTGTCCTCCGTCCTGCTTTCCAGCGCGGAGGTGGTCGAGGGCGTGCTGGACGGCCGCTCCCTGACGGACGCGCTGGCCGGCGTGGAATCGTCCTTGCGGCCCGCCACGCAGGCCGTGTCGTTCCATGCGATGCGCTATCTGGGCTGGGCCGACGCCGTGGGCCGCGAGATGGTGCAGCGCTATCCCAGCGTGCTGTTCGAATCGCTGCTGCTGGTGTCGCTGACCCTGCTGAAGGAAGAGGGCGACGCCGCGGCAGCCCTGCCGGGCATGCCGGTCTACGCGGCGCACACGGTGGTGGATCAGGCCGTGACGGCGGCCTCCCGCAGCCGCGCCCTGGCTTCCTATAAGGGCATGCTCAACGCCTGCCTGCGCCGTTTCCTGCGCGAGCGCGCGGCGCTCGAGGCTGCCGTGGCGGATAGCCCCGAGGCCCAATGGAACCACCCCGGCTGGTGGGTCAAGCAGCTGAGCGTGGCTTACCCGCGCGAGTGGCGCGAGATCCTGGCCGCGGCCAACCTGCCAGCGCCGCTGACGCTGCGCGTCAACCGCCGCCGCGCCAGCCGCGAACAGGTGTTGGCCGCCTTCCAGGCCGTGGGCCTGGCGGCCGAGCCCGTGGGCCAGTCCGGCCTGGTGCTAGCCACGCCCAAGCCGGTGGCGCAATTGCCCGGTTTTGCCGAGGGCTGGTGGTCGGTGCAGGACGCCGGCGCGCAGCTGGCGGCCGAGCTGCTGGCGCCCGCCGATGGCATGCGGGTGCTGGACGCCTGCTCGGCACCCGGCGGCAAGACCGCCCACCTGCTGGAGCTGGCCGATATCGACCTGCTGGCGCTGGATGCCGATGCCGACCGGTTGGCCCGCGTCGGGCAGAACCTGGACCGGCTGGGCCTGGCAAGCGACCGTGTCCAATTGAAAGCGGCGGATGCGGCGGACCTGGACGCCTGGTGGGACGGCAAGCCGTTCGACGCGGTGCTGGCCGACGTGCCCTGCACGGCCTCGGGCATCGTGCGCCGCCATCCTGATATCCGCTGGCTGCGGCGCGAGAACGACGTGCGCCGCACGGCCACCCTGCAGGCCAGCATCCTGGACGCGCTCTGGCGCACGGTGGCGCCCGGCGGGCGGCTGCTCTACGTGACCTGCTCGATCTTCCCGATCGAGGGCACGCGCCAGGCGCTGGAGTTCATGCAGCGCCATCCGGAGGCGCAGCGGCTGGACGCGCCCGGCCAATTGCTGCCAGTTGCGGTCGATGCAACACCTGCGGCGCAGCGCGACGGGTTTTTCTACGCCTTGTTTGCCAAGCAGTCCTGAATCGCCAAGAATAGGGGGCATGACGTAGTTCCGGTGCCGTATGTCCATTATTCCGCGCTTAATTCTCGGGTTGTTGCTCGCATCTGCCTTGCTTTCTCTTGTGCCGGGCGGGCAGGCGCATGGGGCCGAACCCAAAGTCACCGAAGTTCGCCCGGCGGTGCGCGACGGCAAATTGGAAATCGACGCGGACATCGAGTTCGAACTGAACCAGCAACTGCGGGACGCGGCCCAGCGCGGTGTTCCGCTCTACCTAACTGCTGATCTCAACATCAACCGCGAACGCTGGTGGTGGTTCGACAAGTCCCTGGTCGATACATCCCGCACCTGGCGCATCATCTACAACGCCCTGACCCGGCAATGGCGGGTCGGCGTGGGCGAACTGACCTTCCCGGTCGCCTCGCTGGATGACGCCATGGGGGTCATCCGGCACATCCGCAACTGGCCGGTGGCGGACGCTGGCGACTTTGACGCGGGCGTGCTGTACGGCGGCCAGTTGCGCCTGCGCCTGGATACGTCGCTGTTGCCGCGGCCCTTCCAGGTCAACGCCCTGAATAGCAGCTCCTGGGTACAGTCGACGCCGTGGATGGACTTCACGTTCGTGCTCAGCGACAAGGAGAAAGACCCGTCATGAGGCTTGTGCTTCGGCTGGCCCTGATGGTTGGCGCCGCAAGCGGCCTGGCATTGCTGGGGCTGCTGGCGTGGTCCACCGGCAATGCCTCGCGCTTTGCGCGCTACTACGACACGCTGCTGGTGCTGAACGGCATTTTCGCGCTGGCGCTCTTCATCTGGGTGGTGGCGCTGACCGTGAGGCTGGCGCGGCAGATCCGCCGGCGTCAGTTCGGCGCGCGGCTGACGGCCCGCTTTTCCCTGGCGTTCGCGCTGATCGGCGTGGTGCCCGGCGCCCTGATCTACACCGTGTCGGTGCAGTTCATGTCGCGCTCGATCGAATCCTGGTTCAACGTGCGCGTGGACACGGCGCTGGAGGCGGGCCTGAACCTGGGCCGGGCCGCGCTGGACTCGCTGCTGGCCGACCTGGACGCGCGCGCGCGCTCCATGGCCATGGAACTGAACCGCAGCTCCGACAGCGGCGTGACGCTTGCCTTGACGCGGCTGCGCGAGGCCAACGGCGTGCAGGAAGCCATGGTCTTCACCGGCAGCGGGCGCATGATCGCGTTCTCCACCAGCCAGTACGGGCAACTGCTGCCGGCGACGCCGCCGTCCACCGTCATGAACCAATTGCGGCTGGCGCGCGGCTATTCCGCCGCCGAGGCCGATGACCCCGTGACTCCCGGCGCCGAAGGCGGGCTGCATCTGCGGGTGGTGATCCCGCTGACGGGCCCCGACCGCTACGACAATCTGTTGGGGGCGGCGTCCGAACCGCGCTGGCTGCAGCTGCTGCAGCCGGTGCCCGAGCAGATCGCCCATAACGCCAATCTGGTGCAGCAGGGTTTTCGCGACTACCAGGAGCTGGCGCTGTCGCGGCTGGGCCTGCGCAAGCTGTATGGCATCACCCTGACCCTGGCCTTGCTGCTGGCGGCCTTCGGCGCCATCGCGGTGGCGCTATCGCTGTCCAAACGGCTGGTGCGCCCGCTGCTCAGCCTGGCGGGCGGCACGCAGGCCGTGGGCGTGGGCGACTACCGGCCTTTGCCCGAGCCGCCCGAGCGCGACGAAGTCGGCCAGCTCACGCGTTCCTTCAATGCCATGACGCGCCAGCTCGACGAGGCCCGCCGCATGGTCGAGAGCAACCGGCAACAGCTGGAACGCTCCAATGTCTATCTGGAAAGCGTGCTGTCGAACCTGTCCTCCGGGGTGCTGGTGTTCGACGAATCGTTCCGCGTCACCACCGTCAACCAGGGCGCCCAGACCATCCTGGGCGCGGATCTGCGCTCGGTGATCGGCCGGCCGCTGGAGACGGTGGCCGGCATGCTGGAGTTCGCCAACATCGTGCGGCAGGCTTTTTCCGCCCACGCCGCGGTGGGTTCCGAGCGCCAGCACTGGCAGCAGCAATTCGAGATCGCCCCGGGCCAGGACGACGCGCCCGCTGGCGCGCAGCCCCTGACCCTGCTGGCGCGCGGCACGCATCTGCGCGTGGATGGGCGCGGCAACGGCTATCTGGTGGTGTTTGACGACATCACCGAAGTGATCTCGGCCAACCGGACCGTGGCCTGGGGCGAGGTCGCCCGCCGGCTGGCGCACGAGATCAAGAACCCGCTGACGCCGATCCAGCTGTCGGCCGAGCGCCTGGCGATGAAGCTGGAGGGCAAGCTGCCGCCCGCCGAGGCCCAGATCGTGGAAAGGTCCACCAATACCATCGTCAACCAGGTGGCATCGCTCAAGCAGATGGTGGACGATTTCCGCGAGTATGCCCGCACGCCGCCGGCCGTGATGCAGCGCATCGACTTCAACGCCCTGGTGGCGGACGTGCTGTCGCTGTACGGCTGGGAGCCCGAAGGCGGTGCGTCACGCCTGGCCGAAAAGGCCTTGAATCTGGACGTGACGCTGGCGCCGGACCTGCCGCTCATCGAGGGCGATCCCACCCAGTTGCGCCAGGTGATCCACAACCTGATGTCCAATGCCCGCGACGCGATCGCCGAGCAGGGCGGGCAAGGGCGGGTCAGCGTGACCACGCAGCTCATGCGCAGCGAGCAGCCCGACCGGGCGGCGCATCAGGCGCTCAGATTCACGGTCGCCGATACGGGCCCGGGCTTTCCTCCCCAGGTCATGCAGCGCGCGTTCGAGCCCTACGTCACCACCAAGTCCCACGGGACTGGGTTAGGATTGGCAATCGTACGCAAGATCGTGGAAGAACACGGCGGGCGTATCGACCTTGCGAACCGCAAGGAAGGGGGCGCGCGGATCTCCATATTGTTGACCCGGCTGGCTTCCGAGGCCGATACTATGGACGCGACCGCGCAAGAAAAGGATAATGCGGCTACGCAATAGGTGGATGCTTTATGGCCAGAATTCTGGTGGTTGACGACGAAGTCGGTATACGCGAGCTTTTGTCGGAAATCCTATACGACGAAGGACACACGGTCGAGCTGGCTGAAAACGCGGCGCAAGCGCGCGCCGCACGCTTGCGCATGCGTCCTGACCTGGTGTTGCTGGACATCTGGATGCCGGACACGGACGGCGTCAGCCTGCTCAAGGAATGGGGCTCGCAAGGTCTGTTGGACATGCCCGTGATCATGATGAGCGGCCATGCCACCATCGACACGGCAGTCGAGGCCACGCGCATCGGCGCCATGGACTTCCTTGAAAAACCGATCACGCTGCAGCGTCTGCTGAAGACCGTCGCCGCCGGCCTGGCGCGCGGGCGCGCGCCGCATCCGGCGCCTGCCGCCGCGCATCCGGCCGTCGCCAGCGCCGCGGTGGCGCTGGAAGACGAGCTCGATCCCCCGGTCGCCGCCGCCGCGCCGGCCAACGAAGTTCCGGTCACGTCCAACGGCCAACTCGGCAGCATTTCGCTGGACCAGCCGCTGCGCGAGGCGCGCGACGAATTCGAGCGCATCTATTTTGAATACCACCTGGTCCGCGAAAGCCACAGCATGACCCGCGTGTCGGAACGCACGGGGCTGGAACGCACCCACCTGTACCGCAAGCTCAAGCAATTGGGCATCGAGTCCGCCCGCAAGCGGAGCTCATGAAGATCCTGATCATGGGCGCTGGTCGCGTAGGCACCAGCGTGGCCGAGAACCTGGTGTCCGAAGAGAACGACATCACGGTGATCGACTCGGATCCTGTCCAGCTCCAATACCTGCAAGAACACTTCGACCTGCGTGTCGTCCATGGCGACGGCTCGCAGGTATCGGTGCTGGAGGCCGCCGGCGCCGCCGACACCGACCTGCTGATCGCCTGTGCGGCCTCGGATTCGGCCAATATGGTGGCCTGCAAGATCGCGCGCCAGCTGTTCAACATTCCCCGCCGCATCGCCCGCATCCGCTCGGTCGAGTTCGCCGAGCACCCGGAACTCATGAGCGAAGAGGGCTTCTGCATCGACGCCCTGATCAGCCCCGAGCGCAGCGTCACCACCTATCTGCACAGCCTGATCGAGTTCCCCGAGGCTTTGCAGGTGGTGGAGTTCGCCGAAGGCCGGGTCAGCGTCGTGACCGTGCGGGTCGGGGCGGGCAGCCCGATGGCCCATTCGCCGGTCGACAAGCTGCGCGACGTCTGGCCCGACGTGAAAGCGCGCGTGATCGACGTGCTGCGCGGCGGCCGGCCGCTGCGGGCTGGCAGCGGCACCGTCATCGCCCCGGGCGACGAGGTGGTGCTGGTGGTCGACTCGCGCGATGCGCGCCGCGCCGTGCGGCAGCTGCGCGAGGCCGAGCGCGCCGTGCGCCGCGTGATGATCGCGGGCGGCGGCAATATCGGCCTGCGCCTGGCGCGCCAGCTGGCCGAGGAAAAATACAGCGTCCGCATCATCGAGCGCGACCAGAAGCGCTGCGAATACCTGGCGACCCAGCTGCCCGACAGCGTGCTGGTGCTGCACGGCAGCGGCACCGACGAAGCGCTGCTGGAACGCGAGAACATCGAGGACATGGACACCTGGCTGGCGCTGACCAGCGACGACGAGGACAACATCATGTCCTCGCTGCTGGCCAAGCGCCTGGGCGCGCGCAAGGTGATTGCGCTGATCAACCGCCAGGCCTACGGCGAACTGATGCAGGGCAGCCATATCGACATCGCGGTGTCGCCGTCCCAGGCCACCATGAGCGAACTCCTGCGGCACGTGCGCCGCGGCGACGTGGCCGCCGTGCACCGGCTGCGCCAAGGCGTGGCGGAAGCGCTGGAGGCCATCGCCCACGGCGACCGCTCCACCTCCAAGGTGGTGGGGCGCGCGGTCGGGCAGATCAGCCTGCCCAAGGGCGCCAGCATCGGCGCCCTGGTGCGGGAAGACGAAATCATCCTGCCGGACGCCGACACCGTGATCGAATCCGACGACCACGTCATCGTTTTCGTGCCCTCGCGCCGGCAGATGCCGCGCGTGGAAAAGCTGTTCCAAGTCTCGGCGTCGTTCTTCTGATGCGCGCCGCCTCCTTCCTACTGCGCGGGCCGCGCGCGGCCGGATAGCTCCATGAAGCGCGTTCTGGGCACCCTCTACATCCTGGGCCTGACGATGGTGATGTTCGCGCTCACCATGCTGATCCCGCTGACCGTCGCCTACGTGGGCGGCGACGGCGCGCGCGAGGCCTTCCTGGACGGGTTCCTGATCTCGGTGGGCATAGGCGGGGGCCTGGCCGCGATAACGCGCCGCGCCCGCTGCGAACTGCGGGCGCGCGATGGCTTCGTGCTGGTGTCGGCCGTGTGGGCGGGCCTGCCCCTGCTGGCGGCCATTCCGCTGCTGCTCTACTTCCACGGCGCCGGCTTGCCGCTGTCGTTTACCGGCGCCTATTTCGAGGCCATGTCGGGCCTGACCACCACCGGCGCCACCGTCCTGACCAATCTGGACACCTTGCCCCCGTCGATCAACCTGTGGCGGGCCACGCTGATCTGGATCGGCGGCATGGGCATCCTGGTGCTGGCCGTGGCCATTCTGCCCCTGCTCGGGGTGGGCGGACACCAGGTGGTGCGGGCGGAAACGCCCGGGCCGATGAAGGACGAACGGCTCACGCCCCGCATCGCCAGCACCGCCAAGGCGCTGTACGCGGTCTATTTCGTGTTCTCCATCCTGTGCTTCCTGGCCTATCGGGCGGTCGGGCTGTCGTGGTTCGAGGCCTGGTGCCATATGGCCACCACCATGGGCCTGGGCGGCTTTTCGACCTGGGACGATGGCTTCGCCCATTTCGATTCGGTGGCGGTGGAAATGGTGGCGATGGTGTTCATGCTGATCGCGGGCATCAACTTCGCTACCCACTTCAACGCCTTCCGCCAGCGCAGCGCGCGCGCCTACGTGCGCTGTCCGGAGGCGATTCCCTACCTGGTGGTGGTCTTGGGAGTGGGGCTGGTCATCTCGGTGTTCCTGTTCCTGAAAGGGGTCTATGAAGACCCGCTGCAGGCGCTGCGCTACGGCATGTTCAACACGATTTCCATGGCGACCACCACGGGCTACGCCAATACCGACTTCGCGCAGTGGCCGCTGTTCGCGCCGCTGACCATGCTGCTGCTGTCGGGCTTTGCCACGTCGGCCGGGTCGACCGGGGGCGGCATCAAGATGATCCGGGCGATCCTGCTGGTCAAGCAGGCGCGCAACGAGTTGGTAACAATGTTGCACCCGCACGCGGTCAGCCCGGTGCGTATCAATGGCCGCGCGGTCGAGACCCGCACCATGTCGTCGGTGCTGGCCTTCATGCTGTTCTACGGCCTTTCCATCGCCGTTTTCACCAGTCTGCTGCTCCTGTCCGGCCTGGATCCGATCACCGCCTTCTCGGCCGTTTTCGCCAGCGTCAACAACACCGGTCCTGGCCTGGGCCCGGTCGGCCCCATGGGCAACTTCGCCGTCCTGTCCGATTTCCAGATCTGGGTCTGCACCTTCGCGATGCTGATCGGGCGCCTGGAACTGCTGACGGTGCTGGTGCTGTTCACCCCTATTTTCTGGCGGAAATAGTTCAGGGATAACCCTTATAAGGGTTGTCCCACCCCCTCTCGGAAGCCCCTTGAGCGCTTGCTGTCCGGCCGCCGCAGGCCGGGAGGCCGCGCCGTTTCTATGCCGTGAGCGCTCGCTCACTTTCCTTCACAGGGAAAAACCGATTGCTTCGTGATGTTGCACATAAATGTCACGATTTTCCATCTTCTTGCCACAAAACAGCGGCTATCATGCGTGCACAAGCTGCCGTCTAGTGCCCCCCGGGCTGTTTCCGGGCTTCAAGGTCGAACGGCGCACACCCTCATCAAACATTCAGAAAGGAGTCCGAGATGGAACAGATCCCGTTCATTTCGTCGGCCCCCAACACCCTGGGCATCGAGCTCGAGCTGCAACTGATAGACCCGCGCAGTTTTGACCTGACCGCAGCCTCGGACGAGCTGCTGGCCCAAATGGCCAACCACCCCATCGCCGACCGCGTTAAACCGGAAATCACGCGGTCCATGATTGAACTGAATTCCTCGGTGCACGAGCACCCCATGGGCCTCCTGGCCGAGATGCGCGAAATGCGCGACGCGCTGATCGAAGCGGCGGACGCCGTGGGCGTGTCGGTCGCCGGCGGCGGCGCCCACCCCTTCATGCGGTGGCAGGAACGGTCCATTTCGGACACCCCGCGCTTCCAGTACCTGGCCGAAATGTACGGTTACCTGGCGCGTCAATTTACGGTCTTCGGCCAGCACATCCACCTGGGCGTCAAGAGCGGCGACGATTCCATCAAACTGTTGCGCCGCCTGTCGCCCTATGTGCCGCACTTTATCGCCTTGTCGGCCTCGTCGCCCTATTGCGAGGGGGTGGACACCTTGTTTTCGTGCTCGCGCCTGAACGCGGTCAACAGCTTCCCGCTGGCCGGCCACATGCCGCCCGAAGTGAAGGACTGGTACCAGTTCGAGGCCCATCTGGCGCAGCTGCGCGCCTATGGCCTGGCGGAAAGCATCAAGGACCTGTACTGGGACATTCGTCCCAAGCCGGAATTCGGCACCGTCGAAATCCGCGTATGCGACACGCCGCTGACGGTCGAGCGGGCTTGCCAGCTGGCAGCCTTCGCCCAGGCCCTGGCGGTGCTGCTGATGCGCGAGGGCGACCCGGGCGACGGCGCCTGGCTGTCCTACCGCAGCAACCACTTCCAGGCCTGCCGCTTCGGTCTGCAGGGCAGCTACGTGACGCCGGACGGCCAGCGTCTGCGGCTGATGGACCACCTGCGCAACCTGTTCCAGCGCCTGATGCCGGTGGCGGAAGAGCTGGGCACGGGCGACATGATCGCTGCCCTGCGCGACGAATCCATGCGCAGCGGCAACGATTCCCGCTGGCTGCGCAGCCAGTTCCACCGCTTGCGCGACCTGCCGCTGGTGGTGGAGGCCATGTCGAACGCCTGGCGCGGCGCGGCCTCGCCTGGCGTAGGGCCCGCGGAACCGACGGCAGTCTTGAGGCGCCGTATTCGCGCAACCTCAGAGCCTATGTCGGCGCTGCCGGCTTCCGAGCCCGGGGTCAGCGTGCCGATGCCGGAACGGCTGCACTAGGCGGGAAGGCCGGCGCTCGCAAGGCGCCGGCTCCGCCGGTCAGCCTCTGCCGCCCCGATCAGGGCGCGCGGTGCCGGCCGCCAATCGCGCTGACCGACAGCCGGGTTTCACCGGCCACGGTGCGATGCGCGGCGGCGCGCCAGGCGTGGCCGTAGGCGACTTCAATGCTCAGGACAATCAGGCCGTCGGGCCGGCGCTGCGCTTCCAGTGCGGCGCAGAGGCGGTCGCGCCAGTCGCGGCCCACCAGCCCGCCGCGCCGGCCTTCGGCCGGGTTGCCACCCAGCGCGCGCACGTCCTGCAGCAGCTTTTCCGGGCTGCGGTAGGTCAGGGTCAGGATCTCCTGGTCCATGACCGGATCCGCGAAGCCGTTTTCCACCAACAGGTCGCCGAAATCATGCATGTCCACGAAGGACGGCGTGGCCGTGCGCAGTCCGGCATCGTCCAGGGCCTGGCGCAGCTCGCGCAGCGTGGCCGGCCCCAGACAGGAGAACATCGCCAGCCCGCCGACTTTCAGGACGCGCCGCCATTCCGCCAGCACGGCGTGCGGGGCGCGGTGCCAGTGCATGGCCAGGTTGGACCACACCAGTTCGAGTGATTCGGGCGCCAGGCCCGTCGCCGCCAGGTCGGCATTGACGAAGGCAGGGGCGGCCGGGCCGCGGCGCGCCAGCTTGCCGATCCAGGCCGACAGGCCGGCGGGGGCGTAGCGCTTGCGCGCCTGTTCCAGCAGCGGTTCGCAGTTGTCCAGGCCGGTATAGGCGGCGTCGGGATAGCGTTCGCGCAGCAGCGGCAGGTTGTCGCCTGCGCCGCAGCCTGCGTCCAGCATGGCTTGCGGCTGGACCCGAATGTATTGCAGGCGGCCCAGCATGCGGCGGGCGACTTCCCCGTACAGGAACTGGGCCTCGGCCAGGTCGCCGCGGCGGGCGAATTGCCGGGGTACGTCAGCGCTGACGATGGGCAGGGAGGGGAGCGTTGCGGATTCTGGCAGGGACATTTCGGTCGCGCCCGCGTCTGCAACACGGGCGGATCATGGTTTCATGAGGGATGGCATCCATTATTGCGCATCCCGGCCGCGGCTTCCGATTGCCCCTACGGGCCATGGGGCGGTGGCTGCTGTCGCGGGTCGGTTGCGATTGCCCCTTGTGCGGCGCCCGGGTGGCGGGTGCGCAGCTTTGCGCGGGCTGCGAGGCGGATATCTGCGGGGATGCTCTCCACCGGGCCGGGGCCGGGGCCGGGGCCGGGGCCGCGGCCCCGGCCGTCGCGCGCGGCCATGCTCCGCGCCGCTGCCCTTTTTGCGCCCTGCGGTTGCGTCCGGACGCGCCGCACTGCGCCGCCTGCCTGGGCGCGCCCCGGGCGTTTTCGCGCACGATTGCCGCCTTCGACTACGCGCCGCCCGCCGACACCCTGATCCTGATGCTGAAGACCCGCCTGCGGCTCAGCATGGCGCCGGTGTTGGCCCGGTTGATCGCGGCTGCCGTCGCCCGCGACGGTCCGGTACCGGACGGCGCCTTGCTGGCGGCCGTTCCCGCCAGCCGCGCATCGCTGCGCCAGCGTGGCATGAATCCGGCCGGTGAAATTGCGCGCAGCCTGGCGGCGGAGCTGGGGCTGCCGCTGGCGCGCGGGCTGCTGCGGCGCCGGCGCGAGACGCCCCGGCAGACCGCACAGGGCCGCCAGGCCCGCCGGCTCGGGGCGCAAAACCTGTTCTATTGCGTGGGCGACGTGCGCGGCCGGCAGCTGCTATTGGTGGATGACGTCATGACCACCGGCAGCACCGCCAACGCGGCCGCCGCCGCGCTGCGGGCGGCGGGCGCGGCGGACGTCATGGTGCTGGTGGCCGCGCGCACGCCCTGAGCCGGCCCGCAGGCAAATCGGCGACAATTCCCGGTGTGCGGCGACGTTTCCGCCGCAAGTCGTCCCGAGTCCCGAGCACCATGTTCCATGTCATCCTCGTTTGTCCCGAAATCCCGCCCAATACCGGCAACGCCATCCGCCTGTGCGCCAATACGGGCGCGCAATTGCACTTGGTGCGTCCCTTGGGCTTCGAGCTCGACGACGCCCGCATGCGCCGCGCCGGCTTGGATTACCACGAATGGCAGCCGGTCCGCGTGCATGACACGCTGCAAGAGGCCCTGGCCGATACCGGCGCCGCGCCGTCCAGCATCTACGCGCTGACCACGCACGCGCAGCGCAGCGTGGCGGACATCGGCTTCAAGCCGGGCGACGTGTTCGTGTTCGGCCGCGAAACCGCGGGCCTGTCGGAGGAACATCAGGCGATGTTCCCGCCCCAGCAGCGCCTGCGCCTGCCGATGCGCGCCGGCCAACGCAGCCTGAACCTGTCCAATGCCGTCGCGGTGACGGTGTTCGAGGCCTGGCGCCAGCAGGGGTATGAAGGGGGAGTGTGACGGGGCGCGCTGAATCCGGCGCGCCCGGCCCGTCACGGCTGGGCTGCAATCAGTCCAGCGACAGATTCAACTTCTCGATCACCTGATCCCAGCGCGCCTTTTCATTCTTGATGCGGGCGGTCAGGGCTTCGGGCGTGGACGGCGCGGGCGTGAAGTACTGCAGCGCCAGCTGCTTGCGCACCGCGTCGCTGCCGATGATGCGCGCCAGCTCGCTGTTGAGCCGTTCGACGATGGGCGTGGGCGTGCCGGCCGGAACCAGCACGGCGTTCCAGGAAATGGCTTCAAAGTCCGGATAGCCCTGGGACGCCATCGTCGGCACGCCCGGCAGTGCCTCGCTGGGCTGCAGGCTGGTCACGGCCAGCAGCTTCACCTTGCCGTCGCGCGCCTGGGGCACGGCGATGGCCGGCACCATGAAGCCGGCCTGGACGTCGCCGCCGATGATGGCCGAGATGACCTGCGGGAAGCCGGAATAGGGGATGTGCGCCAGGTCCACGCCCGCGCTTTCCTTGAACATCTCCATCGCCAGGTGGGCCGAGCTGCCCGGGCCGACGGAACCGTAGTTCAGCGAATTGCCGCGGCCCTTCACCAGCGCGACGAAGTCCTTGACGTTATCGACCTTCAGGCTGCTGGGCACGACCAGCACGTTGGGGCTGGTGCCCACCAGCGATACCGGCTGCAGATCGCGCAGCGGGTCGTAGCCCAGCGTCTTCTTGTACAGCGTGGGGGCGGTGACCAGCGGGCCGTTGATCGTGTAGAGCAGCGTGTAGCCGTCCGGCTTGGCCTGCGACACGATGCGGGTGCCGATGTTGCCGCCCGCGCCCGGCTTGTTGTCGATCACGATGGGCTGGCCCAGCGCCTGCGACAGCGGTTCCGAGATGGTGCGCGCCAGGATGTCGGGCGACGAGCCGGGCGGGAAGGGCACGACCATGTGGATCGGACGGTCGGGCCAGTCGGCGTGGGCGGCGGCCGGCAGAATCGCGGCCAGGCTCAGGCACAGGCCGCGTAGCAGCGGGCCGACCCGGAACTTGCGGGCTTGCGTCATGAAGGATGTCTCCTCGGGTTGTGCGGGGTATTTGTTTTTGGGGCGACTCAGTGGGGCCGGTCGTCCGGCGCCGCTTCCGGCTGGCTGGCTACCCCGCTTTCGTAGCGGGCGTCGCGCGCCAGCAGGGCGGACACGGCCGTCATGGGGGCCACGCCGTCGAACAGCACGGCGCAGACGGCTTCGGTGATGGGCAGTTCGACGCCGATGGCGCGGGCGCGGTCCAGCGCAGCGCGCGCGCAGCGCACGCCTTCGGCCGTGATGCCGCTGGCCAGGATGTCGGCCAGCTTGCGGCCGGCGCCGATCTCCAGGCCCACGCGGCGGTTGCGCGACAGCTCGCCGGTCGCGGTCAGGACCAGGTCGCCCAGGCCGGTCAGCCCGGCGAAGGTCTCGGCCTGCGCGCCCAGCGCCACGCCGAAGCGGGTCATCTCGGCCAGGCCGCGGGTGATCAGCGCGGCGCGGGCATTGGTGCCCAGGGCCAGGCCGTCGCCGATGCCGCAGGCGACCGCGATCACGTTCTTCAGCGCGCCGCCCACTTCCACGCCGACCAGGTCGGTGCTGGCATACACGCGCAGCGCCGCGCCATGGAAGGCGGCGGTGGTGGCTTCGCGCAAGGCGGGGCTGTCGCTGGCCACGGTCAGCGCGACCGGCAGGCCCTGCGCGACTTCGCGCGCGAACGAGGGGCCCGACAATGCGCCGCCAGTGGCGCCGGGCAAGGCCTCGCGCATGATTTCATGGGGCAGCCTGGCCGTGTCGGCTTCAAAGCCCTTGCACGTCCAGACGATGGGCGTGTCCTGTAATCCCAGCGCGGGCAGCCGGCGGGACAGCTCGCCGCAGATGGCGGTCAGGCCGGCCACGGGCACGCCCAGCACGATCAGGCGGCGCGCGCCGTCTTCTTGCAGGCTGCGCAGCGTGGCGTCGAGATCGGAGGAGATATTCAGTGCCTGCGGCAGGGCGATGCCTGGCAGGTAGCGCGCGTTTTCGTGCGAGGCCGCCATGTCGGCGGCCTGCGCGGCATCGCGCGCCCAGAGTACGGTGGCGTGGCGGCGGCTGGCGGCCGCCGCCAGCGCGGTGCCCCAACTTCCCGCACCCAGGACGGCGACGCGCAGGCGTGGCTGGATGGGATTTTTCATCGCCGAGCCGCCTCAAGATGAAAAGCGCCCCCACGGGGGGCAGCAAGCCGAAGGCGCGGCGTGGGGGCTCTTTTCATGGGGCGCCGTGGCTGCCTTACTGGCGGGTCGCGCCGGGGGGCAGGATGATGCCCGAGTCGCTGCCGTTGCCATTGGCGGCGCTTTGCTGCTGTTGCAGCTCGGCCAGGCGTTGCTCGTACAGGGCCTGGAAGTTCACTTCGGTCAGGTGCAACGGCGGCATCGAGGTGCGGGTGATCGCGTCGGCGATGTTGGCGCGCAGGTAGGGGTACAGCATGGTCGGGCAGACGATGCCCAGCAGCGGGTCGAGCTGTTCTTCGGGGATGTTGGCGGCCTCGAAGATACCGGCTTGCGTGCCTTCGACCAGGTACACGACCTTCTCGTTGATGCGGGTGGTGACGGTGACGGTGACCGTGGTTTCGAACACGGTTTCAGCCAGGCGTTGGCCGCCCACGGTGATGCTCACCTCGACCTGGGGCGCTTCCTGCTCCAGGAAGACGTGGGGCGCGTTCGGCATTTCCAGCGAAAGGTCTTTCAGGTAGACGCGCTGCAGATTGAACGAGGGCGCGTTGCCGCCTTCTTGCTGGGAGTTTTGGTCTTGATCAGCCATGAGTGTTTCCGTTGGTGGGAGGGGCAAAAAGGGGCGATTAGCTGGCCAGCATGGGGGCAAGGCCACCCGAGCGGTCCAGGGCCATCAGGTCGTCGCAACCGCCGACATGGGTATCGCCGATGAAGATCTGCGGGACGGTGCGCCGGCCGGTGCGTTCGATCATGACGTCGCGTTGGGACGGGTCCCGGTCGATCTGGATGATTTCCAGGTCGGTCACGCCGCGCTGCTCGAGCAAGGCCTTGGCGCGGGCGCAATAGGGACAATAGTCCTTGCTGTACATGACGACTTTATTCATGGGCGCTCCTGTGAGTACAAGAATAGGTAGATGGGGGCGAGGCCCCAGGCTTCAACCCTTCTGGGTCACGGGCAGGCTGGCCGCCGACCAGGCGCGCATGCCGCCTTCCAGCGGCACGACGTCGGCGAAACCCTGGGCGCGCAGCTTGGCGGCGGCGCGGGCCGAATCGCGGCCATTGTCGCAAACCACGACCAGCGGCTTGTTCTTGGGCAGCGAGGCGGCTTTCTGCTCCAGATCGGCAGCCGGCACGTTGCGGGCCTGGGCGATGTGGCCGGCCTGGAACTGTTCGGCGGGACGGACGTCGACCCATACGGCCTGGCGCTGGTTGACCATCTGGATGGCCTCGGTCGTGCTCACGGCCGAACCGGTGCGGCCTTTGCGCAGGGCGGGGATGGCCAGCATGATGCCGGAGATCACGGCAACGGCGACGATGAAGACGTTGTTTTTATCGATCAAGAATTGCAAAAGGTCCACGGGGCATCCTGAAGTGCGGCGACTAGCCTGGTATAGGCAAACCCTGATGCGCCGCGCCGCGGAAATGGGCGGGTGCGCCGGGGCAAAATCAAGGGCAAAATCGCTCAATTATAAAATGAGCGCATTCCTTCACTTTAACCCGCGTTACAAGCGTCCCAAATCATGCACAAACTCGTTCTGATGCGCCACGGCGAAAGCCAGTGGAATCTGGAAAACCGCTTCACCGGTTGGACCGACGTCGACCTCACCGAGACCGGCCGCGAACAGGCCCGCAAGGCCGGCGAACTGCTCAAGAAAGAAGGCTACACCTTCGACCTGGCCTACTCGTCGCTGCTCAAGCGCGCCATCCGCACCCTGTGGATCGCCCTGGACGCCATGGACGCCATGTACACCCCGGTCGGCGTGACCTGGCGCCTGAACGAACGCCACTACGGTGCGCTGCAAGGCCTGAACAAGGCTGAAACCGCCGCCAAGTACGGCGACGAGCAAGTGCTGGTCTGGCGCCGCGCCTACGCCATCGCCCCGGAGCCGCTGGCCCTGGACGACGAGCGCCATCCGCGTTTCGACAAGCGCTACGCCAAGGTGCCGGCCGACCAGCTGCCCGCCACCGAATGCCTGAAGGACACCGTGGCTCGCGTGCTGCCGTTCTGGAACGAATCCATCGCCCCGGCCATCCGCGCCGGCCGCAATGTCCTGATCGCCGCCCACGGCAACAGCCTGCGCGCCCTGATCAAGCACCTGGACAACGTGTCGGACGAAGACATCGTCAACCTGAATATTCCCACCGGCCAGCCGCTGGTGTACGAATTGGATGATGACCTGCGCCCGATCCGCCACTATTATCTGGGCGATGCCGCCGAGATCGAGGCGGCCATGGCTGCGGTGGCAGCCCAGGGCAAGGCTAAGAAGGACTGATATTCCTATGCGTCGCGCGGCAGGGTTGTTGTTGGCGGTCATGTTGACCGGTGGAGCGCTGTCGGCTCGCGCCGCGCCCAATGACCTCGCCGGCCGCCAGTCCGACGCGGAAAAGCAGCAGGCCGCCTTGCGCGACCGCATCGAGAACCTGCAAAAGGATATCGATGACCGCGAGGCTGCCCGCAAGGAAGCCGCCGACGCGCTCAAGCAGTCCGAGTCGGCGATTTCCAAGATCAACCTGCGCCTGCGGGAGCTGGCCGAGGCCAACCGTCAGGCGCAGGCCGACCTGACCGGCCTGGAAAAACAGATCGGCGCCCAGCAGGTGGTGCTGGCCAAGCGCCGCACCGAACTGGCCGAACAGCTGCGCACCCAGTACACCAGCGGCCTGTCACCCTGGACCGCCCTGTTGTCCGGCGACGATCCCCAGGTGCTGGGGCGCAACCTGGGCTATCTGGATTACGTGTCTCAGGCTCGCGCCAAGGCCGTGCAGGCCCTGCGCGAGGACATCGAGCGCCTGGCCGCCCTTCAGGGGCGCGCCGACGCCCGCCGCGCCGAAATCGAAAAAGTCGTGGCCGAGACCTCCGAGCAGAAGACCGCGCTGGTCGGTCAGCAGAAGGAGCGCGCCACGCTGCTGGCCCAGCTGGAAGGGCAGATCGCCGCCCAGCGTGCCGAAGCCAACAAACTGGGACGCGACGACCAGCGCCTGTCGCGGCTCATCACCGATCTGGACGCGGCCATCGCCAAGCAGATCGAGGACGCCCGCCGCGCCGAGGAAGCGCGCAAGCGGGCCGAGGAAGTGCGCCGCGCGGAAGAAGCGCGCCGCGCCGCTGAAGAAGCCAAGAAGCGCGCCGACGCCGAGCGCCGCGCCGCCGAAGACGCTCGCAAGAAGGCCGAGGCTGACCGCAAGCTCGCCGCCGACAACGCCAAGCAGGCCGCCGACAATGCCAAGCGCGAGCGTGACGCCCGCGATGCCCGCGATGCCGCCCAGGCGCGCGAACAGGTCGAAGCCGCCTCGCGCCAGAACCGCGGTCCCGTGGCGGTGGCCGACCCGGATGCTGCCGGACTGCGCCCGGCCGAGCAGAAGCAGTCGCGGCTGACCACGCCCGAACCGCCGCCTCAGGCCAAACCCGCGGAACCGCCCAAAAAGGCGGAACCTATAGAGGAAAAACCCGCTCCAACCCGTAGTGAGCCCGCTCAGCAGACCCAGACCGCGCGCGCCGCGCCGGTGGGCGGCGGCAACGGCTTGCGCCACGGGCTGTCCATGCCGGTGCGCGGCCAGGTGCAGGGACGTTTCGGGGTCGACCGCCCGGACGGCGGCGTATGGCGCGGAGTGGTGCTGCGCGCGGCTGAAGGCACGCCGGTCAAGGTGGTGGCCCCCGGCACGGTGGTCTACGCCGATTGGCTGCGGGGTTTTGGCAACCTCATCATTGTGGATCATGGGCAGCAATACCTGACCGTCTATGCTTACAACCAAAGTCTGCTCAAACGGGTGGGAGATTCGGTGACGGGTGGCGATACCATCGCCACGGTCGGGGCGACCGGCGGCCAAGTGGAATCCGGCCTATACTTTGAAATTCGCCATCGTGGCGCTCCTGTGGATCCGGCACAATGGCTGGCGCAGTAGATTGATGTCGTTGGTAATTACCAAACCCCATCGGCGAAAACAAAATTCGGGAAGTGTGCATGGGCACTCGTAAGTTTCGCGGTTTCGGTCTGATTGCCATCGGTGCGGTGGCTGGTGTGTTGCTCAGCGTAGGCGTGACTGCGGTCGCCCAGCGCGGCAGCCCTCTGCCACTGGACGAACTCAGGCAGCTGAGCAATGTGTTCGCCGCCATCAAGAACAACTACGTCGAGGCCGTCGACGACAAGACCCTGATCGACAATGCCATCTCCGGCATGGTGTCGAACCTGGATCCGCACTCGGCCTACCTGGACGCCGACGCCTTCCGCGAAATGCAGACGGCCACGCAAGGCGAGTTCGGCGGCCTGGGCATCGAGGTCGGCGCCGAAGACGGCTTCGTGAAGGTCATCTCCCCCATCGAAGATACGCCCGCGGCCCGCGCTGGCGTGATGGCCGGCGACCTCATCATCAAGATCGACGACACGCCCACCAAGGGCATGACGCTCAACGACGCCGTCAAGCTGATGCGCGGCGCGCCCAAGTCGCCGATCACGCTGACCATCATGCGCGCCGACCGTCCGCAGCCCATCGTGCTGAAGATCGTGCGCGACATCATCAAGGTGCGCAGCGTGCGCAGCAAGATGCTGGACAACGGCATCGGCTACGTCCGCGTCGCCCAGTTCCAGGAAAAGACCGGCTCCGACCTGGCCAAGCAATTGAAGGACCTCGGCGCCAAGGAAGCCCCCAAGGGCCTGGTGCTGGACCTGCGCAACGATCCGGGCGGCCTGCTGACCAGCGCCATCGGCGTGTCCGGCGCGTTCCTGCCGCCTGACTCGGTGGTGGTGACCACCGACGGCCGCACTCCCGACGCTCGCCATAAGTACCTGGCCACGCCTTCGGAGTACGCCCGCGGCGAAAGTAACTACCTGGCCGGCCTGCCGGCCTGGACCAAGACCGTGCCGATGGTGGTGCTGGTGAACGTTGGCTCCGCCTCGGCCTCCGAGATCGTGGCCGGCGCGCTGCAGGACCACAAGCGCGCCAAGGTCCTGGGCAACCGCACCTTCGGCAAGGGCTCGGTGCAGGTGATCCTGCCGCTGTCCGAAACCACCGCGGTCAAGCTGACCACCTCGCGCTACTTCACGCCCAGCGGCCGCTCCATCCAGGCCACCGGCATCGAACCTGACTACGTCGTCGCCGACACGGCCGAAGGCGACCTGTTCCGCCTGCCGCGCGAAGCCGACCTGCAGCGCCACCTGTCCAACCAGCAGACCGCCAACGAAGTGAAGTCCAGCGCCGGCGAAGATAACGCCGACCTGCCTGCCAAGGTGTTCGAATTCGGCGGCAAGGACGACTTCCAGCTGCAGCAGGCCTTGAACGTACTGGCCGGCAAGCCCGTGCAGAAGGGTTCGGCCCGCGCCCAGGCCAAGGCTGACGCCAAGGCCGGCGGCGGCACGCCCCAGCGCATGAAGATCACGCCGACCGGAGTCGAGCCCAGCAAGGACAAATGAACGACGAGCAACTGCTGCGCTACGCCCGCCATATCCTGCTCGACGAGCTGGGAATCGAAGGGCAGGAAAAACTGCTGGCGGCGCGTGTGCTCATCGTGGGGGCGGGCGGACTGGGTTCCCCCGCCGCGCTCTACCTGGCCACCGCCGGCGTGGGCGACATCACCCTGGCCGACGACGACGTCGTCGAGCTGAGCAACCTGCAACGCCAGATCCTGCATACCACCGCGAGCGTCGGCCGTCACAAGGCCGAGTCGGGGCGCGACATGCTGGCGGCCTTCAATCCGCAGACCCGTGTTCATGCCCGCGTCGAGCGGCTGGAAGGCCAGGCCCTGTCCGACGCCGTCGCCCAGGCAGACCTGGTGCTGGACTGCACCGACAACTTCGCCACCCGCCACGCCATCAACCGCGCCTGCGTGCAGCACCGCAAGCCGCTGGTGTCGGGCGCCGCGATCCGCTTCGACGGCCAGGTCAGCGTCTATGACCTGCGCGATGACAACGCGCCCTGTTACCACTGCCTGTTCCCGGAAGCGGACGACGTCGAGCAAGCCAATTGCGCCACGATGGGCGTGTTCGCCCCGGTCGTGGGCATCATCGGCAGCATGCAGGCCGCAGAGGCCCTGAAACTGCTGTCCGGGGTGGGCGAAAGCCTGTCGGGCCGGCTGTTGTGGCTGGACGTGCGCACCATGCAATGGCGCAGCGTCAACGTTCAGCGCGACCCGGAATGTGCCGTCTGCGGCCATCGTGGGCACTGATTTCCTACCCGGGATTGGCCCCGCGGACAATATAAAACGCTTGTAATACCTGCTATAACGCCAGCCAGCCTACCCGAAAGCGGGTAGATGGCCTGGGGTTACCGCGTGGATACAGCACTGAAGTTCAGTTTGCCCAAATGGCGCCTGACGCGTTGGCTGACGCATTCCGGGCACGATACCCCTGCGGACATCCGTTCGGCCCTGATCGCCAGCCTGTTCGGCACGCTGCCCATTTTCGCCGGCGGCGTCATCAACACCCTGATGATCTCCGGCGTGGTCGCCTGGCGTCGCCCAGAGCCGTTGTATCTGTCCTGGCTGGCGCTGGAGGTGGCGCTGGCGCTGGTCCGCGTGCTGATCCTGCGGTCCGCCTTGCGTGCCGCGGCCAAGGGCGGCAATACCCATACCGACATCTACATCCTGCTGGCCCTGTTGTGGGCGTTCAGCGTGGGCTATGGCGTCTTCGTCACTTTCATCAACGGCGACTGGCTGGCTGCCACCTTGGCCGGGGTGTCTTGCGGGGCCATGGCCGGCGGCATCTGCTTCCGGAACTACGGCGCGCCGCGGCTGGTCGGCGCCATGATCTTCCTGAGCCTGGGGCCGATGTGCCTGGGCGCGGCCTTTACCGGCGAATACGTCACGGCCATCGTCTTCATCCAGATCCCGTTCTATCTGGTCAGCATGAGCGTCGCCTCGCACCGGCTCAATCGCATCCTAGTATCCACCATGCTGGCCGAGCGCGCCAGCGAACGCCGCGCCAGCGAAGACGCGCTGACCGGCCTGGCCAATCGCGCCGGCCTGCAGGCCGCGCTGGAACGCGTCTGCACCAGCGCGCGCGGCCAGGACAGCTCCGCAGCGCTGCTGTACATGGACATGGACGACTTCAAGCTCATTAACGACACCTACGGCCATGCCGCCGGCGACCAGGTGTTGATGACCATCGCCCAGCGCATGCGCTCCATGCTGCGGGTGGATGACGTGGCGGCGCGGATCGGCGGCGACGAGTTCATCGTGCTGGTGACCGGCATCGACGCCACGGCCGCCCTGCGGCTGGGCGAGCACCTGCTGCACGACGCCTCCCAGCCGATCACCCTGGCGGATGGCACGCGGGTCAGCGTCGGCCTGTCGATAGGCATTTCCATCGTGTCCGGCGCCAACCGCAGCCCGGAAGCTGCCATGCATTCCGCCGACGCCGCCCTCTACCGCGCCAAGGCGCAGGGCGGCCGCTGCTGCGCCGTGGCGGGAGCGGACGAAGTCGAGAATACCGTGCCGGACGGCGAACCCGCCGTCGCCTGATCCACCGCGCCCGCGGCAGCCCATCAAGCTTGAAGCCGATCTGGACGCGGCTTCTTTCTTGAAGGTTATCAGATAACCTGAGAAGTGTGCCTATAATGCCCGGATGCTGACCAAGAGCCTCACCTTGACCGAACAGGTCGCCCGCCAGATCGCCGCCGACATCGCCGGGGGCGCCTATCCCATTGGCGCCAAGCTGCCGGCGGGCCGCGTGCTGGCTGAGCAATACGGCGTCAGCGCCGCAGTCATCCGCGAAGCCACTGAACGGCTGCGCGCCCAGGGCCTGATCCAGAGCCGGCAGGGGTCCGGCAGCACCGTGCTGTCGCGCACCGGCGCACAGGGCTTCCAGCTATCCGCCGGCATCGCCGTGGACCGCAAGCAGCTGGCCGGGGTCTACGAACTGCGCATGGAGCTGGAAGGCGGCGCGGCCGCGCTTGCCGCGCTGCGGCGCGACGATGCGGACCTGGCTGCCATGGCGAGCGCCCTGGCCGACCTGGAATCGCATCTGGACGACCCGGAGCAGGGCGTGGAACACGACATCGCCTTTCACCGCGCCATCGCCGCCGCCACGCACAACAGCTGCTACCAGGACCTGCTGCAGTATTTGAACCTGCAGCTCAGGCTGGCGGTCAGCACCGCGCGCAGCAATAGCCGGCTGCAAGCCGGCCTGACGGCCGCCGTGCACCAGGAACACGTGGCCGTGTTCGAGGCCATCCGCGCCCGCGATCCCGAACGGGCGCGGCACGCCGCCGCCCGCCATCTGCAACAGGCGGCCAGCCGCCTGCAACTCGATCTCCTCTCTCCCGCCGCAAGGCAGACATCATGAGCGCATCCGACTTTACGCAACGCCTGGTCCAGGCCCTGGGCCCTGACACCGTCATCACCGCCGAGGCCGACATCGCGCCCTGGTTGTCCGACTGGCGCGGCCTGTACAAGGGCAACGCGCAGGCGGTGGTGCGCCCGCGCACGACCGCCGAGGTCTCCACCTGCCTGGCGCTGTGCCAGGAGGCAGGCGTGCCGGTGGTGCCGCGCGGCGGCAACACCGGCCTGTGCGGCGGCGCCACGCCGGATGCCGCCGCGGGCAACGTGGTGCTGAGCCTGGACCGCATGAATGCGGTGCGCTCCATCGACACCATCGCCAACACCATGGTGGCCGAGGCCGGCGCCATCCTGGGCAACTTGCGCCGCGCCGCGCAGGACGCTGGCCGTCTGCTGCCGCTGAGCCTGGCGGCGGAAGACTCCAGCCAGATCGGCGGCAACGTCGCCACCAACGCGGGCGGCGTGAACGTGGTGCGCTACGGCATGGCGCGCGAACTGGTGCTGGGCCTGGAAGCCGTGCTGCCCGCGGGCGAGATCTTTCACGGCCTGCGCACGCTGCGCAAGGACAATACCGGCTATGACCTTAAGCAATTGCTGATCGGTTCCGAAGGCACGCTGGGCGTCATCACCGCCGTTGCCTTGCGCCTGTTCCCGCGCACCGACGTGCGCTCGGTGGTGCTGGCCGCCGTCGAATCGCCGATGCAGGCGCTGCAACTGTTCGAGATCCTGTTCGAGCAATGCGGCGCGCGGCTGCAGGCATTCGAATACTTCTCGGGCGATTGCCTGGACCTGGTGCTGACGCATGCCGCAGGCGTACAGGAACCTTTTGCTCAGCGCTATCCGGCCTATGTGCTGGTGGAGCTGGCGGACACGGCCGACGAGGCCGCGCTAAACGGCCTTGTTGAAAACGTGATCGGCACGGCGCTGGAGCGTGGCCTGTGCCTGGACGCGGCCGTTTCCGCATCGCTGGCGCAATTGCAGGCGCTATGGAAGCTGCGCGAGGAAATCTCCGAAGCCCAGCGTGCCGACGGCCCGCACCTGAAGCACGACGTGTCGCTGCCGATCGAACACATTCCCGCTTTCATGGAATCCGCTGAAGCGCGCGTGCGCGCGCTGTACCCGGACATCCGCCCCTTCATCTTCGGCCACTTCGGCGACGGCAACCTGCACTACAACCTGTCGCGTCCGGCGGGCGCCGACCGCGACTGGGTGGCGGTGCATGGGGCGGGGATCACGGACGCGGTGCTGGACGAGGTCAATCGCTATGGCGGGAGCATTTCGGCTGAGCACGGGATCGGGCAGCTGAAGCGGGATCATTTCCTGCATAGCAAGGATGCGCTGGAGTTGCGGTTGATGCGGGAAATCAAGGCTGTGTTGGATCCTGCGGGGATTATGAATCCTGGGAAGTTGCTGTAGTTTTTTTGGGGCGTTTTTGAGCGGAGCTTCGTCGGTGTGCATGAGCGAAGCTTCGTAGGCCGCACGGCGGCGCTGGCGGTGTGGCGGCGAGCGCCCACGATTGCGGTCCGGAGCCTTCGCTCCGGACTGCCCCGTTGTCATCCTCGTCCAGGCCTTCGGCCTTCCCTTCGGATTCCCTCGGGCGCATCGAGGTTGCTCGCCGCCACACCGCCAGCGCCGCCGTGCTACCTGCGTCTTGGCCTGTCGCATCGCTAGAGCCGTGTTCAGTGTCGAGTCTTGCGAGGCCTGCTCATTGCGGCCGCCCGGGCGGCCGTAATGAGCATGCGCGCTTGCGTGCGTCGTGAGGGGGGCGCTGGCGCGAGTGCGACGGGTGGTTTGCTGGTGGGTGTCGCCGTTTTGGGGGAGGGGCGGTGATGGGCGGCACGCGTTGGACAGAAGCTTGCGCACGCAGATCGTCTCGCGCGCGCCGCCCATCCGGCGGCGGAGTTGAAATGACGAACGTTTGGCGCCTCATGACGCTTCCGTGGGATGGGTGAAGCACCAAGCAAGAACCCCAGCGTCCAGCACAAGTAGCCCACGGCCGGACCCTCACGCACTCTTCCGTCCTGCCCACCTCCACGCACTCACCACCTGCGCGCAGCGTCATCATCCGACGCGAGACACCGCGTAAGCCCCTCAAAGGCCGCCCGCGCGGCCGGCCGGGGGCGGGCCCCGCAAGATTCTCGCCCATCCCCCACCGGTGGCAAGAACGCCAAGCAAACCGCTCGCCCCAGCGTCCGGCAGGCCACTGCCGCGTCGTGCGTCTCAAGAACTCAAAACAGACGTAGCAACAACATCACTGCCGATGATAAACCTCGGCCCCCTTCTTAACGAACTCGATGGACTTCTCCTCCATCCCCTTCTGCAACGCGTCCTTCTCGCTAACCCCCTGAGCCGCCGCATAATCCCGCACGTCCTGGGTGATCTTCATCGAGCAGAAATGCGGTCCGCACATCGAGCAGAAGTGCGCCACCTTCATCGAATCCTTCGGCAGCGTCTCGTCGTGGAATTCCTTCGCCGTGTCCGGATCCAGCCCCAGGTTGAACTGGTCGTCCCAGCGGAATTCGAAGCGCGCCTTGGACAGCGCGTTGTCGCGGATCGCCGCGCCCGGATGGCCCTTGGCCAGGTCTGCCGCGTGGGCCGCGATCTTGTACGTGATGATGCCGTCCTTCACGTCCTTCTTGTTCGGCAGGCCCAGGTGTTCCTTCGGCGTCACATAACAGAGCATCGCCGTGCCGTACCAGCCGATCAGCGCCGCGCCGATGCCGGAAGTGATGTGGTCGTAGCCGGGAGCGATGTCGGTGGTCAGGGGGCCCAGCGTGTAGAACGGCGCCTCGTGGCAATGTTCCAGCTGCAGCTCCATGTTTTCCTTGATCATCTGCATCGGCACGTGGCCCGGGCCTTCGATCATGACCTGTACGTCATGCTTCCAGGCCACCTGCGTCAGCTCGCCCAGGGTCTTCAACTCGGCGAATTGCGCTTCGTCGTTGGCGTCGTAGCCCGAGCCCGGACGCAGGCCGTCGCCCAGCGAGAAGCTGACGTCGTAGGCCTTCATGATTTCGCAGATTTCCTCGAAGCGCTCGTACAGGAAGCTCTCCTTGTGGTGTGCCAGGCACCACTTGGCCATGATCGAGCCGCCGCGCGAGACGATGCCGGTCATGCGGTCGGCCGTCATCGGAATGAACGGCAGGCGCACGCCCGCGTGGATCGTGAAATAGTCCACGCCCTGTTCGGCCTGTTCGATCAGCGTGTCGCGGAAGATCTCCCAGGTCAGGTCCTCGGCCTTGCCGTCGACCTTCTCCAGCGCCTGGTAGATCGGCACGGTGCCGATCGGCACGGGCGAGTTGCGGATGATCCATTCGCGCGTTTCGTGGATGTGCTTGCCGGTGGACAGATCCATGACCGTGTCGCCGCCCCAGCGGATCGCCCAGGTCATCTTTTCCACTTCCTCGCCGATGCCGGAGCTGACGGCGGAGTTGCCGATGTTGGCGTTGATCTTCACCAGGAAGTTGCGGCCGATGGCCATCGGCTCCACTTCAGGGTGGTTGATGTTGGCGGGGATGATGGCGCGGCCGCGCGCGATCTCGTCGCGCACGAACTCGGGCGTGATGGCCGCGGGAATGGAGGCGCCGAAGGACTGGCCCGGGTGCTGGCGCAGCAGGCGCTTGACCATCTTCTCGCCGTCGGGGCCGCTGTCGCGCAGCGTCTGCAGGTAGTGTTCGCGGCGCAGGCTCTCGCGGATCGCCACGTATTCCATTTCCGGCGTGATGATGCCGCGGCGCGCGTAATGCATCTGCGACACGTTGGCGCCGGACTTGGCGCGGCGCGGCGGACGCTGCAGGTCAAAGCGCATGGCCGTCAGCTTGGGATCGGTCAGGCGTTCCTTGCCATAGTCGCTGGTCGGACCCGACAGCACTTCCGTGTCGCCGCGCTCTTCGATCCAGGCGCGGCGCAGTTCGGGCAGGCCGCGGCGGATGTCGATCTTGGCTTCGGGGTCGGTGTAGGGGCCGCTGCAGTCGTAGACGGTGAGCGGCGGATTCTTCTCGCCGCCGAACATCGTTGGCGTATCGTCCTGCTCGATCTCGCGGAATGGCACGCGGATGTCGGGGCGCGAGCCCACTTCATACACGCGGCGAGATTTGGGCAGCGGTGCGACGGCCGCCGCGTCGACTTCGGCGGTAGCGGCCAGGAATTTGGGATTGGCGTTCATGGAAAGCTCCAAGCGAGTGGTTGGAGCCGATCGGGAAGGAATTCCCGCCGCGCGCGCAAAGACGCATGGCGGGAATACGGCTCCCAGCATCGGCATTATCCGTACTGGTACGAAGGGACTCTCTCAACACGTCCGGCCATGTAGGCGGGACGAGTACCCCTGCGCGAAAGCGAAGTATAGAGGCTGGCGCGCGTTCCGACGAATCGCGTGGCTGCTGCGCCGTGTCAGCCGGAGCAGGCGGCAGCTGGTATTACCGCTTTACAATTGGATTCAGACTGGGGCGACACTGTCATTCAGGTTCGGTACACTTTTCCAGTGCCGGGGATGGAGTGCATCGCCTGGTCTTAGTCCACATTAAGAAGGAAACGAGCATGCAACTGACCCTACGCAAATTGGCGCCCGCCCTGGTAGTCGTGACGTTGGCGCTAGCGGGTTGCAAGACCGCCCCGACTAAGACGTCTGGCGATACCGCCACGCCGCAAGCAGGCCAAGAGGCCGCCAAGCCCGCCGCCGCCGCGGCCTCAGTGGACTTCTACCTGGCGCAGAAGCAGCCCGGCGCCGGCATGCGCGAAATCAACCTGCCCGACGGCAAGCTCTACATGCAGACGGTGCCCGTCCTGACGCGCGCAGATCTCACCGACGCCGCCGCGCTGGTCGACCGCCAGGGCCAGAACTTCGTCGGCCTGCGCTTCTCGGAAGCCGGCGCGCGCAAGCTCAATGACGTCAGCACGAAGAACGTCGGCAACATGCTGGCGCTCGTGATCGACCAGGAACTGGTCGCCGCCCCGCTCATCGGCGAACCGCTGAACCGCGGCGTGCTGGCCTTCGGTGTGGCCTCGGCCCAGGCCGCCTCGGAAATCGCCGCCAAGATCCGCGGCGACGCCGCCGTGCCGCCGGCTGGCGGTGCTGCTCCGGCTCCCGCTGCCAAGCCCTGAGCGAGGCTAGCGGCGAAAAGCCCGGCAATGCCGGGCTTTTTTACGTCCGCGCACGATGCGCGGAGGAGGATTGATGAGGGCTTGGCGTCTTTTGCGCGGCCCCGTGTGCCTGACGGTGCAAGGCGCGTAGCGCGATCTCAGGCTCGTTGGCCACGACTTTCAGCAGAGCGGCAGCCGGTCCGGTAGGAACCCGGCGCTTTTGCTCCCAGTTTTGCAAGGTGCGAACGCTGACCTGCAACGCCGCCGCAAACTCAGCTTGAGACAGCTTGGTCTGTTCGCGCACCTGCTTCACGTCCAGAGGATCGAGCGTGGATATCCTCGAAGGACGCGTCTCTCCCTTGCGTATCGCTGCCGCTTCTTTGAGGCTTGTCTTCAAATCGGCAAGTAACTGCTTGTCCATTTCACAAGTCCTTTACCAGCGCCCGCAGTTCAGAAAGTTCCGCTGCGCTCAGGTTGTCCCGCACGCTCTTTGGGTAGGCCAACAGCATCAGAATCTGGTCTTCATCGGTGAGCCAGTCGTAGATCACCCGTATCCCACCGCTCTTGCCGGTTCCCGGCCGCATGCGGGATCCTCCAGCAACATCGCTGCAATTCTCGATAGCCATCATCGGGCAGCAAGGAGGTGATTTGCCGGGTAAAGACGCTGGTTTCTATGAAAACCATGATTGGTTTGTACGCCAATGGCGTAGTCGAAGTTGCACGTAATACCGCAAGCGGCGGCGCGAAAAATCGCCGACCACTGTATGTGCTTTATCGAGAGGCAGGGGAGCTACTGCGCGATTTCTGTCACTGGGATGCGCTTGGCGGACGTGAGCTTGCGCGAGGCCCGCAAAGGCTGCCCGCGATCAGCCCAGCTTGCGGCCGCGCGTTTTGGCGCCGCGGCGGATGAGGATGGTTTTTTCGATGTAGGCCTGTGTGATCGATTCAAGGATCACGCGGTCGTCGGCCGTGAGCGATTCGAACAGCGAAGGCGAAATATTCGGGAAGGGCCAGGGCGCCATCGGACGCGGCCGACCGCCGGGGCGCGGTACGGGTTCGGCCACGCCGGGCGCGGGCAGCGTGTTGCTGAGGTCGTAGCCTTCCACGGGAAGTTCCAGCGGGCCCTTGCCGGTTTCCAGCCATTCGACCTCGACCTTCAGGACCTGTGCCAGCTTGCGGGCCGAGCGGCTTGAGTGCCGCAGGCCGCTTTCGTAGCTGCCGATGGCGCTTTGCGAAATGCGCGCCAGACGAGCGAGGTCTTTCTGCGTGTGGCCACGCAGCAGGCGCGCATGCTTCAGTCGGTCTGAGAATGTTTTCACACCGGCGATTGAAGCTTGCTGGTCACGCGCTTTGGTGGTTATAAATATTACTTAAGTGATATTTATCAAAGGTGAGCGCATGGAGCAACGAGGCAGCGTCTTCGTCGTACGGCTCGACGCAAGGGCGGACGAGAATTTCGCCGAGGCTTTGCGTCTGTTGCGTTGGCAGGTCCGCGTGTTCGATTCGTCCGCTGCCGTATTGGAACACTTGCAGGCGCAGGGCGCTGATGCCCTGGTACTTTTGGGAGGTACTCAGGGAGTGCCAAGCCTCATTGCCATGCTGCGCCGGGCGGCGCCCGCTATGGCGGTGCTGTGGCAGGCCGCAGATGTCGACGCGTCCGATCGCATCGCCGCGCTGGATGCGGGCGCGGACGTCTGTACCGCTGCAGGTATGGACGCGTTGGAATGGGATGCCCTGCTGCGCAATCTGTACCGGCGCGCGCCGTCCACCGCCTTGCCTTGGAGGCTAGACCCGCACGCCGGCGCGCTGGCGGGGCCGGCTGGCGAGTTTCTGCCGTTGACGGTCACCGAGCGCGCTTTTTTTGTCCGCTTGTTGAGCGCGCCGGGCTATTGCCTGCGCCGCGAATGCTTTTTCCCTGCCGGTAAGCGCAAAGCCCTGGATGGGGCGCGGCGGGTTGACGTGCTCTTGTCGCGGCTGCGCAGCAAGGCGCGCCGCCTCAATATCGACTTGCCCGTGCTCGCGGTGCGGGGGTGGGGCTACATCCTGCTGCCCCAAGGCGCAGCAAGCATGCAGGGTCTTAGAGCACTACCAGGTTATCCCGATGCATGAGCTCGGGTTCGGTCATGCTGCCCAGAATGCGCGCGATCTGCGACGAAGGCTGGCGCAGGATGCGGCGAGTGTCGGCCGATGAGTAGTTGATCAGGCCGCGGGCGCATTCGCGGCCCTGGCCATCCACGCAGGCGACCACGTCGCCGCGGCCGAACTCGCCTTCCACCTCGGTCACGCCGATGGGCAGGAGGCTCTTGCCCTCGCGCAGCAGCGCCTGCACGGCGCCGTCATCCAGCACCACGCGTCCGCGCAGGCGCAGGTGATCGGCCAGCCACTGCTTGCGCGCGGACCACACGGGCAGCACGGCGCGCAATTCGCTGCCGATGCACTCGCCCTGGGCCAGGCGCGTGAGCACGTTGCGCTCGCGGCCCGATGCGATGACGGTATGCGCGCCGCTATGCGCCGCGCGCTTGGCCGCCAACACCTTGGTCAGCATGCCGCCCGTGCCGATGCCGCTGCCCGCGCCGCCAGCCATGGCTTCCAGCGCGGGGTCGCCAGCCTGGGCGTGCGACATGAACTTGGCGTCAGGGTTCTTGCGCGGATCGGAGTCGTACAGGCCGCGTTGATCGGTCAGGATGATCAGCGTGTCGGCTTCGATCAGATTGGTGACCAGCGCGCCCAGGGTGTCGTTGTCGCCCAGCCGGATTTCGTCGGTGACGACCGTGTCGTTCTCGTTCACGATCGGCACCACGCCCAGGCGCAGCAGCGCGAACAGCGTGCTGCGGGCGTTCAGGTAGCGGTGGCGGTCGGCCAGGTCTTCGTGCGTCAGCAGGATCTGGGCGGTGCGCAGGCCGTATTCGGCGAAGGCCGCCTCGTAGGCCTGGCACAGGCCCATCTGGCCCACGGCCGCGGCCGCCTGCAGTTCATGCATCACCGATGGGCGCTTGCGCCAGCCCAGGCGCGCCATGCCTTCGGCGATGGCGCCGCTGGAGACCAGCACGATCTGCTTGCCCTGCTTGTGCAGGGCGGCGATCTGCGCGGCCCAGTGCGCCACGGCGGCGCGGTCCAGGCCTCGGCCTTCGTTGGTGACCAGCGACGAGCCGACTTTGGCGACGAGACGCTGGGCGTTGGTGACGACGGAAACGACAGGTGTTTCAGCAGACATGATGGCGGCCGGCTGCGGCGAGAAAAAGGCGTAATCGTAAGGACTGCGATTATGGCTTATTCGTCGTCGCCGCGCGGCGCGGGGCGCTGGTCGGCGGTCGAGCGCTTGTCGTCGAAGCGCGGGTCCGGCGCGACATAGTTCTCTTCGGCCTGGTCTTGCGACAGGTGTTCCTTTTCGCGCTCGGCGTCCAGGTAGTCCTGCAGCGCGTAGATCAGGTCTTGCGTGCCTTCACCCGACAGGCCGGAAATACCGAACACCGGGCCCTTCCAGTCGTAGAGTTCAAGGAAGCGGCGCTTAGTGTCCTCGGGGTCGGGCACCATGTCCAGCTTGTTCAGGACCAGCCAGCGCGGCTTGGCGGCCAGTTCCGGATCGTAGCGGCGCAGTTCCTCGACGATGGCGCGCGCGTCGACCACGGCCTGCTCGACGGGATCCGCGTCCGGGTCGGGCGTGGACACGTCCACCAGGTGCAGCAGCACGCGGGTGCGCGCCAGGTGGCGCAGGAACAGGTGGCCCAGGCCGGCGCCTTCGGAGGCGCCTTCGATCAGGCCGGGAATGTCGGCCACGACGAAGCTGCGCGACGGCGAGGTGCGCACCACGCCCAGGTTGGGGTGCAGCGTGGTGAAGGGGTAGTCCGCGATCTTCGGCTTGGCATTGGAAATGCGCGTGATCAGCGTGGACTTGCCGGCGTTGGGCAGGCCCAGCAGGCCCACGTCCGCCAGCACCTTCAGTTCCATGCGCAGGTAGCGGTGCTCGCCTTCCTTGCCGGGCGTCCATTGGCGGGGCGCGCGGTTGACGCTGGACTTGAAGTGGATATTGCCCATGCCGCCCTGGCCGCCGGCCGCCAGCACGACTTTTTGTTCGTGCTGGTTCAGGTCGAACAGGACTTCGCCGGTGTCGGCGTCATGGATGATGGTGCCCACCGGCACGCGCAGCGTGATGTCCGGCGCGGCCGCGCCGTACTGGTCCGAGCCGCGGCCGTTTTCGCCGTTCTTGGCGCGGTGCAGGCGGGCGTAGCGGTAGTCGATCAGCGTGTTGATGTTGCGGTCGGCCACCGCGAAGATGGTGCCGCCGCGTCCGCCGTCGCCGCCGTCCGGGCCGCCTCTGGGAATGAACTTTTCGCGGCGAAAGCTCGCCACGCCATTGCCGCCTTTGCCGGCGACGACTTCGATGGTGGCTTCGTCTACGAATTTCATGATGTCCGCGCGTGTAGTGGTAAGGAGTGGGGCGGGGCCGTCATTCGGCGCCGCCGGGAGGCAGGGGCCGGAACCGTCCGGCTGCTGCCCGAAATCTGGAAAAGCTTAAAACAAAAAAGCCCTGCCGCATGCGACAGGGCTTTTGCCGTTCTGGAACGCGGCGAACCGCGTTGCTGACCGTGCTGGTCCGATTACTCGGCAGCGACGATCGAAACGGTCTGCTTGTTCAACGCGCCCTTGAAGCCGAATTGAACCTTGCCGTCGATCAGCGCGAACAGGGTGTGATCCTTGCCCATGCCGACGTTCACGCCAGCGTGGAAGCGCGTGCCGCGCTGACGCACGATGATCGAACCAGCGGGAATCAATTCGCCGCCGAATGCCTTGACGCCCAGACGCTTCGATTCTGAGTCGCGTCCGTTCCGCGTAGAGCCGCCGCCCTTTTTCTGTGCCATGTTTAGCTCCTGCTAAGTGGTACCGAGTCGCTTCTTAAGCCGTGATGGCTTCGATGCGGATTTCGGTGTAGTTCTGACGGTGGCCCTGACGCTTCTGGTAGTGCTTGCGACGGCGCATCTTGAAGATCTTGACCTTGTCGTGGCGGCCTTGCGCAAGAACCGTTGCCTTGACCACGGCGCCGGAGACGAGGGGCGTGCCAACTTTCAGTTGGTCGCCTTCGCCCACGGACAGCACTTGGTCCAGGGTGATTTCTTGCCCAATGTCTGCCGGTATCTGTTCTATCTTGAGTTTTTCGCCAGCGGCAACGCGATACTGCTTGCCACCGGTTTTTACGACCGCGTACATGGGGGATTCCTTAAATAGGTAAATGGGTCCATCTGCGCTGCCCGCCCTGCTGGGCGGGATTGCCGCTCTGGCGGGGCGCTTTCTTCTCCTGGCGCCAGAGCCTGGCGGAAGAAAAAAGGCCTTGATGCCTGGGAAAGTTGAACCTTCCTTGGCACCCAGAGGGGTGACGCAAATGCAACCGACGTAATTCGGGCATTGCTGACCGAATCCGGAATATTAGCCCGGGACTTTCAGAAAGTCAAAAAGCTGTTGCAGGCTAAGGGCTTAGGTGTCGCATGCGCGCTTCAAGCGCCGGGGATCACCCGCAGGGCGATGTCCCGCGCCACCCGCTGAATCCCGTCGATCACGTCGCGGCGGTGGGCTTCGTCCAGCCGGTCGGTGGGGATGGAGGTGCTGACGGCTATCCGCTTGCCCAGCGGCGTCATGCCCACGTAGGCGGCATAGCAGACCAGGCCGGTCGCCACTTCCTCCAGATCCTGAGCGAGGCCCGTGCTGCGCACCTGTTCCAGTTCCTGGTCGAGCGCGGCGCGGGTGGCGAGACTGCGTTCGGTGACGCGCGGCAGCGTATCCGGTACGCGGGCGGCCAGGTCTTCGGGCGGCAGGCTGGCCAGCAACGCCTTGCCCAGCGCGCAGGCGTGCGCCGGCAGGCGCAGGCCCAGGTCCGACACCAGCCGCACGGGGCGGCGCGCGTCCTCGCGGGCCAGGTAGACCACATCGAAACCATCCAGCGTCGCCAGCTGCACCACTTCGTTGTGCCGCGCCACGAAAGCGCCGGCGGCCGCCTGGAATGCCGCTTGCAGCCCGTCCTGGCGCAGATAGGCATGGCCCAGTGCCATCAGTTCGATGCCGATGACATAGCCGCCATCCCGGCGCTCGATCCAGCGGCGCTGTTCCAGGCAATCCAGCAGCAGATAGAGCGTGCTGCGGGCGAGCTGGCAGGATTCGGCCAGTTCCGATGCCTTGACCGGCGTGTTGCGGCCGGCCAGCACTTGCAGGATGTCGTGCGTGCGGCGGATGGCGGGGACGTCGTGTACGGTAGCCATGCTCTGTTTGTCCAATATATTGGACATAAATTCATGATGTTGGACATGATAATGGAAGTCTCCTAGACTGCCCCGCACATCATTCGAACAAGGCGAGGAGACTCATGGACCAAGCAAAGGCGCTGCCCGTCGATCTGGAACAGGCGTTGCTGGTGGGGCGGGTGTGGCGGCCGGGGCATGGCCCCTGCGTCGTGGCGGTGCGCCGCGGCGAAGTGATCGACATCACGGCGGCCGCGCCCACCATGGCGGACCTGCTGGACCGTCCCGACCGCGTGGCGCTCGCGGCCAGCGCCGCCGGCGAGTGGCTGGGCGACGTGCATGCCCTGATGGCAGCCAGCCTGGCAGGCCAGGAGGGCTTGCGCCTGCTGGCGCCTTGCGACCTGCAGCCCGTCAAGGCGGCAGGCGTCACTTTCGCCATCAGTCTGCTGGAACGCATGATCGAGGAAGAGGCCGGCGGCGATGCCAGCCGCGCCGAGGAAATCCGTGTCCGCATGCAGGCGCTGATCGGCTCGGACCTGTCCCGCCTGCGGCCGGGCTCGCCCGAAGCGGCCAAACTGAAGGCTGAACTGACCGAGCGCGGCCAGTGGTCGCAATACCTGGAGGTGGGGATCGGCCCGGACGCCGAGGTTTTCTCCAAGGCGCCGCCCATGGCGTCGGTGGGGACGGGCGCGCAAATCGGCGTATTGCCCGAATCCCGCTGGAACAATCCCGAACCCGAGATCGTGCTGGCGGTGGACAGCCGCGGCGAAATCGTCGGCGCCACGCTGGGCAACGACGTCAACCTGCGCGACATCGAAGGCCGCAGCGCCTTGCTGCTGACCAAGGCCAAGGACAACAACGGCTCCTGCGCCATCGGTCCCTTCATTCGCCTGTTCGACGGCGGCTTCAGCCTGGACAGCGTGCGTCAAGCGGATGTGTCCCTGCGCATCGAGGGCCTGGATGGCTTCGTGCTGGACGGCGTGAGCCACATGCGCGAGATCAGCCGCGATCCGCTGGACCTGGTGCGCCAGGCTTGCGGCAAGCATCACCAGTATCCAGACGGCTTCATGCTGTTCCTGGGCACCATGTTCTCGCCCACCCAGGACCGCATGGGCCCGGGCACCGGCTTCACCCACAAGCTGGGCGACCGCGTCGTGATCGCGTCCGAGCGCCTGGGCGCGCTGGTCAACGAAGTGCGGCTGGCCACCGAGATCGAACCCTGGACCTTCGGGGTGCGCGCGCTCTATGCCAATCTGGCCGGGCGCGGCCTGTTGCGGCAAGGGACCTGAGCCGTCGCCAGACGGCGCTGGGCAGGGAGGGCGCGCCGGGCGCCGTTCCTATCGGCGATTCCGCCAGGATGACGGCTCGCGGTCCGTCACTCCCCGTATAATCCTTGGTCGAATCCTCCCGCCGTCTGCGGCGGGCCCAGCGGTAAGAGCCGGCGCGCGTTCGCGCCGCGGCTCGTTTCACTCTCCCGGATACGTCTTGAATCTCCCCGAGCTTGTTGCCCCCATTGCAGACGATATGAAAGCCGTCGACGCGGTCATCCGCGAGCGGCTGAATTCCGAAGTGGTCCTGATCCGCACGATCGGCGACTACATCATAGGCGCGGGCGGCAAGCGCATGCGCCCGGCCATGGTGCTGATGGTGGCGCGTGCGCTGGGCTACGAGGGCACGCACCACCAACTGCTGGCCGCCGTGGTCGAGTTCATCCACACCGCGACCCTGCTGCACGACGACGTGGTCGATGAATCCGACCTGCGCCGCGGCCGCGAAACCGCCAACGCGGTGTTCGGCAACGCCGCCAGCGTGCTGGTGGGCGACTACCTGTATTCGCGCTCCTTCGAGATGATGGTGGAAGCGAACTCGATGCGCGTCATGAGCATCCTGTCCGAAGCCACCACGGTGATCGCCGAGGGCGAGGTGCTGCAGCTGCTGAACGTGCACGACCCGGACGTCTCGCAGGAACGCTATCTGCAAGTGGTGCGCTACAAGACCGCCAAGCTGTTCGAGGCCGCAGCCCAGGTGGGCGCCGTGCTGGCGGGCGCCACCCCCGAGCAGGAAGCCGCCGCGGCCGCCTACGGCCGCCACGTCGGCACCGCCTTCCAACTGGTGGACGACGTGCTGGACTACAGCGGCGACGCCGCCGCCCTGGGCAAGAACGTGGGCGACGACCTGCGCGAGGGCAAGCCCACGCTGCCGCTGATCCGCGTGATGGAAGTGGGCACCCCGGAACAGCAGCAACTGATCCGCGACGCGATCAAGACCGGCGACGCCGACTTCGCCGCCGTGGCCGCCGCCATCCAGGCGACGGACGCCCTGGAACATGCCCGCCAGGCCGCCGTGGCCGAGGCGGATCTGGCCCGAAAAGCACTTTCTGCTTATCCCATTTCCCCTTTTCAAAAATCTCTGTTAGAATTCTGCGCTTTCGCGGTGAACAGAGATCGCTAAGCGAATTAGGCGAAAAATCTGGGGAAACCCAGATGGGGAAACCCGGTGGCCTTAAGCGTGGCGGTTGATGAAAGCGAAAGATGATTTGGTTGCACTGAGCGCAGCGAAGTCAGTAGTAGTAGTAGTAAGACTCGGGGCGTAGCTCAGCCTGGTAGAGTACTGCGTTCGGGACGCAGGAGTCGGAGGTTCGAATCCTCTCGCCCCGACCACTTATCTGTGGTCGAATTCTTGGTGGTGTTCTCGACACCAGCAGCAATAGCCGGAACCGCGAAAGCGGCGCCGGCTTTTTTGCGTTTGCTCTCTTCCTGTGCCAGCAAGATGAACGTCGCATCGATCGCGACGCCCGCTTCCTGAGCCATCAGCATAGCAGTCCGGTAGTCCGGAAGGTGCGTGCCCTTCACATAGCGATCCAGGGTCTGCTGTTTCAGACCCCACGCCTTCGCCATGCTGTTCACGCTGCGCCCCTTGAGCGCGGCTTCTACAAATTCCTGATATTCCATCGCCAGTCCTATCTTGCCGAATTACACGGATTCGGGTAATGTCGCCCTGAATTACACAAAATCGTGTAACACGGAACCGTGTTTTGACTAACGATAACCGCCCTTGAACGGGTATGCAACTGGGCCGAATGGCCTAGCGCCGAAAAGAGGAACGCCATGCCACACGTGATCGCTGTCGCGTCCACCAAAGGTGGAGTCACGAAGACCACAACCTGCGCAAATCTCGCAGGAATATTTGCCGATTTCGGCATGCAGGTGCTGTTGTTCGACGCGGACGAACAGAACAGCCTGACGAAGTACTACCCCATCGAACAGCGCGCTGAACACGGGCTGACGCGAGTTATTACGCGCGGTGGCCTCGTCACCGAAGACTGCATCAGCAAGACCGCGATTCCGGGAATCGACATCGTTTGCTCGGATGCTGTCGCGGGGAATCTGCAAACGTGGCTGAAGGATCGTGAAGATCGTCTGTTGATAATGCGCCGGGCAGTGAGGCGCTCAGCGGCCGTCGAGAAATACCACGCGATCATCATCGACACCCAGGGCGCGGCGGGCGAGCTGCAGAAGACGGCGGCGATGGCGGCGGACGTGATCCTGTCGCCGATCAAGCCTGACGTTCTGTCTGCGGCTGAATTTGCAGACGGCACGCTGCGCATGATGGAGTCTTTGAACAGTCTGTCCGACTTCGGCGCCGACTTCCGCAGTGGGGACCTATACGTCGTCATCAGCGCCCTGGAGCGTAACAACAACGCGCGTCACGTTGCGGATCAAATTCGCCGAAGCTTCCTCGGTCATCGGCAGGTGAAGGGCATTCTAGAGACGGTCGTTCCGCATGCAGCCGCCTATACCGCTGCGACGACTGCACGAATTCCGGTTCATCAATACGACCGTCGCAGGGGGGACAAGTCGCCCTGGGACGTCATGCACCGCTTGGCTTGGGAGCTCTTCCCCGCATTGAACGGCATCTACGTGGACGGTCAGGGCCAGCCTAGTGACGCGGGGGCTTGAGCAATGAAAAGAGCCATTAGACTTCCCGAACTGCCGGACATCGGAGACGTGTTCCGCGCAACCGCGCCTGCTGGAGGAGAGCAGCCGCCCCTGACGTTTTACGTGGCCGTGTCTTCAGATCACGCGCCCCTGGAAATGCGACGCGCGCGTGCTGCTGCCGTAGTGCAGACCGCTCTCCTCGCGATGCGACCCGTCGGCCTTGATTCTACGTCGACGGCTCCCTCCGAAGTCGTGAGCTTCAGCGAAATGAGCCTTATGGGCGTCTCAGAGACCGAGGCCGCAAGAATTTTTGAAGACCCAGTCCTCCATCGCTGGGTCCACCGCCCGATCTTTATCGTGCCGGACCCAACGCCCTACTTGAAAGCGTGGTCCGCCATCAGCTCGGGGAGGGTAGAGGCATGAGCACGAACAAGGAGCTTGCTCTCCTGCACTTGAGCACCGAGCTCGATCTTTTGCATCGTGCAACCGCGGGCTCCCCCGAACGCGCCCTGCACTTGGGCGTGGTGTTAGGCGCCGTGAGCGCGTATCGAAACCTCGGCGTGCTTGATGAAGACGACTTGCTTTTCATGGCCACCGCCCTCGCTGGCGAGGACGAAAAGCTGCCAATCCTGAGGGGCAACTGATGAAGCCCGCATCGAAGAAAGTAGACCTGGACCAAATGATCGCTTCGCGGCTGAGCGAAAGGTCGCCGGACCCTGCCGCAATCGACTCGGCGTTGACCAACGTGATTACCCTCAATGTCCGAGACGACTGCCGTCTGTACGAGCGCAACCCGCGGACGGTTCGCAATGAAAAGTACGACGAGATCAAGGAGTCGATCCGCACGCGCGGCCTCGATCAGATGGTTGCTGTTACGCAGAGACCTGGCGAGAAGCAGTACATCCCGGCTAAGGGCGGCAACACCCGCTTGGAAATCCTGCAGGAACTGGTCGCCGAAGGCCATATGCAGTTCTTGCATATGGACTTCGTGAAGGCTCCGTACCGCAGCGAGGCAGCCCTTCTCGCGGCCCATATGGTGGAGAACGACCAACGCTCGGGCCTGCTGTTTTGGGACGCAGCGCGTTCGACCTTTGACCTGAAGCAGGAGGTGGAGCGCGAACGCGGCGGCCCGATGAGCTTGCGTGACTTTTCCGAACACCTCAAAGCAGGTGAAGGAATACAGGCGTCCCCTGCGCTTCTGAGCCACTATGGTTTCACCATGAAGCATCTGGCCGACCTGGCGTGCGCGGCCAGCCAGCTCTCCAGGCGCGATGTGCAGGACCGCTTCATACCGGCACGCAGTCGGCTGGCGACGATTGCGGCGAAGCTTGGTGCCGAGGAGGCTCTCGACCAGGCTTGGACGCTCGCGATCGATCACATGCGAGAGCGCTACGTCGCGACCAAGTCGCTGGACTTCGCGGCATTCACTGCTCGTCTTGACGAGAACTTCGCCCAGCGCATCAGTCTTACGGTGGACGAGCTCCAACGCGCGGTGCAGATCCTCCAGGCTAATCCGGACGCTGAATCCGCGAGCTTGGTGCGTGACGCGAAGCAGCATGCGCCAGCACCAGGCAGCTCCCTGGCAGACACGCAAGCCTCGGACGGTGCCGATGAAAGTTCAGGCCGTGATTCAGCGAACGTGGCCACGCAGATGAAGCTGCCTCCGCAGCATGAAACCTCCAATGCCTCAACCTCGCGGCGGAATGGTGAGCACGACACTGAAGCCGCCGGCGCGCAGCCGAGTTCGAAGCAGCCGCCCGCCGACAGTCGAGGCTCCGCCGAACGGGAACTCTGGCATGCGCTGGAGGAACTCGTGACGGTCAGCCATCTTCAAGGGTGCCTCCTGTCCGTTGACGAGCTGCCTTTGCGCTTCATGGTCGAGATACCCAAGGATGTTGGCGGCGACCTGGGCTCATTGCAAGAACAAGCTCTGCAGGGTGGGGACTACGCCGAACGTTATTACGCGTGGTGGTGGCTGGTCCTTCTGTCGCAACAAAACACGCCCGCAGGCCTCGCGGCTCTGTCCCTTGAGTCAGACTTCAAGCTCCACGCCGAAAGCACTGACTCCTGGCAGGATGCGTGCGACAACCTGTTGGGAGACCCGGTTTACGCAGACGGCTCCTACCACGTCGTGCGTCGAATGACGGACCCGGATGATGCCACTGGGCTTGTGTATCTCAGGGTGATCCAAGCCGTCCGACAGTTCAATCAAGCATTTCCTGAGCGTTCGAAGGACTCATTCTGGCAATCGGTGGGCGTGCCGGTGGAGTTGACTGGAGGCGCGTCATGAATTTCCTGGAGTTGACCCATCCCACCCTGAAACGCAAAGCGCTGCGAGAGCTGAACGAACAGATCCGGCGGCGCGCACATGCCGACGGGGCGCTACCACAGCACACGGCGGAACTTTTATTGGCTGGCCTTCGCGATCGAGGGCTTGATGCAATGCTTCCAGCAGTCACGGTGCGCATCTACGTGGACCCCGAAGCACTGGTGGAACAACAGAGCGAGCACCAGCGACGCCAGGAGCTCATGGCGCAGCTTCGACGGTTTCTCCGCGCACAAGCGGGCGGATCGCTGATCCGCGCGCTGTTTCCGGCAATACCGGCAGCGGAAGTGGACCAGATGCGGGCGCATATGCGGCTAAGTCCGCCTGGCCCAGCCGTTGAGCTGGATCCAGCGGAATACCTTCGGGTGCACAGCATTTGGAAGGAGCTGCAGGGGACCACTTCTGACGTCCGGGAGCGATATCTCGCACTCCATGAGGCATTTCCAAAGCACACGCTTCTCACACTGTTCGCCGCGCTCAATCAGCGCTAACTGGAGATCGCCGATGACTTCGACAAAATCACCGCGGGCCTTACCCGCAAACGCTGGCGAGGATGCTCCTGGTGCCATGGTCACCGTCCTCAAGGGCACGCCGGCGTTTCGCCCGCTGACGTACACACTCGCGATGCAACGGGTCGTGGAACGTGCGGCAGATCAGCCCCCTATGAAGGCGATGTCAGGCCGTGCCGGCCTGTGGAGGGCCGGCCGTGATTAGGATCCTGTCGCTGTTGAGTTGCTTCCCAATGCCCAGGAGGGGCTTGGGACCTTTGGCTTCGCCCATCGACCCTGCGTGGTTCCCAATTCGCCTCTTTGATCGACGCGGAAGCGCTGCGAACGATCCTCAGTTCGTCACCGAGGGTCGGCACGTGTGCCCAGACGGGAGTCCGCAATGACAGCATGGGATTTTGCGCTCGATCCCTACGGGCGACAGTACACAGCGAACGCCGATACGGATGCCGTCGCCCAGCGCGACCAGGCCAACGAGCATTACTTGCTAAGAGTCTTGGACGCGCCGATCACCATCCATCGCGCCTTCGTAGAGCTCGCAGGCAGTCTCAACGCTGCGGCCATCTTGAGCGACCTTGCCGCCCAATCCGACCTGACCGAACTAGCGGGCGACTGGGTCTATATCGACGCGGAGGAATGGCGTTCGCGCCTGGGACTGTCCTACAAAGAGCAGCTCACAGCGCGAAGACTATTGGAGCGGAACGGCTTTCTGGAAACGATGCGCATCGGAATGCCCCCGCGAACGGCCGTTCGCGTCAACTGGCTGGTAGTGGATAGGGAACTACGCGTACAGGCCGCGAACGCGGCGCTGGCGCGTCCATCTCCGAGCCTGAGTAGCTGACAGTCGTATGTCGACCAACATCGCCTACGACCGACTTTGGCTGGCCCTGAAGCGGAGCCGGCCTATCGCCTTTGGACTGTTCTTGGCACGTATGACCGGGAATCCGAAGGCGGCGATCGTACTGTCCCAGCTCGCGCATTGGACGCGAACCGGACGAGACGTAGCTCAAACCAACGGCTGGATCTTTAAAACTCAGCAGCAGTGGTGGCTTGAGACAGGCCTGTCGCGCGCGGAGCTCGACACCGCGCGCCGCAGGCTCCGCAATCTCGGCTTCGTAGAGGAGACATTGGCGGGCCGGCCAGCCACGTTGTGGTATCGAATGAACCTTCCGAACATAGCGAGGGCCTTGGAGGTGTGCAGGAAGGAGGCCCTTCCTGTCGAACTCACATTTGAGTTCATGCGCGCGCCTGAGCGCGCGGTGCGGGATCTGCTCGGGCCAACTACGGCGTATCACCGCATCCTGGCAGACGTGACCGGCGGAGTGAACGCCGGTCTACTTCTGTCGCGACTGCTCCAGCTTCAGCGCAAGTCCGTCGAGTCCGGGTATCCCTGGTTCAGCCTGACCGCACTCAACTGGCAAGAGGATCTCGCGCTGAATAGACGCTCGTTGGAGAACGCCAAGGATAAGCTGAAAGAGCTAGGTCTCGTACAGGAGTTCTACCTGAACCGCGGCGCCAAGCGCGTTTACACGCAAGTAGATCCCGCACTGCTCTGCAAGCTTCTGGAAGCACAGTTCGCATCTCAAGCAGCAGCCCGAAAGAGGGCTGAGGTGGAAGGTTTGGCGACCACGCGGCGCCACCAGGCATTCCAAATGTCTAGGGGCGAGCCGGGGCAGACTATGCCGCAAGCGGGCCCCGCGCCTGCCAATGTACGAAACCGACAAACTGGTAATGCCAAACCGGAAATATCAGATTGTGGGATTCGTACATTGCAGATTGCTGGAAACATGCATAGCAGTTTGCCAGATTCGTCCACTTCTATAAGGGATACGACTACAGGTCCGAATACAGCAACGACCACAACCCACGCGCGCGCACGGGAGGCCGTTTTGCAGCGAAACGAGTCAGTGGTGGTTGATTTGGACTCCCTTCTGTGGCCAGACGTGCTTCCGCAAGAGAGCAGGCAGGGCGCGATCACGATTCTTGGCTACGCGCCAACTGCTGTCCGGCAAACCCTGCTCGACGAGTTTGGCGCGCGAGCAAGACGGCAATCTGTGGAGAACCCGCTCGGATACCTGAGGCGACTGGTTCTCCTGGCCCAGCAAGGACGATTCGTGCCCGAGCTTGCCCATCTTGAAGAACAGCGTCGTCGCAACCTGGTTGCGGTTTCCGCCTCGGTGCGGGCGGCGGAGGCTGTGGTGGCGGCGAAGGCCTGCCCGGGTCCTCAGCCTTCGTCGAAGGAAGAGGGACGCGCCCGAATCGCAGAGCTACGCGCGGTGATGGCGGAGCGGAGGGCTCGGCCATGAGTGTTTTGCAGCAAAACAGGTCGACAAGGAAATTGACATTCGCGACCACGCTGTCGCCCTGGAGCAATTTCCTAACGATGCGGGCCAGCATCACCCATAAACACATTCAACAACGGAGAAGCGCCTGATGGCACCGAAAAAAACGGCGGTTGATTCTTCCCTGTCCGCATTTGCGACGGCGGACAACTCCCCATTTCCCGATCGTTACGACCTCGACGGTGAGCGCCGCATACTGGGCTCCCTCCTCAACGACGATGACCCCGACCCGGCCCATCCTCTCTTCGGGCGCTTGCAACTCTACTACGAGCGCGAGGCCGAATTTACGCGTATGCGTCAGGCCCATGAAGCGCGTGCCGGCGCCGACCCCTTGGTTGGGAGTTCTGAGGCGCGCCAGATAAAGACGTTGCCGTCGCTGGTCGCCGAGAGCCAGGACGTTATGTCTCTTCACACGCTGGAGGCCCTTCGGCTGTTTATGGGAAAGGCGGTCGAGCCCGGCAAGCCCGGCGCTCCGATTGCGGGTGGAAAGCGTGTTGCGGCAGCACTTCGATCCCTTTGGTCGCTGTCGTCGAATGACAATCCCTATGCAGACTGGGCTCTGGTCGAAACGAAGGCCCGCATTGAGGAAGTGCGCGCATACATCAAATCCGAACAAGGGCAACTGCTGTTGAAGCTGGACGAGATGAGAGCCAAGGGCCTCGCGTACTCGGTTTTGCAGTCCCGGGAGCCCGCGCAAATGCAGCTCGGCTTCGCCTCGCCCTATGGCTATATGGTGGCGCTACTCATCGTGGAAGTCGACTACTTCACACGAGTGTTGAAGAGTGCTCAACGTCGCGACCTAGTTTCGGGACGCCAAGGTCATGCGCTACTGCAGGCCGTCAAGCACAAATGTCGGAGCGTCTTTGAACGCGTTCTGTACTGGCAGAAGTATCTGATGAAGGACGAGCTCGTCACCCTAAGTCGCGTCGACTTTGTCGCGGGAGCAGAAGCGTCAGCCCAGCAGCGCGTGAGCGCCGTGAAAGCCATATTCGGGGAGGTGCCCAAGCCGGTGTTCATGGGTGAGGAGGCTCCTCGCCATACGAAGCGCCGGCTAAATCTATCTGCTGCCGAATTGCGACTGTTGGATGCGGTGCCGCTAGCGGATGCAGTTGCTACAGGCGTCGACAAGAACCTTCTGACCTAGATGGAGACGCTCATGTCGCCAAAGTCTGTCGCAGATGGTCTCACCAGCATGACAGGTTTGCCGTCACCTTCCGGGCTGGAGGGTGCGCGAGCGGTCGCCAGTGTCCCATCGTTCTCGTGCTCGTCCGTATCCGTGGACATAAAAGCCTTTAAGGGTAAGGGAGCGTTCCGCTCCCTGTCGCGGCAGTTCGCTGATTCGGTGGCGCAGGCAAGGGATGCCATGAGCGATCTGGCGCTGGATACCACCAGATTCGAAGTCGGCTGCTACTTGCGCCTAGTAGAAGAGCGTGGCCGCGGGGCGCTGGGACGGGCGCGGTTGCGTTGGTGCATTCGAGGCCATGCGCGCTACGTGCGATTTGAAGCGCTGGCAGGAATCTTGGAGACGCTCCCGCCATCGGTCGTGGAGCACTTCCGCAACTGCGACGTTCGCGCGATGGAATTGAACGCGCTTGAAAGCGTGCTGCGCCAAGCCGTCGACCAAGTGGAATCGTACTTGCGAAATGGTGCGCTGCGCCAACGGGCTGGAAACTTGGTGCCGCGCGCCGTTTTGCAGCAAAACACAAGAACCTATGAACGAAACCAGCAATCTTGAAGCTGCCGAAACGGGCGAACGACCCTGTCCACGCGGTAAGAGAGTTCTACGAGGATCAACTTTTTTGGAGCATTGAAATGGCTATGAGAAGCGAGATGGGCGGAAATGTTCTGGTGAATCCAGTGCTGAAGACCGTCAAGGTGAAGGGTGATGATCGCCAAATTTGCGAGCTCCGAGTGATGTGCTCGGAATACAAATCTGATGGCAATGGGGGGTACGTGCAGGACGACTCACGGACGTTTCCCGTCCAAGTGACCATCTGGCATGAGGGAACTGCAAAGCGGGTGTACGAGGTGGTGCGGGTTGGGGCAGCCGTCAGCGTGGTCGGGGCCGCATATGTGCGGCCATGGATCAACGAGCAAAGCGGTCAGGCAGAGGCCGGCATGTGCATGGACGCCGAGAAAGTCACCCTGGGCCTTCAGCGGATTGAAGCCGTGCAGTACCGCGCCAAGGCGCAGCCGGAAGCACCCCGAGCTACCGAGGCGGCGCCGACCGCTCTCTAACCATTATTCGATCGGTCGGGGGTGGCTCCGCCACCTCTGACGTGGAGGACATTGATATGCGTATCAGCACGAGAAGGCCGAAGTGGGAGCAGTTTCGCGAGTCGTACGTCCTGCGTGTCGGGAAAGAGCAGCGAGTGGTGGGCAGAGTCGACGTGATTGGCTCGGTGGGGTACTGGTGGCAGACGGCCGATAAGACGGATGTCGCCTACAGCCTTCAAGAGGCCAAGCGGAAGGTTGAGGACTTGCTTAGGCTGGGCGGTGGAGTGGTGGTGCTCAAAGGCATGGCGGCAAGTCCAATGGCCCGGGCCGCATAGGGGCGGGCCATGCGTAACTTTATTGGTCAGTATTTGGCGCGCGTGCGCCTAGCCACTCTTGAGACTGTTCTCGGGACTGCCGCCCTGGCGAGGAAGGGGCGCATCGCTGCGATGGGAGCGCCGCGCCGGTGGTGGCGCGTTCTGGCTCTTTTCTGCTCTGGTGTGCTTTTCGCAAACCTTATCGCCTATTTCGTGTCTGGCGGCGAGTCTGGGCATGAGGGTCTTGCCGGGTTTGCCGCACATCCCTTCAACATGGCCCTCATCGCTTATGTCCTCGGGTACGTGCTCTGCTTCGGCACCTGGAACTTGCTTTCGGTTGTTCGACGGTTGGGCCGCGAGGAAATGACGCGGGCGTCCTTCTTGCGAATGAATGGAAAGCGCACGAACTGGCCGCGACGTATCCTTCAGGAGCGGAAATGACGAAGACCCTCATAATCGCTGAGAAGCCCTCTGTCGCTCGCGATATCGCTGCGGCGCTTGGTGGGTGCCGTCAGGCCGGGAACTGGCTGGAAGGTGAGCAGTTTGTTGTCAGCTCTGGCATAGGGCACTTAGTTCAGATTGCCGACCCCGATCCTGGTCAGCCTGCTGGTGGGTTCGGTGGCCTTCCCCGCATTCCCGACCGATTTGTGCTGAGTCCTATCCCCGGAACGGTCGACCAGCTCAAGCTGCTCGGGAAGCTGATTGCACGCCCGGATGTGATCTCGGTGGTCAACGCTTGCGACGCGGGCCGTGAAGGTGAGCTGATCTTCAATCTGATTTATGAGTTTCACAAGGCGCAGAAGCCGGTGTATCGGATGTGGATTCAGTCCATGACTCCTGCGGCGATCCGCGAGGCCTACAAGGGGCTTCGGCCGGCCTCAGCCTTCGCCAGGTTGGGCGATGCGGCGCGCAGCCGGTCCGAGGCGGATTGGCTGGTTGGCATTAATGGTTCAAGAGCGGTATCTGCATTGGTTGAAGTGCTGACCGATCGACGCGAGCGGAAGTCGCTGGGGCGAGTCCAGACGCCGACGCTCGCGATTGTTGTTCACCAGGAGCTTGCCATTCGCTCCTTTGTGCCGCGGCCATACTGGGAACTGCATGCGACTTTCGCCGTGCAGGCGGGCGAATATGTCGCGCGTTGGCGCGGTCCGTCTATCGACTCGGGGGACTCTGGCGACACGACTCACCGCATATGGGACAAATCCGCGGCCGAGGCCCTGCACGCACGATGCCGCGCTGCGGAGCCCTCCACGGTGCGAGATGAGTTCAAGGCAGTAACAAGCGCTCCGCCTAAGTTGTTCGACTTGACGACGCTTCAGCGTGAGGCCAACAAGCGGTTCAAATTCTCCGCCAAGAAAACGTTGGACTTGACCCAGGCCTTATACGAGAAGCACAAAGCTGTAACTTACCCGCGCACAGACTCCAATGCGCTTCCGGAGGACTATGTGGGGAAAGCTGCCTCAGTAATGGAGACGCTCTCTGTGGGTGCGTACGGCGAGCATGCTGGACGGATCATTGCCAATAGCTGGGTGCGCCCGGACAAGCGGATCTTCAACAATGCGAAGATCTCCGATCACTTCGCCATTATTCCAACTGGGAAGCTTCCGGAAGGCCTGACCGAAGGCGAAGCTAAGGTTTTCGACCTGGTCGTGCGACGGTTCCTGGCTGCCTTTCACCCGCCCGCGGTCTACGCTAAGACCGAGCGAACGACAGTCATGGCAGGACACGAGTTCACGGCCACGGGCCGAGTGCTTCAAGAGGCTGGATGGATGGCGGTCTATGGGCGAGACCTTGATCCGGAGGACGATTCCACATCACTTTGCCCATTGGTGCAAGGCGAAGGCGCGGCGAATCGCGGCGTGAAGCTCGTGGCGCAGAAGACGAAGCCGCCCGCCCGGTTTAACGAAGCCACGTTGCTGGGGGCAATGGAGACCGCTGGAAAGTTGTTGGAGGACGATGATCTGAGAGAGGCGATGCGAGAGCGAGGGCTTGGAACGCCCGCCACTCGCGCGGCCATTATCGAAGTACTCCTAGCGGATCATGATCGTGCCAAACGACCGATTGAACCCTATTTGCGGCGGGAGGGAAAGGAGCAGCATCTCGTGCCCACCGACAAGGGCATTCAGCTTGTGCAGTTCTTGGAATCCAACGGACTTGAAGAATTGACTTCGCCCAGGATGACCGGGGATTGGGAAAGCAAACTGCGACTTATGGAGCGCGCCCAGTACGACCGATCGCGCTTCATGACCGAAACCGCTCAGTTTGCACGTCGCCTGGTTGAGACATTGAAGGCCAGGGCCGCGGCCGCCCCTGCGACGCCAAAGACCAGGCTTGCAGCGCCATGCCCAAAGTGTCAGGCGCCGCTGCAGGCGGGCACGCTACAAGTCTCGTGCAGCGCAGAATGTGGGTTTCGCCAGGTTAGATTGGTGGCAGGACGCGAACTTTCCGACGCAGAGCTGACTGTTCTGTACATCGATGGGAAAACGGGGCTGCTGGAAGGCTTCGTCAGCAAGACGAAGCGACTGTTCAGTGCCAAGCTCAAGGTAAATGCAGAGTGGCGTCTGGAGTTTGAATTCGAGGCCAGAGGTGACGCCAATACGGGCGCCGGTGTGACGCTCGGTGGTACGCAGAAGCGCTATCCGTGCCCGCTTTGCCGGCAACCGCTGCGCCTGCGGCAGAGCTCGAAGGGAGCCTTTTGGGGATGTTCAGCTTATCCGCAGTGCAAGCACACTCAGCCCGACGATGGCGGAAAGCCAGGCGTTCGCACGGCGACGGTCACGGCATCCATGCCGGTCGCGGAGGCGTTGCAGCTATCTGCCAGCCGTGAGGCGCCCGGTGGCGCTGCCGGAGCGGCGTGCCCGACTTGCGGCTCGGGAAAGCTCGTGAGCCGGGCTTCGAGCACGTCGCCCAGGCGCTTTCTAGGCTGCAGCAAGTTCCCTAAATGCCGTCATTTCGAATGGGAGAAAGGTCATGCGTCGAATTAGGGTGGACGTGCCTTTCAGGGCAGCTATTGGAACCATAGGGCGTGTGTCTCTGAACTTTGACCACTATGACAGCCTTCAAGTGCCAAAAGCCAGCTTATCTATTGACTTGGGGGTTGGGGCATGCGGGGAGGCAGTTACTGCCAGTCTTGACGTTGCGGCACTACGGCAGCTTGTGGACGGGATGATGGACGTGATTCTCGCGGTCGAGCGACGCCAGCGTTTGGACGGCCTGCAGGCTGCTGTTTAGCACTGCAGAACCTGTAGGTGCGGTATTCGCTGTTTAGCGTACACACTGCGCGGTGTGTACGGTAGTGAAGAAGCAGCATCATAAATATGACGATTTTCGTGATCAATAGCTTGGAGATCTGCGGCAATGGGTAGGCCTGCGTTTCAGCTAACGGACGACCAGGCGCGGCAAATCATGGCGGAGATCTCTCGCCTCCAGGCTGCCTATCCTGACGTCGCAGATAACCGCGCTTTTCTTGGTGGTCTGATAAGCGCGGTGCTAGAGGTCACGGGCCGCCTATACGGCGTTCCAACATACCAACGGATACTGCGTGCCTACGCGCCAACCCGAAGACCTTCCACGACCACCATCCTTTCCGTGTTGGTTCGCGTGCAAGAGCGCCTGGCTCGTACCTCTGCTGGGCAGGTCGATCCGGATCTCCGCGCGACTGCGCTTCCGCGAGTGACAGAGCGTGCGGCGAGGCAGGATGATCCGACTACCCTTCGACTGCTTGCCGTTGAGTTGGAGGAGCACCGCCGCCGGCGGCAGGTGCTGGAGGCTGACAACGCTCGGTTAGAGGCTGCGATGGTGGCCCAGCAGTGTGAGCTCGCCCGCGTGCAAGGTCAGGCCGACAGCGCCGAGCGGGCGTTGGCCGCGATGGCGGATAAGCTCTCTGCGCGTGTGACTACCGTGACGAACGTCACGGAAGCGGAGAAGGGCGGTCGGGCGTTTGCTCTGCGCGCGATTGAGGCAGCACGCGCGGAAAGCCGGCTGTGGAGGGAGCGCTACGAGGGGCTGCAGGCGCTAAGGAAGGAGGAACAGGCGCTGCTCGAATCGTACCGAAGAGCGGCGGTGGGGGCCGCAGGAGCGCCGCGATGAGCGAAGTGGCACCTCTCCCCCAGTTCGTCACTGCAAACGGCTCTGAGGCCGTTTCTTGCGTCCTTGGACATGTTAGCGATGACTGGGAGGCGGCAGAGCGTTGGCTTCAGGCGCTCGCTGCAAGAAGGCCGCCGGTGAGCCGGCACACACTGGCGAACTATCAGCGCGAGATCTTCCGCATCCGATGGTATTGCGACTTGGTCGGGTCTGATGGGCCGAGTCGATGGTCCATTCCCGACGTTACCCGCTATCTAAAATTCTTGCGGGAGCATTCAGGCGACCACATCTGCGGAAGACGTGCAGCACGCGTTGGTGATATCGATTGGACGCCTTTTCGCGCCAGGCTTGGTGCTTCTGCCTTGGCGAATGCTCAGAAAGTGTTGCATGCCCTCCTCAAGTTTTGGTTTGAGGCAGGGTATCGGCGGGCCAATCCGATGGCATCGATTGGGAGTGGTGGGGGAGTGGGCCGGGATGCTCCACGCCGGCATGCAGTGCCACCAGACTTGATTGAGGAGGTTCTAGATTCGATGGAAAAAGCCTCCCGCACATCGGTTGAGAAGAAGCTCATGTTCTTGCGGGATCGTTTTATCTTGCGACTGCTGCAATTCACAGGAATGAGGGCGAGCGAAGTGGTTCTCGCAAGTATGGGCGATGTCGAGCTCTATGCTGATCCGAAGTCCGGGCGCGCGCACTGGTCCTTAGTTGTGAGGCATGGGAAGGGAGGAAAAACAGGCCGCGTAGCTCTTCCACCCGCAGTCATGGACGATCTTCGTGCATACCGATACGCGTTTAACTTTCCGCCAGATCCTGTGTGTGGTGACACTACGGCGCTCATCCTGTCGACGCGGACTCGCAAGGTGGACGGGCCGGCGCGCTGCCCGTCCACCGTGGTAGGACGCCGTAGTCAGCGCCGATGGGCCGAGATTCGTCGTCGCGCCACCCTTTGGGACATACTCACGGGCGCCTTTCAGCGATGTGCTGCGGGGTTTCGTAGCGCTGGCCGGGATCAGGACGCAGTGCTGCTGGAGCGGGCGTCGACCCACTGGCTAAGGCACACGTTCGGGCGGCAGCTGACCGCGATGGGAGTGGACGTGCGGGTGGTCGCCAAGGCGATGCGTCATGACGATGTACGGACTTCTATGGCATACACGGAGCTGGACTTTCTAGACGTCGTGCGGGAAATGGAAAAGGCGCAGCCTTTCGGGAAATAAGGGGGGGGGCCGAGCCGGCAGATAGAGGGGGGGCCTTGCAATGAAATTTCATGCGGAAATGTTTGGATGTTTTGCTGGTCCTTGGGGCAAACCGACCAGAAGCGGAAGTCCACTTGATTCGCGCAATGTTTGGTGAAGGCCGGGAGCGGCCATCAATGACAGGCAGCTCCCGACCCAATGCGGCCGGTCAAAGGTTAGTTCTCGCCGCCCGATATCGTGTTTGTGACGATTCGGCCCTGGTCTGAGTCACGCTGCACAACCCGTGTACAATGCTCCCGCAGCATCTGCAACGGATGCGGCTTCGCTTCGATAGCGATACTAGTGGACCCGGCGTTTGCCGGGTGGCTCGGCCGGGCGCCTATCCCTCGGACAACTCCAAGCGAATTACGGCTCGCTCCGAGACCAACTACAAACCACCCTCGGTGCAAGGCATCGCTTGCTAACGTCAGGTTAGCCTAACAATGTCTTTTTTCTCCTCTTTTCGTCGCGAATGGATGTCCAGTCCTCGTAACGATATTCTTGCGGGCATCGTCGTTGCCCTTGCTCTTATCCCCGAAGCCATCGGCTTTTCCATCATCGCGGGTATTGATCCGCGGGTAGGCCTCTACGCATCGTTCTCGATCGCGGTAATCATCGCTTTAGTGGGCGGCCGGCCTGGCATGATTTCTGCGGCCACGGCCGCCATTGCCGTGCTGGTGGTGCCTTTGGTCAAGGATCATGGCGTTGAATACCTGTTCGCCGCCACAATCCTGATGGGCATCTTCCAGATCATCGCCGGCTTTCTTCGGCTTGACCTGCTGATGCAGTATGTGTCGCGGTCTGTCGTCACCGGGTTCGTGAACGCGCTGGCAATTCTGATCTTTGTTGCCCAGTTGCCGCAGCTGACCAACGTCACGTGGGTCACCTACGTGATGGTGGCGGGAGGGTTGGCGATCATCTATCTGTTTCCGCGCCTGACCCGGGCCGTGCCGTCGCCGTTGATCGCGATCATCGTGTTGACGGCCATCTCTATTTACTGGGGCCTGCCCGTCAACACGGTGGGCGACATGGGCAAGCTGCCGTCGTCCCTGCCTTCGTTCCTGATTCCGAACGTGCCCTTCACGTTTGAAACCTTGCAGATCATTCTTCCGTATTCGCTGACCATGGCGGCGGTGGGTTTGCTGGAGTCGATGATGACCGCGCAGATCGTGGACGACTTGACCGACACGCCCAGCAATAAGCGGCGCGAATGCAAGGGCCAGGGTATCGCGAACTTCGTGACGGGCTTCTTTGGCGGCATGGGCGGTTGTGCCATGATCGGCCAGTCCGTCATCAACGTGAAGTCGGGCGGTTCGACGCGGCTTTCCACTTTCGTGGCGGGTTCCTTCCTGCTGTTCCTGATCGTGGTGCTGGGGCCCTTGGTGGCCAGGATTCCCATGCCGGCACTGGTCGCGGTCATGATCATGGTGTCCATCGGCACGTTCAGTTGGGGTTCGATCCGCAACCTGCGTTCGCATCCCTGGCAGTCTTCCGTGGTCATGCTGGCGACCGTTGTGGTGGTCGTCTGGACGCATGACCTTGCACAGGGCGTACTGGCGGGCGTGCTGTTGAGCGGCGTGTTCTTCGCGGGTAAGGTCAAGCGGCTCTTCGCAGTGACTTCGGCCTTGTCTGAGGACGGGCGCACCCGCACCTACTACTACGAGGGCCAGGTGTTTTTTGCATCCACCGATCGGTTTTCAGAAGCCATTGATTTTAAAGAGGTCGTCGACCACGTGGTGCTGGATGTATCCGCCGCGCACTTCTGGGACATCTCGGCCGTGGGTGCCCTGGACAAGGTCGTGATCAAGCTGCGCCGCGAAGGCACGACTGTAGATGTCGTCGGTTTGAATGCCGCCAGCGCCACCATGATTGGTCGATTTGCAATTCACGACAAACCCGGCGCCGACACCAAGTCGTTGGGACACTAAGGAGAAGATATGTCGAAAGTACTTGCATGCATCGATGCCTCCCACTACGCCGCCGCGGTCTGCGACTTGTCAGCCTGGGCGGCGCACCGTCTTTCCTGGAGAGTTGAACTGCTGCATGTTGTGCAGCGAAAAAGCGCGGTGACAGCGCGGCACGACCTTAGTGGCGCTATCGGGCTAGGTGTGAAAAGCGAGCTGCTAGAAGAGCTGACTCGCATCGAAGAAGCGCAAGGAAAACTGGCGGTCGAAGGTGGCCGCGCCCTCTTGGCGACCGCTGAAGAGCGATTACGGGCTGCCGGCATCGGCGACGTCAGTACGGTGCACCTCCATGGTGGCATTGTGGAAACCATTATCGAGCGCGAAGCCGAGGCTGGCTTGGTGGTGATGGGCAAGCGGGGAGCGTCGAGCGAATTCGCCGCCGGCCATCTCGGATCGAAAATCGAGCGCGTGCTTCGAGCCAGTAACAAGCCGCTATTTGTTGCTCCCGAGCGGCACGTGCCGCCAATGCGCGCTGTGATTGCCTACGATGGCGGAAAGTCTATTGCTAGAGCGATTGCATTGCTGACAAGCACGCCGATGCTGGACGGTCTGCCAATACACCTCGTGAGGGCTGGCGCGGAGTCGCAGGAGAATCGAGCCCAGATGGAGCAGGTCGTTCAGCTATTCGCGCAAAGCGGGCGAACGGCAACTTTTTCGATTACCCCGGGGGCTCCAGAGAAAGTTATCGCTGACTGCGTAGCCGGTGGTCCGATGTCCGTGCTGGTCATGGGTGCCTATGGTCACTCGCCGCTCAGGAATTTGATCGTCGGCAGTACCACGACGGCAATGATACGAGCTGTTGAGGTGCCGATCCTGCTTGCGCGATAGCGCTGTGAAATTATGGAATGCCCTGAGGTGACTGGTGTGCGTCACCTGCATAGGATCGGGTGAATGTCCGGCTTTGGCCGGCAAGCGACCGTTCGCCGGCCCGGGATGCATCAACCTCAGTTTGCTCTGCCATCTCAACGGCATCGTTAGCTCGATCCCGAGGTAACGAACCCTGCGTTCAAGCTTCGTTCGCCCAAGCAGCAGCTATACCGCTGGAAGATTCTTCGTCCTGAGGTACATCAGCGAAGGAATTATGCGAAGTTTGATTGAAAGCTCTGAGTGAAACGAATTTCAGATGCCCATCGCCATGACCCAGCCTGCCAAGCCAGCCAGCAGCACCACGAGCGCTGGCGGCACGCGCCCCACTGTGAGCAGCCCGAACGTGAGCAACGCCAACCCGAAGTCCGCCTTGCCGTGGATGGCGCTTGTCCACACCGGGTCATATAAGGCCGATACCAGGATACCAACCACGCCGGCGTTGATGCCCGCCATGGTCGTCTGAATACCCGCCCGGTGGCGAAGCGCCGCCCAGAACGGCAATGCGCCGACCAGCATGAGGAAGGCTGGGAGGAATATGGTGCCCAGCAGAGCCAGGCCGCCAATCCAGCCATGCAGCGGGCCGTGGGCTATTGCGCCAAGATACGCCGAAAAAGTGAACAGCGGTCCCGGCACGGCCTGGGCAGCGCCATAGCCAGCTAGGAAGTCTGCGTTGCTGACGATGCCGCTGGGCACCACGGTGGCTTGCAGCAGCGGCAGCACAACGTGCCCACCGCCGAAGACTAGCGCACCGGAACGGTACACCCCATCCAGCAGCGCTATCGTGGACGATCCCGTGGCTGCTGCACATAGGGGCAGCAAGACAAGCGGTGTTGCAAACAGAAGCAGCGCAATGACGCCCAGTCTGCGCGAGACCGGGTAGCTGTGAGCTTGGCCACCGCCAGGTTGTGAAATCTTCAGCGTCCACCAGCCCAGCAGTCCTGCCAACAAGATCGCGACAATCTGTCCCGCTGCTGAGGGTAGGATCATGGTCAGCAGTGCCGCCAGAATGGCCAGGGCAGCGCGTGGCCGGTCAGGGCACAACGACTTGGCCATGCCCCACACCGCCTGAGCTACGATGGCCACGGCGACTACCTTGAGACCATGCACCCACCCGGACTGGGCTAGTCCCTGGTACTCAGCGATGCCGAAGGCAAACAGGATTAGCGCGATGGCCGATGGCAAAGTGAACCCTGCCCACGCCGCCAGCAAGCCCAACCAGCCAGCGCGACCCAGCCCAAGCGCCATGCCCACCTGGCTGCTGGCCGGACCCGGAAGAAACTGGCACAAGGCGACCAGATCGGAATAGCTGCGGTCATCCAGCCAGCGGCGGCGCTCGACAAACTCCGAGCGGAAATAACCCAGATGCGCGATCGGCCCACCGAAGGAGGTCAATCCCAGTTTAAGGAAGGCGCCGAAGACTTCAACGGGTGAACCGCGCGTAGCTACAGCTTCGTGCTGTACGGTGTTGGTGGAGCCTGTCATTTGTGCATTGCCTCCCCGGTGAACTCCCGGATGCGTTCCTTGGCCAGCGCCAAGCCTTCCTTGCCCTTGGGCGTGATCGTGTAGAGCTTTCGCACGGTGCGTCCGTCGCGCTCCTGGCGCGAAACTAGGTATCCGTCGCGCTCCATCTTGTGAAGCATCGGGTACAGCGTTCCGGGAGAAAGTCGGTAGCCGTGGTGGGCCAGTTCGTCAATCATCCACTGCCCATAGATCTCCTGCGCGGCTGCGTGGTGCAGCACGTGCAGGCGGATCAGCCCCGATAGCAGATCGTGGTGCTCCATGGCGCGAGGTGTTGAGTTCTCTTTCATATCGAGTTTCGATAACGAAATACGATCATAGCACTTGCACCAAGATTCTAGGTTGGTCCAGCTGTTCCGTCTTGAAGGGCAGTTATTGGCTGTGGATGAAACCGGTCGTTGCAACAGCTTGGTTCAATCGCTCGGCCGATGACGACCCAGAGTGGACTAGTGAGTCATGTCCTGTGGTGTAAGTTTTTTCGCATCAGTGCATTTTGCAGTGTCACGCCCCGCAGAATAGGAAATCCTCGCTCCACCACTTGAAAACCGCAGTGCAAAAAGAATGGCTCAGCGGTCTTGCTCACATCCGCCGTGAGCTCGCTAATCCCCAGTAGCTTGGCTTCGTCATGGATACGACTCATTAGCAAGGTGCCGACGCCTTGTCGCGGATAGGCCGCCGACACAAAGAAATGATCGATGTATCCGTTGGGCTGAATGTCAGCATATCCAGCAATTTCACCTTCGACTTCAACGACAAATGGTCGTAAATCCCTCATGCGGCTAGCCCACTCTTCTGGGGCAATGTCTGTCGGTGCCCAAGCCTCTATTTGTGCTGCTGTGTAGTCACGTGATGCGATGTCATGTACAGCCGATAGAAAGACCTGAAATAACGCGCCCTCGTCCTGGTGAATGACAATAAAGTTCTGTTCCAGAGGGCCTTTGATTTCAAAGAGTTTTCTGAAAATGTGGAAAAATCCATGCCATTAAAGTTCTGGCCCAGATTTGCACCCTATGCTTAAGTGCATGACATTAAAGTTCTGGTCTGGGTGCCGCTCAATCACCGACGATGGCGTTGATTTGCAGATTGAGCCTGATACCGATGTAGCTGTATGGCTCTATTGTTCCATGGGAATGTGAATGCACTGGTTCGATCACAATCTGGTTCTGAGAGACGTCTATCGTCTCGCGTTAATGCTGGAGTTCGGAGCAAATAGACATAGCACTCGCTTCGACGATGTGGGCTGGCTGGGCGGGCTACACGATGAATTCTTTCGGAATGAGGCCGAGCACCTTCTGGTTTCCATTGCTGCGGCGATTCGACGGATTCAAGATCGAGAGTGGAGTGCGATGTCTCCGCAGGAGCGCAAACACCATGCAATGCATCCGTTGTCGGATGAAGACAGCATTGGTTTTTATGCAAATAACCCGCCCAAGGATTCTCTGAACTTTGGTCTTCGCCAAGCGTGCAATTGCATCATGCACGGTGAGAGCATCCAATGGAAGGACCCTGCCGAGGGGAATTTGCAGGCTGTTTGGACGGCTCCGTACTACGACATGGTCTTGAGTGGAGCAAGTCGAGCGGATGGAAAGAATTTCCTGATGACCGGTGCTTTTGTCTTCTTGGTCGGAGCTGAGAACGATGGCTCATGGGAAGCCGTCGTGCACCTGCCGCGATTCCTGAAGTCCGCGACAGAAAAGGTCAGAGGGCTTATGCCTTAACGTATGGGCTATCGCAATGCGGCAATCATCTAGTTTTCAGACATGACAGGCAGTAATCGACTAGTTTTCCGACAAAACAATCGGTAAGCGACTACTTTTCAGACATTTTTACCCAGCATAGCTGGGTAATCGAGTGTTTTTCAGACATCGGGGATAGGTTTGCGCTGTCTAGGCACCCTTGGTTGTTCTGTCCAAAGCTTCCAGTTTCCAGGCTGGGGCGGGATCTGAAGTGGACTGAGTGGTCGCCCGGGTGGACAAAGAAAAGCCCGAAGCGAATGCTTCGGGCCTGGGTCCCGATGCTTACTGGAAGCCTCGCACGTCGACGGGGCCCAGGCGGTTGGACGTGCTGTTGTCGTCCAACTGGCCGTTAACGTGTGGAAGCCTGCCCCAGTGATTCGCTAGCCATAACCGGCTTGTTTCCTATTCGGGTGATGGACTGAACCTGTGAACCGTCCGGCCTTTCGGCCCTCAACACCTCCAGCACCTGATCAAAGAGATCTTCAGTCTTCCAGCGTCGAAACGTCCAGCTCAGGTCGTTAATGCTGAAGCCTTTGGTCGGCACCTTAGCCCACCATATACCCGAGGATAGTTTCAGGAGGATGGCGTCCAACAAGTGCCTGCGGGAGTGAATGATCTTCTGTGCGTTGAATTTTGGCATCAGGATTGGCTCGATCAGCTGCCATTCCTGGTCGGTAACCAATGATGTTCCATCCGAATGCAACGGGATATTGATTCCTCCAGCGGACGCCTTAGATTTTCGCTGAGGGTCCGCCATCGAGTGAAAAATCATCGTTTCACTCGTTCCCGTGACGCTGTCCTCTGCTGGTATGGTCATCGCTATCAGCGTCGCAGTAGTCGCAAAAACCTGATTGCCAACCCTAGGCCCATGCAATGCAATTCGAAAGTCACCAAGAGGAAGAGACATCCGCAGGGTCCCGTTTGATGCGCCCAGATAGACGCTGTGCATCGCATGCTTGGCTGACTTGGAGAGATGCAGCCACTCCAGGGGCTTATTGGGTGCTGTGTTCTCCCTGCAACGACGAGTATGTCGGATGTAAGCGAGATTATCGATGACGACAACGGGCGTCGCTTGCGCATAGTCGACATAAGCGAGGAGATCCGGGCCTGCTATCTTGAAAGCCGCCGGAAACAATATCGGGCTGGGTTTAAAGAATGCCTGCATCAGCACTAGAGCAGGCACATGGACCGTCAGGCCGCCATCAACGAATTTGAAGACTTCGTGGCGAGTCAGGCACCCTTCGGGAAGCTCAATATCCACTCCAGCGAGATATTCTTCGGGATCTGAGAGGGACCACGACGATAGGCTGCCCTCGTACAGGACGCGATAAGGTTTCGTAGTGCGAGGTACCTTTAGCCGATCGCTCGCGATTTCCTCGATGCGCCTATGCTCAATACCTTCGTTCGACGTAAAAACTTCAATGCTGCTGGTGTTTGTTGATTTGCAGGCAGAGTTGACCCACTTTTACGTTTGATTTGCATCTAATTCTGACCCACCTCGTGAACACTATCCTGCTCGGTACCCGTGCAGGAGACAGGAGTGATCGACGTGGCTCTTCTCAGCATTATTCGCCGTTGGCACTTGCGTGATCATGTCTCTTTACGAGAGATTGCCAAGCGACTTGGCATATCGCGCAACACGGTGCGACGCTATCTGCGCTCGGGCACCATTGAACCAACCTACAGCCGTGCGGCTGGGCCTACCGTTCTAGACGGCTATGCGGAGAAGCTCTCGGCATGGCTCAAGGCCGAGGCCAACCGCACACGCAAGCAGCGACGCTCGCTATTGCAGCTGCACCAGGATCTCTGCGCTCTAGGCTACACGGGCTCTTACGACCGTGTTGCCGCTTTCGCGCGACGATGGCGACAGGAACAACAGGAACGATCTCAGACTTCAGGACGGGGCACGTTCGTGCCATTGACGTTCGCACCAGGCGACGCCTTTCAGTTTGACTGGAGCGAGGACAGTGCGGTGATCAACAGCGAGCGCACCAAGCTCCAGATCGCGCAGTTCAAGCTTTGCCACAGTCGCGCCTTCTTCCTGCGCGCCTACTGGCTCCAGACGCATGAGATGCTGTTCGATGCGCACCATCACGCTTTTGTGGCGTGGGGAGGCATCCCGCGTCGAGGTATCTACGACAACATGAAGACCGCTGTGGATAGGGTCGGCCGCGGCAAGTCGCGCGAGGTCAACGCCAGATTCTCCAGCATGGTCAGCCACTATTTGTTTGATGCGCAGTTCTGCAACCCCGCGTCAGGCTGGGAGAAGGGACAGATCGAGAAGAACGTGCAGGATAGCCGGAGGCGGATCTGGCAACGCCTGCCCCACTTTTCGAGCTTGGAAGCGCTTAACGACTGGTTGGCCGACGAGTGCGTCAGGCTGTGGCAACAGATACGCCATCCGGCATGTGACCAGAGCATCTGGCAGATATGGTCCGAGGAACGCCCATTTCTGATGCCTGTTGGCCAGCCGTTCGACGGCTTTGTGGAACACACCAAGCGCGTTTCCCCCACATGCTTGATCGCCTTCGAGCGTGACCGCTATAGCGTCCCCGCGTCCTACGCCAACCTGCCCGTAAGTTTGCGGGTCTATGCGGATCGCCTCGTTGTCGTCGCCGAAGGTCACGTCATTGCGCAGCATCCTCGCCACATCAACCGGCGCCATGACCGTGGTGCCACTTTCTACGACTGGCGGCATTATCTCGCCGTGCTGCAACGCAAGCCTGGCGCGCTGCGCAATGGGGCGCCGTTCACCGCGTTGCCGGAAGCATTTCCCCAGCTTCAGGCACGGCTTCTGCCTCACGCTGGCGGGGATAGAGAGATGGTGGAGATCCTGTCGTTGGTCTTGTTGCATGACGAGCAACTGGTCCTCGCCGCAGTGACCTTAGCGCTGGAGGCCGGTACGCCATCGAAGCAAACCATTCTCAACATCTTGAGCCGACTGCTCGACGGCACACCGCTACCGCCGCTGACGGCGCCCCAAGCGCTCTCGCTCACAGTCGAACCCGAGGCGAACGTCGGCCGCTACGACACCCTCCGCACTCAGGAGCCACGTCATGCAGCATGAACTCATGATCGAGCGCTTGAAGGCGCTCAAGCTGCACGGTATGGCTCAAGCGCTCACCGACCTCGTGCAGCAAGACTCTCCGGCATACCAGAGCTGCTCTCCCATCTTGAGCCAGCTTCTACGGGCCGAGCTTACTGAGCGAGAGGTGCGATCTATTGCCTATCAGATGAAGGTGGCCAAGTTCCCAGCATATCGAGACTTACAAGGCTTTGACTTCGGATGCAGCGAGGTCAACGAAGCCCTCGTTCGGCAACTGCACCGCGGCGAGTTCATCGAACCCGCTCACAATGTCGTACTAGTTGGCGGCCCTGGCACCGGCAAGACGCATCTGGCGACGGCCTTCGCGGTTCACGCCATCGAACACCTGCGTCGCCGAGTTCGCTTCTTCTCCACGATCGAGTTGGTGAACACGTTGGAGCTCGAGAAGCAGGCCGGCAAAGCTGGACACCTCGCCCACCGGCTCATGCACTCGCACGTCGTGATTCTCGACGAACTCGGGTATCTGCCATTCAGCCAAGCCGGCGGTGCGCTGCTGTTTCACCTCATCAGCAAGCTCTACGAGCACACAAGCCTCATCATCACCACCAATCTCAGCTTCGCTGAATGGGCAAACATATTTGGGGACGCAAAAATGACGACTGCGTTGCTCGACCGACTCACCCACCACTGCCACATCGTCGAGACCGGCAACGACAGCTACCGATTCAAAAACAGCAGCACGCAGCCCAAAAAGGAGCGTAAAACAGCCAAATCTGTGGCAACCCTGACCCAATCAAATTAGGGCTGGGTCAGTTTTCGATGCAAACGCTGGGTCAGTTTTCAGTGCAAACCAACACCTTCGACCGTACTTGCATGTCACAGGCGACCCGGCCTATGACATCAACTCTGCGCGCTGGAGCGTCGTAGAGGGTGGACTCCCTGCTGGCTTGTCGCTCGACGCCGTCACGGGCGTGGTGGCCGGAACGCCTACCGCAGCCACCACTGCCCCCGCAAGCTTCACCGTGCAGGTGACCTATAAGGCAAAGGACGGGCAAGCGGTCTACAGCTTTGACGTTGCGGCCAATATTGTCGTGACCCTGGCTGGCTCCACGTTGCCCAAGGCAACGGTCAATACGGCGTACAGCACGAGCCTGCAATCCTACCTATCCTCGGCTGGTGATGCAGCATTCGACGCCGCGGCGACACGCTGGAGCTTGGCGGAAGGCACCCTGCCTGCGGGCCTCTCGCTGGACGCAACCACAGGGGAGGTGGCCGGCACGCCAACCACCAAGACGACCTCGCCGGCCAGCTTCACCGTGCTGGCCAGCTACAAGGGCTCGGATGGTCAGGCGGTATATACCATCGAAGTGGGCGGTGAGGTGTTCAATGTCAGCAAGCTTGACGTAGGCGGCAACCATACCTGCGCGATCACCACCGCGGGTGGACTTAAGTGCTGGGGCCGTAACAATTACGGGCAGCTTGGCGACACAAGTACGACCGACCGCCTAGTTCCTGTGGATGTATTTGGCTTGGTGTCCGGGGTCGTAGGTGTGTCAGCCGGCGAAAACCACACCTGCGCAGTCACCGAAGCAGGGAACCTTAAGTGCTGGGGAATCAACACCAGTGGTCAGTTGGGCGACACAAGCACGACTAACCGCGTTACCCCTGTGGATGTATCAGGCTTGGCTTCCGGAGTGGCGAGTGTGTCGGCAGACAGAAACCACACCTGCGCAATCACAACAACTGGCGGTCTTAAGTGCTGGGGCCTTAATAATTACGGGCAACTGGGCGACAACAGCACCACCTGTAGGATCCCATTTCAACTTAGATTCGCAACTTTCAAAATCAATGCCTTGAAAACCTGAAATCGGACGCTTTTGGTCGTTTTGTCCCAATTTTTTAGATTTTCCTACTGTGACAAAACGACTCCGCATCTTTCCTGAAGGTCGTGGCTCAGGCTAACTCGATCACATACGCCGCTGCCTCAGCAACGGACTGAGCAGTTTGCAAGCCAACATTGTACTTCTCGGCTTCGCGAGTAAGATCACCGATGTTGGTAACAAAGCGATCCCGAACACGATCACTCAGCGTCACACTGTCAAGTGGTGGCATCCCCACCACCATCGCCGCGGAAAGATCCGAATTCCTGTCGCGAGCGAGCGACAACTTCCACATCTTGACTCGTGCATCTTCCATACCCTGGCTTTGTGAGTTTTCCTTCAAAAGGCCAAACTGCGCGACCAGTCGTGGCGTGAGAATCGGAAACTTCACCGGCGCACTGCCATCCACAAGAACGAGCTCCCGGTTGAAGCACACCTGGAGATCTGGACGCTGCACCTGAATGGCCTCTTTGATCTTGGTGGTCCACTGTTGATTAACCTCGCGCTCGGGAGTAGGTGAGTCATCGGCAGACGCCCCAGGCTCCTCTGCGATCACACTGAGGCTGAAATGCATAAGCACGATCTGTCTTAGCAGATCATGCTCATCGTCTGCCCGCGTCACACGAGCCTCGGTGAAGCTGAACGAAGCGAGAGGCACAGACTCACGAGCCGCCGCAAAACCGAATTGCTTCGCCACCCCCTCAACAGCTTTAAGCGTAGTGAGAATCATCTGGAATGCGCCCTCGCCTGCTGATCCGTACATGCAGCGCAGTACTTCCTCACGAATCAGCGGTCGGGCCAACACTGTTCCATCGTACTGGACGAGAGCTCCTACATTCAATCGCTCACCAGATCCCCCCACTGGTTCCCAAGCCAAGACGGAATAGCATGCGACGCAACAACCGTGTTCATGGATGGGCTCCTTGAAGCAGTGGAGACATAGCATTGGCCGCATGGCTCGGTAAAGAAGTGATGAGCTGCTTTGCAAGCGACTCACACGCGCCATGGTGCTGCCCGATGGTATGTGGTGTCGCCTGGAATTCGCTGCGAATCATGTCCCACACGGTTTGGTCAGCATACTGCTACAGCCACCAGGCATGCGCGGGTGATTGCTCTACAAAAAAAGTTAAGCCGAACCCAAAAATTTTAATGTTGTCAGGGTATCCCGCTTATCTCATCATCGTCCTCACTTATCTGGAGGCTCGATCGTGAAGATAACACCCAATAGCACAGGGTTTGGCGCGGAGGTCACGGACTGCCCGGCCGGCTTGAAAATGACGGACGATGAGCTGAATGAGCTCGTGCGTGCCTGGACGGATCATTCGATTTTATGTTTCCGAGGCGTGGACATGACGCCCGCCGAACATATCGCATTCAGCCGGCGTCTTGGCGAGCTGCATATCATGACGCCCCTGAAATTTAATCTGGATGGTTATCCGGAGGTGTTCGTCGTCTCGAACGCCAGCAAAGCCGATCCATCCAAGCCGGTTGCGGGCAATGCGGAAGGCGACGCCGGCCTGCGCCGCGCCGGCGAAGGCTTTCACACGGACGGCGAAGACAAAGCCATCCCCAATACCGGCTCTTTTCTCTACGCACGGCAGGTTCCGCCCGAGCGCGGCGACACGCTGTTCGTCGATATGTATGCCGCGTACGAAGCACTGCCCCAGCGTATCAAGACACTCATCGCCGGACGGCGCGCGCGTTATAGCCGCATCGATTTACACGCTACCCACTATCCCTTGATGGCGCCGCTCACTGACGAAGAGAAACTCGCCCGTCCGGATGTCTACCATCCGTTGGCGCGCAAGCACCCGGTCAGCGGCCGCACCTCGCTCTACATCGGCCGCTGGGCCTGCGATGTAGAAGGGTTACCTGAGGACGAAGGGCAGGCATTGGTCAAATTCCTCCAGGACTTCGCCAGACAACCTCAGTTCATTTACACGCATAAATGGAACATCGGCGACGCCGTGCTTTGGGATAATCGCTGCACCCAACACTGCGCGACCGGCTTCGACGACACGAAGTACGTCAGGACCATGCACAGAACCACGCTGGAGGGCGAACTGCCCATCATGGCACGGTCGAGCGCAGGCATATCGTCGGCGATGCTAAATGAATATTCGATTTCTTGAAACGGCACTTTGGCTGGCGAAGCTAAAGAGCATCAAAGCGACTGCGGAAAAGCTCTGCTTGACCCAGGCCGCTGTCTCCAGCCGAATCGCCAACCTCGAGCAGGATCTTGGCGCTTGCCTTTTCACTCGCGGAGGCGACGGCTTCGAACCGACCTCCGCAGGGATCACGTTCCTGGAACATGCCCAGCGCATTGTCAGCGCTCACCAATCGCTGCGCGCTTCCATGCTGGACTCGAGCAAACTGTCCGGCTCGTTGCGTATCGGCATGACGAGCACCTTGATCCCGACCATTCTTCCCGGTCTCGTCGACACGTTGCGTAGAGACTACCCCGGCATCTCGATCAGTCTCAAAACCGAATTGACCGAAAAATTGCTGAAGGAACTGGAGATCGGGCGCGTCGATCTCGTGCTGGGCGCGGACAATGAAGCCGTGCATGAGCGTTTCGAATTGGTACCGCTGTGTTCCTTCGCGATGATCTTCGTAGCCAGTCCGAAGCTCGGCATCGACTTAATCGACGCCATGCCAGAGGACCTCGCCAGATATCCCATCATCGGATATCCGCCCGGCACCCGATCCCAGGCTCGGCTCGACAGATACTTTGAAGGCTGCGGCATCCGGCCTCAGATCATTCATGTCTCTCAAGCCGTTCCGACCAATCTGCAGCTTGCCACCTCGGGAATCGGTGTGGCAGCGGTCCCGGAAGCCATCGTCCTGCGAGAGCTTGCGACGGGCGACCTTGTCCCGATCAAACTAAAACACCCCTTCGTTTCGGTGAACTACCAGGCCGTCTTCCTGCGCGATCAAGGCCAAGGCCTAGCCAGAGCAGTCGCCGCCCTGGCGCGCGACGTCGCGGCAACTTTTTGCGAATCCGTCGACAAGCGGATCGCGTGGCAATAAAGAGAACCTCTAATGAAAATATCCGTAATCCAGATGAACTCCGTTTCCGACAAGGCGGCCAACCTTGCCCTGGCGGAGCGGCTGACGCGTGCCGCCGTCATGCAAGACGCGCCGGACATGGTCGTCTTTCCCGAACACTTTGACTGGGCAGGCGGCAGCGTAGCCGACAAGGTCGCGGCTGGCGAAGCGCACGCCGATGGTCCCGCCTACCGGCTGTGCGCACGCATGGCCACCGAATACGGCATCTACGTGCATTCGGGCAGCTTCTATGAAAAAGTTCCCGGAGAAGACCGCGTGTACAACACAACCGTGGTCTTCGACCCGCACGGCAAAGAAATCGCGCGCTATCGCAAGATTCACATGTTCGACATCTTCACGCCCGACGGCCTTCGGTATGGAGAATCTGACGCCGTCGCGGCAGGCTCGGAAGTCAGCACGGTAGACGTAGGTGACTTCCGCCTGGGCCTTGCGATTTGCTATGACCTGCGGTTTCCGGAGCTGTTCCAACGCTTAGCCGGCATGGGCGCCAATGTCATTGTTTTGCCTGCGGCATTCACATTGCAAACCGGCAAAGATCACTGGGAAGTGCTATGCCGCGCCCGCGCCATCGAGACGCAGTCCTATGTCGTGGCCTGCGGCTCGCACGGCCCGTTCACCCAGAATGGCGAGACGCGATACACCTACGGCCACTCGATGATCGTCGATCCCTGGGGCCACGTGATTGCCAAATGCTCCGACGGCGACGGCTTCGTCACCGCGCGCCTGGATACAGGGCTGATCAATCAAGTTCGCAAGCAAATTCCCTTAGCCAAACACAAGGTGCTGCAGTGAAAAAGTTTGATCTCAATCCTATGCCAGCCCCGCTGGACTCGAAATACGTCGACCTGCTTTCCGAGGTCGAAACAGCGACTGTCGGGCACTTTCGTCACTGGGGCTTTATGGCCCCCGATATCAAGCCGATCAACCACTCGCGCAAAATCATCGGCACAGCGGTGACCTTGTCCCTGCCGGGACAAGACTCGACCTTGCTGCATCACTCCTTGAGCCTGCTACGTCCCGGGGACATTCTGGTCATCGATCGCCTCGGCGACCAGAAACACGCGTGTTTGGGCGGTGGCGTAGCACTAGGCGCCGTGCTCGCCGGCGCACAGGGTGCAATCATCGACGGCATGTGCACCGACCCATCTGAACTCGAGGCCTACAACTTCCCCGTATGGGCGCGCGGCGTTTCACCCATCACCACTCGCATCTACAACATCGGCGGCCAACTGAACAAACCAGTGGCCTGCGGCGGGGCGGTTGTCAACGCCGGCGACATCATCCTGGCAGACGAAAACGGCGTGCTCGTGCTGCCTCCCGATGAAGTCGCGGAAGTCTCCAGAATGGCGCTGGAAAAACAAGCTCGCGGCAACTCGAACGGCGAACGGATGCGTGGCGGCGAGCGCCTCGGCGACCTGTCAGGCGCCAGCAAATACGTTTTAGAACAAGCTTAACAAGCGCTCTTTAAGGGGAAAACGCATGAGACTCTGCAAGCTTATTGCTACCGGTATTGCCGCGGGTTATCTGGCTTTAATGGCTACCGTCGCGCACGCGGCATGGCCAGAACGGCCGGTCAAGATCGTAGTGCCATTCCCACCTGGCAACTCTTCCGATGTCTCAATGCGTTTGCTAGCCGAATTGCTGGCGCCCCGTTTGGGGCAGGCAGTCGTTGTCGAGAATAAAGTTGGTGCAGGCGGCACGATCGGCACGGGTTTCGCCGCCAAACAGCCCGCGGACGGCTACACCTTGGCCATGGGATCAACAGGCCCTCTGTCGATCGGCCCGTGGCTGCGTCCAGATTCCATGACCTACGATCCGCTCAAAGATCTCGAGCCCATCGCTGCGGTAGCCTGGGCGCCGCAAGTCATGGTGGTGCGTACCGACGAACCCTACGACACGATCAACGGGCTAATCGAACAGACGAAAAAAAGCGGCAACCCCTTGACCTATGGAACACCCGGAGTCGGCACGACACCTCACCTAGTGATCTCGAAGTTTCTGCATGATGCCGGGATTCAAGGCCAACATATTCCCTACAAAGGCGGCATGCAAAGCCTTGCGGACCTCATCGGTGGTCAGGTCAATTTCATGTCCGATAACGTACCGGTTTTCAGTGCGGCCCTGGACGGCAAGCGCGTCAAACCTATTGGAGTGACCTCTGCGCAACGCATCCCCACGCTGCCCGACGTGCCCACCCTCGCCGAACAAGGCTTGAAAGATTTCAGCATGCAAGGCTGGATCCTGCTCATGGCACCCGCCGGGGTGCCCGCTGACGTCAAAAAGCGCCTGGAGACGGAGGTTGCTGCCGTCATGCAGGATAAAAACATGCAGGAACGTCTGTTGGGCTTCGGTCTGGTCCCGATGAACATGCCCCAATCGGAGATCCCGGCTTTCCTCAAAGACGAATCGCAAAAGTGGAAAGAGGTCGTCGATATTTCCGGCGCCAAAAACTAACGCATCCCGTCATGCGCCCGGTTGCTGCGAGCAGCCGGGTTGCACGCTCTTGAACCGGCGCCGAAAACTCTTTTACACCGCGCTTTAATGCATTGACCATCCGCGGTTAGGTCGCTGAGTTCGATACACCAGTGTCATAAGGCGGTACACGGCGACAGAAATCGGACGCACGCAGCCATTGTTCAATCGCCGTAGGTGACAACGGCTTGTAAGCGCCCGGCGAACACATATTGAGCGCGTGCGTTGTGCTCGATAGTGTCCACCACTTTTAGGTGGACACCATGTCGAAGACAGAGTTAGCACCGGTGCCTAAGCGCCGGTCGTATCCGAAGACGCTGAAGGCCCAGATTGTGGCCCAGTGCAGTCAGCCAGGAACATCTATTGCCGGCGTGGCGCTGTCGCACGGCGTGAACGCGAACCTGGTGCATAAGTGGATTCGCCAGGCCGAACGGCAGGCCCCTGTAGCGCCGGCGTTCGTGCCGGTCGCGTTGCCTGCGGTGCCCTCGTCAGGCCGTCACATCGAGATTCGCTTGTCGCGCGGCCCCGCGCAAGCGACGGTGCAATGGCCCGTGAGTGAAGCGGGCGCATGTGTGGCGTGGCTACGCGAGTGGCTGCGGTGATCCGTGTCGATGCGATCTGGCTGGCCACCGAGCCGCTGGACATGCGCGCCGGCACCGAGACGGCACTGGCCCGGGTGGTGGCCGTGTTTGGTTCGGCACGTCCGCACCATGCCTATTGCTTCGCAAACCGGCGCGCCAACCGCATGAAGGTGCTGGTACATGACGGAATCGGCGTGTGGCTGGCCGTGGATCGAAACCGATTTGACGCTTGGTGCCAGATGCACGGCAAGAATCCATACTACCTCAACATCATTTTTATAGAGTAATGGCGTTTACGTCGCAGGTCCCGGCTTCAAGCGTGCGGGCCAATTAACTGAACCAGAACTTTAATGTCACCTCGGAATCTGGATCAGAACTTATTGTGATCACTTCGCACATTTGCTCAAGTAATGAGCAAATCCTCCTGTTTTCTTCGTTGTCGGTACTGGGCGAGCTGAGTATGCGCATGATGGTGGCCAATAGTTAGCAAAGCAAAGTTGCCAACTATTAGCATCCCAACGTTCCAGCCATTTGGATTCTAAATACGAGGTTCGCTGGACTTGCATGGATGTCTGTTTTCGACCCAAAACGGAAACTCAAGGGATCACAGGCAATGACTGCTTCGCAGCGGTTCCTGGTTCTAGTGCTCGCGCCCTGAACGACCGCTTTCGGGCGGCGGATAGCTGCCATTTGGAATTTGGCCCCCACCACAGTTCGATGTAGGGCGCTGTTGAAATTGCCAGGCCAGCGTTAAATCGGTATGCGTGCCGGCACCTTGAAGCGGTACACGAAACAGTATGTTGCAAAATGCTGTAACCTACTTCATCGAAGTCGCGCGTGGCTGCCGGCCCAGGGCTGCACAACTTGATACATCGGCGTGGGGCGTCAACGGGCGCCGCAATGGCCGGCAATGCAGGATCCGTGCGAGTTGCCTTCTGGGACAGTTCGCGTGGCGAGGATAGTAGGGATCGTGGCCGCACTTAGGCACCTAAGGGATTGCAGCGTGGAAATCAAACTGGCAAAGAAATCGGGGGTGCCCAAAGCCGAAGTGCTGGCTCACCAGACGATTCAAAAAGAGTTCAGCAATTCACCTTTCAGCAAGCAGTGGCGCGCCTACGCGGCCTTTGCACTGGCTAGGAGCGGCCGAGGAAGCGGTGATGACGACCTGGATTTGGTGCTCATTACGCACACGGGCATCGCCTTGATCGAGTTGAAGAACTGGCATGGAAAGCTGCTGGAGTCGGACGGCCAGAAGTGGTACCTCGATGGGGAGGACCGTGGCTCATCACCGGTCCATGTTGTGCGCAGGAAGGTGCCCAAGCTGGTGAGCGTCATGACACAGAAGTTGGGCAAGGATCTCACGCCTTTCATCAGCTCCTATGTCGTAATGCATGGCCGGATCGGCGAATTGCGCCTACCGGAGGACGAGCAGCGCTCGGTGATCGATATGACCGAGTTCCTCACGTTCCGGTTCGCGTCCAGCTATCGGCAGTACATGGGTGGGCGTCACTACTTCAATCCACTCGACCACCTGGCCAAGTACGAAAACTTCTTTCTTGGATCCGCGTTTCGTCCCAAGATCTACTACATCGAGGGCTTTCGACCCGAGGCAAACCCCATCTTCGAACATCCTGGCAATCTCTACGCCGAGTATCGCGCTGCGGCCAAGGATGATCCGACGGCACTGGCCTTACTTCGCCAGTGGGATTTCGACAAGCTCGGTCTCAAGCTCATCGGTGAGACCGATCGAGCCTTCATCGGACTGCGCGAGCAGAAGGTGTTCCAGTACGTGGCGGACCGAAACGCAGAACTGTCCCTCGGCCTGCTTCGCCCGATCGCCTGGAAAGGGCCCAAGGACGTCACGATCGACTACGCCGAGTTGTTTTCTCTGCCGGGGCGAGTAACTCGAATGGCAGAGTTCGCGCACAGCACGCTGCCCAAGTTGGATCGAGATGAACGACTGCTTCTGGCAAAGGCTGTCATCTCTCGTTTTGCTGACCTGCACGACATCCGGGTGGCGCACCGCGACATCGGAGAGCACAGCCTGTGGCTGGATCGCCCTTCGCGGGTGATCATGTCGGGTTTTCCGGCAGCCTACTACCCCGATCCCGAGCTCAAGACTGTGGGCACGTTGCGCGAACGGGTTCAGGTCGAACAAGCGCGTCTGCCGGAGGATGCAAAAGCGAGCACGCAGGTGACTCCGTACCGGCGTGACGTGTTCATGCTTGGGGCAATCGTGCACGTGCTCCTGCTGGGCGTGCGGGCACCCAAGTCCGATGGCATTCACCAATGGCAGGTTCCTGCGGACGATCCCTTGGGAGGCAGCCTAAACGACTTCTTTGCACAAGCCCTGAATGCAGATCCGGCGAAACGCTTCGAGAACGCGCGCGAAATGCTGGAAGCCTTCAATGTCGCGACTGACGCGACTGACGCAAAGAGCCACGGGCTGATCGATCTGGCTGCATTCGACGCGTTCAAGGCGTTGACCAAGGAGCGTGACTACGACGAGACTGAACACTTGTCGGAAGACGAAGACCACTCGTTCTTTGTCAGCGGCACGGATGCCGAGGCCAAGCTGGTGAAAGTCTGGTACGGAGTAGAGCCCGATCTGCGCCGGCCCGATCAATCGCTGCGACTCTTGTCCTTCCTTGAGCGGGCCAGGACACTCAAGGGTTGCGAGTTGCGCGGAGTACCACGCATCCTTGATTTCGGCCTCAGCCGCCGCAGCCTGATTCTCGTGATGCCATGGGCGCAGGGGATGACATTGCCGGACTGGTTGCAATCGAACCCCGCAACTGCGCAGCGGCTTGCCCTCGCCACGTCGCTGGTCGCGACGCTGCAGCGCTTGCACGCGATCGAGCTGGCTCATGGCGATGTGCACCCGGGAAATGTGATCGTGAGCGCTTCTGGCGAGCCTTTGCTCATCGACCTACTGGACTTTCGCCGCGACACTGCGGAAATGTACACAACGGCCTACCTGCCCGAAAACTACAAGTCCCTGACACCGTTCGAGCGTGATCGCTACAGCATCGCCGCCGTGCTGGTCGACGTGCTGCAAACGCAGCGCGACGCGCCCGCGCGGGGGATGCTGCCGTTTCCGCGCTTGTATGAGGAACTGGCCCATCTGCTTTCCTCTGAAACGCTCTCGACCCTGCTGCCGCTGGAGCGCGCGTTGCTCGCCGCTGCAATGCCCGAGGAAGATCTGCAGCAGAGCTTTACGGTCACGGTCAAGAACCTCGCCTATGACGGGATTCCCGCCGGAGAGCTGCGCAGCGACAACGGCGTGTTCCATGTCGATGTCAGGCCAGACCGGCAATCATCGCAGGCATTGCGCATTTGGGTGACCGGGATTGGTCGCCAGGTTTCCTTCGTCTGGAACCTGGACCAGGAGCACGCAGACAACGTGCGCGCGTCGAGCATCTCGCAAAGTCAGTTGCTGCGCTCGCAAATGATGCGTGATGCGGGCATTCAGATGCAACTGAAGCTGTGCGATGGGCCTGCGTCTGACGTCGAGGAACTCGCTCGCTACCTGATCGGCCATAAACTCATCGCGCGCAAGATTGCAGGCTCGCCCTCCGCGACAGACGGCAAGCAAGGCAGCACGATGCCAGAACAGTTTGGCATTGGAGAGGAGAGCTTGACTCAAGGCGAGTCCGGCCTCGATCCGACACAGGGCATGCCTGCGCGCGAATTATGGAAAGCGCTGATCGATGTGGAGGAAGAAGCGTTCACCACCGTGACCATCGCAGGGAACCATCGTAGGAACCCGTCCCGGCCTTCTCAAGCTCTGATTCCCTTCCATATCGATGGCAACGACTTCGAGTTTGGTGTCCTGGACAAGGTGGTCGTCGAGAGCCTGTTGCACGATGGGACGTGGCGTGCCTGCGGCGAACTCGACTTGAGAGAGACAAGCTTCGGCAACTTCCCCGAACTGGCAGTCGACCACCTCTACATGAAGGCAAACCTGCGCATTGGCAACAAGCTGCGGCTGGTCAGCACCGCGGAGAAGGGCTCCTACAGCCGTCGGCGCGCGGCGGTCGAGCGCATCCTTGACGACAAGGCGGTGGTGCCCGGTCTGATTGACTACTTCGACGGGGCACCGACTGTGCCCCCCACACCCGCGACCTACCCTGTTCCTACGGAGGTCGAACTCGATCGGTACTCGGAAGGAGACAAGAAACTCAACCCGAGCCAGAGGGAAGCGTTTCGCCGTGTCCTAGGTCATGGCCCAATCAGCCTTCTACAGGGACCGCCGGGCACCGGAAAGACCTGGTTCATCGCCGCGTTGCTGCATCATCTGATGGCGCATGAGCGCGTGCGCCGCGTGTTGCTGGTGAGTCAAGCCCACGAGGCGGTGAACAACGCCCTGGAGAAGGCCCAGGAGCTTTGCCGCAGCAAAGGCCTGGTGTTCGACGCTGTGCGCATCGGACCGGATTCGGTGGTCTCGGAGGACATCCGGCATCTGCATTCTGCCTCGATCGAGCAGGCCTACCGGGATCGCTTTAAGGCCGAGCTCTTCGAGCGCGTCATACGTTTGGCCGCCTCACTTGGACTGCCGCCGGCGTTTGCGCAGGACATGCTTGGGCTGCACCAGCAGCTTGGCACACTGTATAAGCGCTTGCGCCATTTGCAGCAGCGCAGTGGCCGAGAGGACGAGAAAACATTGGCCTCGCTGGATGCGCGCGCACGAGCTGTCTCGGAGACCTTCTTCGATATCGCCGCGGACGTGTATGGCATCTCGGAAGTTGCAGATCCGGCGCAACTGCTGGCGAAGCTTGAATCGGGCATCGTTGAACGCCATGAGGTGCGATCGGCGGACGCGGTGGAGCGACTGCGGGGCCTGATTCGTCTGTCTGAAGACTGGATCGCCACGTTGGGCTCGCCCGATGCGAACTTTGCCGAGTTCCTGGCCAAATCGCGCACGGTGGTCGCCGGGACCTTGGTGGGCATCGGTTCGCGCGGTGCCGGCATCACGCAGAACTTGTTCGACTGGGTCATCATCGACGAGGCCGGTCGTGCCTCCTCGAGTGAACTGGCCGTCGCGATGCAGGCCGGCCATCGCGTGTTGCTGGTCGGCGACCACAAGCAGTTGCCCCCCATGTTCTCCGAGCAGGTGCGTGACGCTGTCGTGCAGCAGTTCGGCTGCGGCGAAGAAGGCGCGATCTTCCAAAGCGACTTCGAACGCGTCTTCGACTCCGAGTATGGGCGCCAAGTCGGCGTGACGCTACTCAGCCAGTACCGCATGGCGCCCAACATCGGCGATCTAGTCTCCACCTGCTTTTACGACGAGCGCCTGGAAACGGGCCGCGGTGTGCCACCCCAATACTATGAGCACTTGCCAAGTGAACTGAGCCAGCAGGTGACCTGGGTGGACATATCGACACTGGGAGGTCGAGGCCATCATCAGCAATCTGAAGACGGATCGGAAACATGGAACAAGGCAGAGGCCAAGGTGGTCATGCAGATCCTGCGTCGGATCGTTGAATCCGACGATTTCATGAGCGAGTTGCTGCCGGCCCTGAAACCGCAGGAGCCCGCGATTGGAATCATCTGCATGTACGACAAGCAGCGCGAGATCATCGACCAGATGAAGTCTGAAGCGGCCTGGCTCGGCGATCATCGGCATCTGGTGAAGATCGATACGGTGGACAGCTACCAGGGCAAGGAAAACAGGATCGTCATCCTGTCTACGGTGCGCAACCATCCGAGCGGCCGGGTCGGATTCATGTGGCGTCCCAATCGAATCAATGTGGGCATCTCGCGTGCGATGGAGCGGTTGATCGTTGTCGGGGCGTGCAAGATGTGGCGGGGAAGAAATTCCAATCAACCGCTTGGCCGTGTGCTGAGCAAGATCGAATCGATGGCCGATGAAGGCCGAGCTGCCGTGATTGCGGCCAACCAGTTCATGGAGGCCTAGATGGCGGGTTCTTTCGAATTCAACCGGGTGACCTTTGGCCTGCCGGTGGAGACTTTTCGAGTGGATGCCTACATCGCGATGGATGAGCGGTTGCCGGCTGTCACCGAGTTCGTGATGCGTCTGCTCAAGGTTTGTGAGCGGGTTTCGTTGGCCGCAGTGCGAGACTATTTCGGATTCAACGACATTGAAGCGCGCGCGGTGATTGAGTCGTTGGCCAAGCAGGGCCTGTTGGAAGTGAGCGAGGATCAGGTCGTTCTCAGCTCCTTTGCGCTCGAGAAGTTCGAAGAGGCCGGCGGAGATCATCCTCGTTTCAGCAAGGTCGAACTCAAGAGCGACACCGTGACGTTTGATCTGGTCTCGTTTACGCCTCTGCGATCCACACCGGTCGAGATGGCGTCCGACAACATCATCAAACTAGATGCGGCCGAAGACGCATTGGGCAATAGCGTTGAGCGGGCGCGGCTGGCCTACCGTCGGCACTACCCTGAGATCGCATCGCTGCGCGCCGATCTACGCGAACGATCCTACGGGGTCTATTCGGTCGAAAGTGTGGAAAGCAGGCGCCGCAACTACGTTCAGGTGCCGGTTTCCTTCGAGCTAGATCAAGACGGCCACGTTGAGCGTCGCATGGACGAGGTATTCGAGCGAATTGCTCCCCCGGAATTGCTGCACTTCGTGAGCGAGCAGGTCACGGCGGCGATTCCTCGCACGTTGTCGTTGCCTGCTGCTGGCTTTGACGCGTTCATTGAGGCCTTTGATCTGAGGCTGTTGAACCAGTACCTCACGGGCAAGAAATTTGATCTACTGCGGTATCTTGCAGAAGTCCAAGTCGGAAGATCGGTGCGCTACGCAGAAGGAGCGGAGCCTATGTTTGGGAATCTATACCTTCAGGGAAACCGGGAACGCATTCTTGAGCGGCTCAATGACCGGCGCCTTGGCAAGCGTCGTCACGGGGCGCTGCTGACTTCGCTCGCGTGGCTCGTGCCCGACTATGCCCTATGGGGTCGGGGCGGTGCTTTTGCGCAGTCGGTCAATGCACTGTCATCCGCGCTGCACTCGGGCGGGCAATGTGACGACATCTATCTGTTCGCAAATGCGGATCCTGATGAGGAGTCCGATGTGACCAACAGTTTACGGGTCCCACATCTGCAAGAGCTGCACTTCGTCCGACAGCAACCAGCAGGTGGCCGCATAATGTCCGGACGCGTGGAAATCTTGCTGTACCCCACAGCATTCATGGTTGCGATGTTCCATCTTCCCGCGCCTGGAAACGAGGGGTTGTGGGTGCCTATCGGCTTCATCTCCTCGCAAGATGGGCATCTGGACACGGCGCACAAGCTGCTGCGCCAGGCGGTGAGCGGCGCGCGCTACGGGCGTCGCGCCCGATTCAACCACAAAGCGCAGCTCGCACCGCCGTCGGAATTCGACGATGCGTGCGCATTCCTCAACTACTGCACCTTGAGGAGCGGCAGCCAAAGACCTTCAGACTGAACTTCATATCCTCGGGGTTGTCGTGAAGAACTCCTAAGGGATGGCATATCCTGGTCAAAACCTTCAAATAGGCGGCTTTGGAGGCCTCTGGTTTGCGCCACGGAATAGCGCCAGCGGAGCCCGCTTTGATAACTAGTCAACGGGCCTCCTTGAATCACCGCGCCGGCCAAACCTTCCATCCTCCGACATTTGCTCGGCGGAAGCTGTCATTTACGGCACTGTAATTCGAATGACAAGTGACGGGTACAGCGGAAGTTCACCGGGCGGGACGCGAATGACTCTTACCAGCCTGGAGCTGTCGCCGGCGGCTCCGCGGTGGCTGACCGCTCCTGGCCGAAAGCGGTCTTCGGTTTTTCTTGTCGCGACGGCGGCTCATACGAATACTGTTTATTGAGTTGAGTGCTGCTAAGCTACGTGCGTTTAGCATTTTGTTGCAGTTGCGGAATGAGCGTGATCGTAAACCTGTGAGGGTATTCGAAGCTCGCATTCCATGAATGAGGTGAGAGAGTGGCTTGCCGGCTTAGCTCTTATTGCCCGCAATTGATAATGACATGGCCCACACAGCACATATTCGTAAACTAACTATTCAACGCTTCAGGGGCATCCACTCCCTAACATGGCTGCCTGCGGAAGGAATGAACGTCATCCTGGGTGGGGGTGACGTCGGAAAAACGACCATCCTCGAAGCGATTGCATTGCTGCTTTCACCGTCGAACACTGCGGTCCTCTCTGAGGCCGATTACTGGGCGCGCGACAACGCGCAGGAGTTCGTCATCGAAGCCGTCATGACCCTACCCGATACGACCGGGATCGGCTCGCAGAGCACTTTCGCCTGGCCGTGGGCGTGGGACGGGCAGAATGCGATACCTCCGTCAGCCGACGAAGAAGGAGACCTTGCCGCGCCCGGCGAGCCGGTATATCGCGTTCGGGTACGGGGTACCGCGGAATTGGAACTCGCGTGGGAGGTCATGCAACCCAACGAAGAATTGGCCCATTTTTCGTCAGCCGTTCGCCGGCGTATCGGCTCGGTTCGAATGAGTGCTGATGAGCGCAATGATCGCGATCTGCGGCTTGTCTATGGCTCGGCGCTGGATCGGTTGTTGGCCGATAGCGCATTGCGGGCCCGCATCGGCAAGGAGGTAGCAGGGCTCGATTTGCACGATTCGCTCAATGACAAGGGTAAGAAGGCGATCGAATCGCTGGATGCGCGTATGGCCGGTGCCGCGCTTCCCAGCAATTTGAAACTCGGTCTCACGACCAGCCAGGGGTTGTCCATCGGCGCGCTCATCGGACTAGTGGCGACCGAGAATGACGTGGCGTTGCCTCTGAGTAGTTGGGGGGCTGGCACCAGACGTATGTCCGCGCTCGAAATCGCATCGTCAACGGACAAGGAAGCTAGCATTACGCTCATCGATGAGATCGAGCGCGGGCTTGAGCCGTACCGTCTGCGCAAGCTCATCAAGATCCTGGCCGGCCAACACGGGCAGATTTTCCTCACGACGCATAGCCCTATCGCCATTTCGTGTGCCGAGGACGCGCACCTCTGGTATCTGGACAGCGCGGGCTCCATCGGTGCGCTGCCTCGGGACAAGATCGGGCCGCAGCAGAAGCGCGATCCTGAAACATTCCTGGCGCGTGTGGCCGTCATCGCAGAAGGACCCACCGAAGTCGGCTTTTTGCAGTATCTATTAGAGAGGGCCTTTAAGGGCAACCCGCTTGATTACGGGGTGCGAGTCTGCGATGGTCAGGGAAACGGTGCGACCTTGGATCTGTTGGAGACGCTCGCGTCTTCCGGTTTGCTATTTGCCGGCCTGGCTGACGACGAAGGTACCGCACCAGAGCGGTGGAAGAAGCTGAAGGACAAGCTCAAAGGACGATTGCACCAGTGGCCCAAGGGCTGCACCGAGGACCATGTGATCGGCGCCGTCCCTGAAGAAAATCTCCTCGCACTGCTGAGGGATGCAGAAGGCGAGGTGGATGGCTATCGACTCCGGACTTTGGCGGAGCGCCTCGGACTTCAAGACAAGAGCGTGGAGACGATAGATGCGGCGCTGAAAGCATCGGGAAAGACGTGGCGTACTTTGATAATAGCGGCCGCCAGCGGCAGTAAGGATGGTGCGCCTGCAGGTCAAGAAAAGGCTTGGAAGAAGCACTCCCAGCAATGGTTCAAGTCCACTGTCGGTGGCCAAGAGTTGGCCCAAAAAATGGTCGCGTTAGGCGCTTGGAAGAAAATAGAGCCGCAATTGCTTCCATTGATCAACGCGGTATTGACAGCCGTGGGTCACAAGGCTCTGCAAGAGCTCGATCTATGAGCGACCACGCCGTTGCCAATCTTCTCCGCTCACCCGAGCGGCTGGTGATCATTGAAGCTGCGGCGGGCTGCGGCAAGACATACCAAGCCGCCGCGTACGCGCAGGAGGTGGTTGGGGCGATCGGTGATGGCCGCTTGCTCATCCTGACGCACACCCACGCCGCGTGCTCTGTCTTCGCAGAACGCACGAAGAAGGCAGGGGCGCGCGTCGAGATCAAGACCATCGATGCCTTGATAGCGCAGATCGCACTGGCTTACCATGAGCCACTTGGTCTTCCACGCGATCTGACCTCCTGGGCTTGGCAGGACGGCGGGCGAGGCTTTGAAATCATGGCAACCAAGGTCGCAGGATTTCTGCGGCATCAGCCAATGGTGGCTCGTGCACTGGCCCAACGCTATCCAGTCATCGTGTGCGATGAGCACCAGGACACGAGTGTCGATCAGCACAGTGTTGTCATGTCCTTGCTGTCTGCTGGAGCAGTTGTCCGGATCTTTGGTGATCCCATGCAGCGGATTTACGGCGCCAAGACCGACAAAGCCGCGCGCGAGGATCGTGCCCGCTGGGACGCTTTGAAGGCGCAGGGAGCAGGCGAGAAGCTGATCACGCCCCACCGCTGGCAGACCGGTTGTCCTCTGTTGGGGGCTTGGGTCATCGAGGCGCGGGAGAGCTTGGAACGCGGAATTCCAATAGACCTGACTGGAGCGCTGCCTCCATCAGTTAGGGTGCTTGTCGGAAACAACACGGCTCAGATGCGTACGGGCTACAAACTGTCCAAGGAGCATAGAGCACCGATCGACAAGGTGCTGAAAAGCAGCTCACAGCTTATGATTCTCGCATCGCAGAACGACTTGGTGTCGGCACTTCGGGCGTTCTGGTTTCGTACAGTACCAATTTGGGAAGGTCATACGCGTAATGCGCTAGGGGCGCTCGTACAGACACTGCGCGCAGGTCATGGTGATCCGGAAGCACTGGCGCAGGGTGTCATCACTTTTATGGGCAGCGTCGCAGCGGGATTCAGCTCGTCCAGCCACGGTGACCGACTTTTGCAGGAAGTTCGCACCGGCGCGGCGCGCTCCACCACCGGAAAGCCGGCCAACATCCAAGCGGTCGCACGATGTCTCCTGAATAGTCCCTCACATACGGGCGTGTCGAACGCGCTCGCAAAAATTGCTGCGCTGGTGAAGGAAAACGCCGCAGGCTTTGACACAGTGAAGATTGATCACTGGTCCGAACTGCGGGATGCCGTGCGCATTGGTCAGTTTGCAGATCCGGACGAAGGATTTGCGGAGGTGTCGCGTATGCGCTCCCATTCCCATCCGTCATTACCCCCAAAGGTGCTCAGCAGCATTCACAAGGCGAAGGGCCTGGAGTGCGACCACGCGATGCTGATGGCCTGCGACAAGGGGCAGTTCACATCGACCCTGTACGCCAAGTCCAAGATGTATGTAGCCTTTAGCAGGGCGAAAAAGTCACTAACCTTAGTGGTTTCGACATCCAATCCGAGTCCCCTTTTCAAGCTCCGTTGGTGAATTAGCCCCAATTACCGGCTGTCCGCGTACCTGAACTAGCGGGCGTGAGTGGCAGGCGGGTCAAGGTTGTCCTTTTATTTCCCATGAATCTTGCCGTTGTTCCTTCAGGGCGCGCGCATGGTCCGGCGTGTCTCCGATAGGAGCAGGATATAGGGAGATGTAGGGATGGACGGAAATTCGCAGTTTCAGGGCATCGACAAGGAGTATCCCAGGTTCCAATACCCCGGCCTGATGTCTGTTGGCACGTGCTTTTTGCGTGCCAGGGTGCGACATGACAGCCTGGTAATCGTCTGTGCGCAGCTTTACGACTATCACGGGACATCGGTGACGAATGCCATCGAAGAGGTGCGCGAAGCAGCTATCGTGCAGTTGCACGACGACGTCGGGCTGCAGCACCTCATGCCCGCAAGGAAGTGGTGGCAACGCAAGCCTGTTCGAGAGGAAGTGCTTGCCAATGCGGCTGCCCTGAGCACGATCATCGAGCATTGGCCAAAAGGGCGGGGCCTCGCGCCCGCCGGGTCTTTTGCGATCGTCGAATTTGACGACGCAGGAAAGCCGGAATGGGATTATCGGCCCCAAGCGATGGCGGCGCGGGCATGCGCGGTAGAGGAGGAATTTTTGACGGTGGATCCTGAGAGGCTGTATTTCCGCCAATGTTGATACTGGTTACATATACAGTGATACGTACAGAGGCAAATTCTTCGTCGTACCCGGTCTGGCTGGGAAGGATGGGTTGCGCGATGCTCAAATTTGAGCAACAATAGCCCTAACGCAATAGCTGGTGAGCCTTCGGGCAAAAGCGTTGACTGCCGCGCAAGCGGTTCCGCCAAAAGCGGAGGCAACAGAACGCCAGACTACGGGGCCCCTTCGGGGGCCTTCGCTTTTTCCGGTCATACTATTTTCGAGGCGGGCGCGGCTTGATTCCGTCAAGCGTCAGTTCGATCAAACGCGTGAACTTGATGGAGCCGTGGATTGGCGGCTGTTTTCCCGCGTCCAGCTCGTAGGCGCTCTGGATGGTCAGGAGCACTGCGAGACCGTCGGCGTCCTTGATTCTCCGCACGTTGAAGAAGACACCATAGCTTCCGGTAGAGCCTTCGGCGGTCTCCACGTCGATGGTGACGTAGTTCTCATGCTTGGCATAGCCGCATTTGCGTTTGGCCAGCTCGCGAACAATGAGCGGTAAGCGCGGGGACAAAGCATAGCGGTCATGGCAAAACCTGCGGACCTCGCGCTCATCCTGGTACAGATCCGGGGCATGCTCGGTAACCTCATTTCCGTGCGTGAAGCAGTGCATCGCGAAAGCTACACGGATTTCTACCGTCCGGCCGTCAGTCGTTTCCAACTGGTATCGGAAAGGATGCAAGTGGTTGAGCGGAAAGGACCGGCCTTCGGCGTCAACATATGGTGCCCAGCGCATCATTCCTTCGTTCCAGTTGGCCCCCATTTTTCTTTCCGTGTTTTGAGTTGTGCGAGGCGGCGAGTATGCCTCATCTGGTCACATTTTCTGGTTAGACGCGCTTGCAGTGGTATGTGTGCGCTGTTCCACATGGACGGCGTTCCGCTTAGCGAAGGTGATGCGTTCGCCGATGTAGAAGCCACCGAATTCTTGGCCTGCTTCGGGGTGCCCTGGGAATCCGATAACAAAGCCGCCATACGACTCCTCGTCGATCAGGCCGTCATGCACGCGGTCCAGCCACACTCGGGCTTGGATCATCGGGCCAACGACAGGCTGTAGGTGGACGAAATCACCTTGCTCAATGGTGTCCCGTATCGTGTCGCTGTCGAGATCCCAAGATCGGGTGGCGCCATCTTCCGGGACGAGGAAGTCCGAGGGCAAACGGTGGCCACACATCTGTAAAAAGCGCCACGTTGCCGGCGGCATCGACTGCTCACCTGCCTCCCAACGTTGCACTTGGCGTAGGCCAACGCCAAGAATGGCCGCCGTTTGCGCTTGCGTGCGGCGAGTTTTCCCCCGCAATTTCTTGAGGTCTTCCGACGTGGGCCTCATGGTGTCCGCCAGGCTGAGATTCTGGTTCATGTCTTGCTCCGATCGGATGCGTCTAATAGACGCGACTTAGAGCCGTAATTTCACTATAGCGACTAATAGACGTAAGGGCAAGTCGGTGTCGAGTCACCGCCAAAGCTGTGGCCGCTGCCGTGCAGGCCCGTCAAGAGAGGGCGCAGCTCTAGCTAGCGGGATAGGACGACATAGGTTTACTGTGCAAACATACAGTATTCGCCTATGCCGTTCAGATCTCCTTTATCCCTCGCTGAGCTCCGCGCTATTCAGGACCGTCATCGTGGCTCTGATGGCAAGATCTCCGACGCAGACGTGCTCGCCCTGCTGCTGGAGGTCAAGCGGTACCGCTCGTTTGTGCTGCGAACGAAGCAGTTGTCGAGCGAGGTTCAAACGCCCTTCCGGCGTTCTAGCCCCTGTCTACGATGAATGGTGGGAAGCGCTCGCGGCGGAACCTTGCGTGGCTGAACAGGAGCTGATGGTTCGTGAACTGCTGGAGGGGCCCGGTAAGCTACGCAAAGGCATGGCGCCACGGTAGGCGGCAAGTGTGGAACTCCACACAGGAACGGAGCTGATTCTACCGGTTGGCCGACAGGTGCCCCGTCCCAGCGCACCCGCTGCCAGGCCTGATTGACTTCAACGATTCGTGAGGAGTAAAGTCGATCTGCGCTGGCACGCGCAGGACGCCGTCTTCCGAAGCTCCTAGAGCAGTGCTTTGATCTTCTATTGGCCGATGCCTTCCTTCCGGCCTTTCAGAGCGACGGTGACTCTGTAAACGGGGCCTTAAGGATCGAAGCGCATGAATACCGCCAGCATTAAGCCGCTCTCAGTGAACGGCATCAAGCAGCTCGCCAAGAAAATTAGCCGCGAGCAAAACATCACCCACACAGACGCTCTCAATCTTGCCAGTCGCCAGGCTGGCTACGAGAACTTCGTGCACGCGAAGCGCCAGCTTCCCGTCGCAAGTGCACCGCGCGGGTTTCCCGTCTACATCTCCGTGCACTGGTTCACCCGGCGTCCGCGCAAGGACGATCAGACGCCCAATGGGCTGAGGCATGGCCGAGAACTGCTATGTGTGCACCTCTCTCGTCCATTGCCCGAAATCGTGGCCAAGCACCGCGTCGGCCACGCGCGTGGGCTCTACGGCTTCCGGATGGAATACGTCGATCATCTGGAACACCGGACCAATGTGGACAACCAAGAGGCGGCTCGGGACCTTCTACTGAAGGCGGAGCGCAGCTTGCGCTTCATGGAAGCGACAGGCCTGCAACCAGTATCGACCAAGAAGTTCGACGCCATCGCTAGCGTGCTGAACGGCATGCCCGGCAGAGACCATAACTCGGACTGGTTCGACCCTGTGAGCGGGAGCTATGTGTGCCTGGACGAGCCGTATGCGGCTGAGGTCAAGCGCATGGAGGCCAAGCGCGCCCACTGGCTGCAGAGTAATGGCTGCAAAATGGTGGTGCCCAAGTGGGAGGGCATCTACTACGCCGGCGAGTGCATTCCTCTCCTGATTGGCCTGGACGGCGCCCTGCTGCAGCGTGTTGCTGACGCGTTGGCCAATCTGCGCCCCGTCGTGGAGCCCCACCCGTGGCCACACGAGACGGGCAGGTGCAATGACGATTTTGTCAGTCCTCAACGCGAAGCGGATGCAAAGCCGCGCCGGCGGCGGCCGGGGCCGTCTTACGGCGAATACAACGGCGCGGTGCCGTATGGTGGCCAAACCGGTATCCCGTCGCGCTGGCGCCCGGCCAAAGCGATGCCAATTGAGCTACATCTACAACTTGCCCCTCTAATGCGAGGCCTGTCGGCCATCGGGTTTTCCAGCCGAGTCCACTCGAAGCTGGGCGCTGCCCGTTCCGAATTGGACAATTGGTGGCCATTGGAACACCGGGATGAGCAGGGGCGGGCCTTGGACGATATCTACTATGGAGGGCCGATCGCAGTGTGCGGCGATTCGGACATGGAGCGCCTGGCGATGCTCACCGAAGCGCGTTCCATCGTCGTGCGCGGCTACGACGACTGCAAGCCGCGGCGCACACTGCTCGCGGCTTTTGACGCGGGCATCGCTGAGCTGCAGAAGGTTGAGCGCATCCGCGCGGCGGCGAGCCCAGGCGCTAGCGCTGCGATCTGACGTCTCGCGACAAGCGCGCTCGCTGCAAACAGCCCCCGAAAGGGGGCTTTTTGTTGGCAGCGCTTCGCGCCAGCACAGCCTATGGGCCACGGTGCAGCCTCGTGATAAATTGCCGGCGTCGTGCCGAAAACGACCATAAATCCCCGCCTACTTGTTTAGGTGTCCGGTTTATGTCTGATGTTGTGGTTTTTGTCAGGAGCCAGCCGAGGTTCGGCGATCAAATCGTAGCTTTTCCAGCGCTAAGCCTTCTGAAGAAATTTTGGCGTGAAAAGCGCGTCCGTGTAGTGTCCCGGTACGCAGTTGGCCACTTTTACACGAGCCTGCCGTGGGTGGACGAGTTCGTCCAAGCGGATGCGTTCGCGGCGCAAGTGCGCGCGCTGCCACGCCGAGCTCACGCTTCCTTAAGTCTTCACCATTCTAGCGAGCGCTACTCGCTGATTAACCTTATTCGGCGGCCAGCGCTGCGCATGGGATTCGAGAATGGCCGGCTGGGCGATCGCGTATGGACCCACAGTCATCGAAAAGACATCAATGAGTACATTGGGCTTGCAAATCTGCGCCTGCTCGCGACGCATCAGGGGCATGAGCCTGAGCGAACTGCGCGTCAGGCATTTCTGGAGATCTCCAAGCCGCACGTCGGGAAGGTCACACCGGCCGATATCGTTTTCATACCGGGCGGTGGCGCCGGAGATTTCAAGCGATGGGCGTTGGACCACTACGTGGCGCTCTCGGATCTTCTTCAAAACCATTTCGCCGGATCTGCAGGGTTCACCTTCGTTCTGGGTCCCGACGAAGGAAGAATGCGGGAGCACATTGCATACCTAGGCCGAAGCGACTTCAAGATTGAGTTCTGTCGGCCGCCAGCAGAGCTCGCCGCGCTCATGCGCAATGCCCGCCTGGTCGTATCGAATGATTGTGGTCCGTCGCATATCGCCCAAGGCCTGTGCGTTCCATATGTCGGAATCTTCAATGAGCCGAATCCAGAATGGTTCTGGGCGCGAAGGTACACGCGGGATGTGGTTCCGGACAACGGAACGGACGAAATCAACTCTATCGAGCCGGCGCGAGTTCTAAGGGCGTGTCTGGACGTCCTTGGCGAGCGGCGGCGCGCGTAGCGCTACATCTTGCAAAAAAAAGGCCACCCCGGGTGTGGGGTAGCCTGTCCTGAGAGAAAGCACCGAAGTCAGTTAACCAACTGCTTCGCAAGGGCGACTTCAATGCTGTCACCCCCCTGATTCAGGATATCGAGCCCTGAGTCGGGCATATCGCCAGATGTGGATTGAGAGACTGCAATCTTCTGAGCCATGAGCTGCAGGCAGCGCATCTGGGCGGTGCCCTGATAGCCAAGAAAATCCACGTCCACGTCTCGCGTCTGCCCGATCCGCCAACTACGCCTTGCGGCCTGCTGCAGTGTGTAGACGTTGTAGCCGGTCTGCATGAACAAGATGGTCGGAAACTCCAACATATCCAGGCCTGTCTTGACCAACTCCGGGTTGCAGATCAACGCATCGATCCCTCGGTCGACTTGCTCCATTACCCAGTCCTCCCGCTTTTCCGCGGCCACACTGGAACGAAGCACGGCACTGCGCACGCCGGCCTGGTCAAAGAGTGCCTTTAGCCTGGCCGATGTGTCGCGTGTGCCCGTGTACGTCGTGTAAACGAGCGTACGACGGCCTTTTGCAGTCTCCCGTCGCACGCGCTCCAGCAATGCGTTCTCTTTAGGCGACGCATCCTGGTTGCCGTACAGCGCTGGAAGGCTAGCAAGCAGCGACTTGGTATGAGGATGCCGAACCGTCTCAGCCCGAAAGCAGCATTCTGGCCAAGCGAGAAGTGCATTCAGAACAACTCCCATGAGCGACTTGTCACCAGCACGCAGTGCCCGCCGCAACTCGTCAACCAGCGTGCGCTCCAGATAGTGATACGCCGCCTCCATGTCGGGCGACATAGCGACTTCCACCATGCTCTCGCGATAGGGCGGCAGCACGTCCTGACCGAGCTGAGACAGCTTCAAGAACGCCGTGTATGGGACCACATACCGCATGATCCCCTTCGGACCAAAGCCCGGACCTTTGACGGTGGAGATGGTCCTCTTATCCCCCTTTGCCGTTCGATGAGATCCCGAGTTCGATTCCTTGTGGATGTCGATGAGGACGCCGTGTTCACGCATGAATGCCATCGTCGCAGATGCCATCGACCCCTTTGAGTTGAAGTTATACCCGTCCTCTATCATCATCCGCGGGTGGAGGCGATAGAGGAGATGGTATAGGTCGTCCGCGTAGCCTCCCATCAGCGTTCCGGTCAATGCCAACGCCTTTGAGCACTTGCGCGCGAGCACGCCCATCGCCTGGCCTTGAGCCGAACCTTCGTTCTTGTACTCGTGGCCCTCGTCTGCAATGAGCAAGCCAAAGTAGCCTTGCGGAAGATACCGTTTGATGAACTCAGTCGGTTGGAATCCGCCTTGTCCGAAAGACACTTCGGTATAGGCGAGTGCCCGTTCCATGCGCTTGGCCTGGCGATCTGAAAAGACTAAGTCGCCTTCATCGTCCATCAAGTTGATGAACTCGTAGACGTTGTCCTGCAGCATGTCGCCGAGCATTTCCTCGCCGAAGCGAGAAAGCAAGCCGTCCGCAGTGCGGGGGCCTACCGTGGGCATTTGAACGAGTGCATTTTTGACCATGTCCCGGTAGCTCATGGGCGTCGCACGCTTCGGAACGAGCGTCCAAAGGCGCTCGCCGCAATTGCACGCGGTGCGCCGCTCGTTCAAGGCCGCCGTAGCCAGCGTCGGTGTGAGCGGTACACCATCCTCGTCGCACACGAACTGACCGCATCGGGGGCAGCAAGCGGCACTTCTGCAAACGCGACCGAGTTCCGAGTCGAAGAGGACCGGCCGTGTTGCGAAGGCAGGGCGCCAATCGAACCCCATCCGCATCCGAACGCGGCCCAAGATGAAGAACTGCGGTGCAGCAGGTCGACCTCGCATGGTCCTGAGCTGAAGCAGCTTCCGAAGCGTGTCTGGACCGTTGAGGATCCAGACTTGTGCGTTCGGTACCGTTGCACGAATCTCCCGCCGCCATTTGTAGACCAAATGAGGCGGTGCAAGTACTAAAGTTCTCGGGAAACCGGCGTGATGGAGGAGCGTGGCCACGAGAATGCCCATAAGAGTCTTTCCCGTGCCCATTTCAGCGTTGATGACGCCGGCTGGCGCATGCTGCGTCAGCAGCGTGGTCAAGGCGTGCACGACGCGCCGTTGAGCCGGGAACGGTGTGCGAGAGAGAGAGTCTATGATCCCGTCCCAGTCGGGGCGGTGGGCTTCGTCAAATATAGGGGGGTTCTGCGCTCGGACGGCCTGCAACAGGCCAGCGCCAAATTTGCTGATGAACTCCGGAAGGGGGATGTGATCGGTTTCATCAAGCTGGGCTTCTTCCAATGCGACAACTTCGTCGTCAACGATCGCGTTCATAATGGTGCTCCAAGAAAAGGGGATTGAGAGACACCAACTCCCCTTCCGGGAAGGTGTCCCGGAAGGGAAGAGAAGACGCTGTTAAGCGCTAGGGTGAAGTGTCAGATGTCCATTGCGGACGTAAGAAGAAATTCGCCTCGAAAAGTCCGTGGGAAGACGTACGAAAGTGGGACTAATCCTTCCGACAGGCCGGCAGGCCTCATCATTCAAGTCGGCCAGTAGGTCTGTGCTTAGTTCTCCTAAAAGGAAGTCCCGCCAGTGATCCAAAAGTGGGACGTCAGAGACCTGCTTGATCAGGTCCCATACCAGGTCTGCAGCAGCGCCCGGTGGCTCGTCGCCACCAACGTCGCGTAGCACCCAGCCACTACGCGTAGCTCGGGACGGCTTCAACAATGCGGGGTCATAGATCCAGCAGTGCAGGAGCCCGCCGAAGAGAGTTTGCTTAGGCAGTCTGCCCGAATGCTTTTCGAGCCGCTTCACATCTCCGACAGAGACTACGGTTTCAACGGCTGATGAGGTCGTCATCAGTGTCAATTGACGCAGGCCTCCCTCTTGAACGCCAAGTTGCAGCGATGCGAAGAGCTGCTGCGCGGACCCATCACGGCCATAGAACGACAGAAAAGCAAGGTCTCCGTTAGGAAACCTCACGCAGGCGTCTACAAATAGATCTTGCAGTTCGCGAATGCGGAACATCATAGATGCGCTCCAGAATTTAGATCAATCGCAACGGGTCACAGTTAGGATGCGAGCTCGATAGAAGCCAAGTACGGCAACAGCTCGCGAATCTGCTGAATCGAGCGTGCAGACAGCCTTACCTCAAGCAGGCGGTCGAGATCGACGACTTGCTCGGTTAATGAAGGTGCGGCATCAGAAACCATGCGGCAGAACTGAAGAAGGCTTCGGGCCCTCGAATGGAGCTCAAATTCCTGAACGCTTGCGTCCGGAGACGGAAGCGGGGCGCTTCCCAAATAGGTAACGTATCGGTTCACGCATTCCCCATCCTCATGGAAGTCATCATGAAGGAGTTTTTGCGGGGAATCTTCTGCCCATAGTGTGGCATTCCCGAAAGCCGCTTCGGGTTGCTGCAATGCGGCTAGATCGTTCGGCGCTTCTACGCCGACCTTTATGAGATGCCGATACGCGACTTCGAAAGTTACGATGAAATTTGAGGGCGTTGTCATTGGTCATATCCAAGCGACAGCGGGCACCCTGCGGGAGGTTGCCCGCAAGGGTTAAGAAAACACTCCAGGTCTGGAGGACCTTGGCCTGGGCAAAAGCCCATGGAGCCGAACCAAAAGGATGCCGGTTACGCCGGCGACGGCCCAGTAACGCTGGGCTTCGTGGAACGCTGGCCTAAGTGCATGGAGATACGCTTAGGGCAGCGCCCTCGCGAACGCGAGGGGCTGTTTCAATAAGGCTTGAGTCACCGGATGTTGACCAGACGGCCCAAGCGCGCTCCTGGCGTGAAGTCGATTCCGACGATGGTCGGTACGAACTTGTCGCGCATCACGATCGTGGTGCGAACATCGCCATTGCTGGCTTCTTCAAGCTGAACTTCCTGGACTTTGACCTTGATCGTGTCTCCCCGGATAAGCAGCTTGGTCCCGTCGTCGCCCTCCACTACGCCACTTATCTGTCCGGCCGCGAGCGCAAGCGCAAGATGCCAGTCAGAGAGGTTGCAGAGCGGGCGTCGATGAGTGACTTCACCGGTCGAAAAGAAGCGTCCGAGCTGCGGCCATAAAGTCGAAGGTGCTATGCGTTGAAGCTCGTCACGTAACTGTTCGGCGTCGATTTTCGTGGACAGAAATGCGAGCTGACCGGCAACGTGCGGCACAAGATAGGGTGCAGTGGTCCATTCAGCGGGTAGCTCGGACGGAAGTGCTCCTTGCCCAATTTCGACCAACCTTTTCACAACATTGGGGTCAGGTGAGTCGGAACGCCTCTTTACACCGAAGACGACAAGCTGCCGAAACTCCTGCTCAGGCGCCAAGTGGGCCCGCACCCCTTCAAAGTTCCGGGAGATCATGGTCGCAAATTGCTTGTCCATCACATAGTGTGGGACGATCAAGACCAGCACGCCGCCGAAAGCGAGCGATGGCACCGCGGCCTGGTAGAAGACCTTTTCCAAGCGGTCATAGTGCCGGTCGCCAGTGTGCCCCTTGTCGGCCACCACGGCTCCATAAGGGGGATTTAAGAACAGGAGGCTCATAGACCGCGCTGATACAAACACATCGTGGACATCAGCGTGAAGTGCTGACGAGAGGAGCTCCTTTGCGTGCCAGGCGCGGCTCCGGTCAAATTCGACGCCATACGTCACTGTGGACTTTGAGGCATGAAACGCGTCCAGAGCGGAAGCCACCCAGTTAAGGGCGCTTCCTTCTCCGCAGCAGGGGTCATAGAGCCTTGCCCCCGCATCAGGATCGAGCAGCTCAAGGGCGGAGCAAACTCGCTTCAGTGTCTCCTCGTCGGTTGGAAAATAGCCGTTGCGAATGAAGTTCTGCGCGAGCCTAGGAAAGATAAGTGCCATGGGGTTCTGCCTGTAGTGGAGGTTTGAAGCGCGGGCCGGCTGAAGCCGGACCTGCGCATCGAGGGATTGGTGTTATTTGACGTGCCAGGTTTGAGATGCAGCACGGAAGCTGTAGTTGAGTCGCTTCCCGAGCCAATCGCGCTGCGACCGGAACAGCGCGCGGTCGACCGACGGATCTAGCTTTACTGGCTGCCGGGCTTTGATCAGCTCCGTAAGCTCAGCGCCGAAGACTTCCAAGAGCTCGCTGTCCTCGAAGGGCACGCTTGACGCCGTGGGCTGCTCGGCGGTCGCAAGTGGAGCGCTCGCTGCGGGAGGAGGAGGGGCCTCTTCCGCCGACAAGACCTTTGGAGTTGCGGCCTCGCTCTGCGTAGCGATCGATGGGGAACTGCGTTCTTCATCCGCTGGATCGGGCTCGGTCGCCTGAGTGGCAATCTCCGAGTCGCCAGGGTCGTCGCTGTCTAGCATCACGTCCGCGAGCATGGCGCGAATCTCAATTGTGATCTTCCCGTACCACGTGTATGAGTGCGGATAGATCTTCGAGATTAGAAACTCGCCGGGGTAGGAGCCCGACTGAAACTGCTCCAAGATCTTGTCCTTGATTTTGAATTCACCGATTGCGGTTTGCAGCTCACCGACATTGAAGTCGCCGTTGCCGCCTCGAATCGTCTTGACCTCCAGCGTGCCGGGGATCTTGATCATGGTGTTGCTCCAGAAAAAAAAGCGGCCCCTTAGGGGCCAAGATGAATGAGAGGGGCTGCGCGGGAATGCAAACCCGCGCGAGGGATGGACTGGATTGCGTCAGGCCCTACGAATTCGCGGTTCCTGTGGCAGTTTCCAGAATTTTTACGTCACTTCCGAAGATGCGTCGGGGTTGAGGTGCTGCTCAAGTTTCGTTTTGATTTCTTGCGCAACACCTCTCCATGAATGGGGGTGGATGAGATGATTCTCAGGCCAGTTTTGGAGATCTTCGTCGCTGAACTTCGCGACGCTCGTCGCGTGCTTGAGGAGCGCGTCTACGACAAACATTTGAGCGAGCGGGCCATAGGAGGAGAACTCCATTAAGTCCGTGACGCACTCAACGTTTGTCATTCTTTCTCGGTTTGAGTGGTGAGGCATAGTTGGGCCTTTAAGAGGGAGGCCCCCCAATCGGGAGGCCCCGATGGGTCAATGAGAACAGCAGTCTTAGATCGGATGTTCGGAGAACGTGCCATCCGCCTGGTGTGTGACGAGGCGGTTGCCCACGTTATTGCGACGATCCGCAAGCACCTCGACGTACATGCTCTCGGGAAGGGTAATGCCGAGTCGATGCAAGACTCCGCGGAAGTAATCGAGGTCCAACCCAAAGGGATTTCGCTCGTAAAGATTTGAATAAAGGAAGTCGCCGCCGAATTCGCCGTCGTCGTCTGCATCCGGATCAGTGTCAAGAAGCTCGACCGGCTTCGGTATGACCAGGAAGAAATGGCCCATGGGGCGGTCCCAGCCTAGATTGACCGTGATGGCATGGCCGTTGTGCAGGGTTTTGAAGAAATGATTGCTCATCGCAAGCTCCGAAGAAGAGCCCACTCGCCCGTTCGGGCGTGGGCCCGGTAGGGGAAGGAGCAGGGCGTCCAATGGGCGCCACTGCTTGGGTTTAAATCGGGATGACGCGAACTGCGCCGGCACCGCTCAGGACTTGGACCCGTTGGCCAGGCTTGAGCGGGATGTCAGCCTCCTGCGCGATTGCTTGGGTTTGACCACTATCGAGTCGTACAACGACTTCGATGCCAGCGGCTTCGGACACCTTGCGTTCGACAGAATTGCCGGCGATACCGCCGATGAGCGCGCCTATGGCTGCCGCGACATAGGACCCCTTGTGGTTTCCGATGGCGCTGCCCGCCAATCCGCCTAGTGCGGAACCTGCTGCCATGCCTGCCCCGGAGTTGTAGCCGGCCTGAATGGTGATTGGTCGTGCCGAAATGACCGTCCCCGATTGGACCTGCTGCACCTGCTGAGCTTGCTGGTAGCTGTACACGCCGCCTGAGGCGCTCTGATTTGCACATCCGGCGAGAAGGCCGGTCACCGCGATCGAGGTGACAATAGCCGCACGTCGGGTGTTGCCTCGGCTATGCGTGAAGCCGTGGGCGCATGCGCGCACGGCCACGTAGGCCCGCGGTGCCAGGGAAATAGCCCCCCAGACAATGGCGCCGACGCAGATGCCAAAGGCGATAGAAAGGCTTGCAACGCTGAACGTTGAACTCATGTCGGTTCTCCTGAATGAAAAAGGGGAACCGCCGCCCCATTCGGGGAGGAAAGTTCCCCGATGGGCTGAAAAGACACTCCTGGTCGCTAGGACCTGCGGTCACCGAATGGTGGAGCCAAACCGCAGCACTGCAAAAGATGCCAGATGAGCTCTGACGGGCATACTGGGCGGAATCCTACACACAATCTCAACGGTTTGGCAAGAGGGCTACCGAGCTTTTTTGGAGCTTGCCGCCGCTCTATGATGGTTGCGGTGCTGCGGTGGCAGCGTCCTGTTTTGCCGTGGCTTAGGAATAAACTTGAACTCCGTATTTTCAATCCCGAAGTACGTGACACGATCGGTGTTTGCGGGGCTCGGCCTGGTCGCGGTGATCGCACTGTCTGGTTGCGCGACAACCTCCGGTGCCCTGCATGTCGCGCCGGAGGGATTGGACTTCGACTACACGGTCAGTTCGGACGGCGGCCACGTTGCGGTACGCGCATTTGGTGACCATGGAAAAATCATTCTGGTCCTGGACCAGCCGTTGCCGTCGAAGCTGCGGTCGGTGCCAATTGAACTGCCAGGAGGGGCTCGGGGAGATGCCGAGGTGCGAGGCAACTACGTTTTTGTACCTGGCAGGCCGGACCGCTTCTCCGTGCTGCTGCCTGCAGGCCGCGTTGATGTCGTTCGATCGTCTGTTCTCGCAGCGGCAGGGTCCGACTCCGACCACATACCCGTCCAAAGCCCACCAACCGCCTCTGGCGACGAGGGCGACGGCGACGAAGTTGAATCCAACCTCGACTGGAGTGCTTCGGAGGTTCAAAACGGCGCTGCAGCTCCGGTCCTACAACAAGGCGGGCCAGTGCCAGCGCGGCCTGTCGGCTATAACGATCTCCGGCTGGGGCCACTGCCGCCCACAGGTGAACAACCTCGATGAAGGAACTCGCAATGAACATTATTTCTCCCTGGGCAAGCAAGTGCCGTGCTGGAACTCAGGCAAGACACGAACGTCTTGGTGACGTGTCAATCCTCGCTGAATGTGGGGATAGCCGAGAAGTCGAAACAGTGACGCTGGACAGCGAAGGGTGCGAAGTGCGCGCTGTCGAAACGGTGCCGGCGGCGGAACTGACGTCGGTCGACCCGTGCCGAGACTTGCTGCCGCGCCGAGCTCCCGCGACCATACTTTCCTTTAAGGCTCCGAGTCCGGAGTGAGGGACTTTCCTCTCTCTCGAAAATTGGTGTGGTGCTGCAGGAAATTCCATTGATTTCTTCATCGCCGAAACGTAAGATGTCGGCTAGAAAGCCGTCCGACAGCTTATGTCGGAATCTTTTGTAGCACTGCGGTTTGGCTCCACCATTCGGTGACCGCAGGTCCTAGCGACCAGGAGTGTCTTTTCAGCCCATCGGGGAACTTTCCTCCCCGAATGGGGCGGCGGTTCCCCTTTTCTTTAGGAGATCCGTCATGGCTCAAGCAAACACCCCCAAGTACTTCGATGCTCATCTTCGTGGCCTCGGCTATGTTCGTCGTGTTCGCGAAGTTAAGCCCAAGAAAGGTGCTCCGTTCCTTGCGTGCAGCATCAGCATCTTTCACGGTGAGGCGCAGGAAGGCAGTGCGGATTCACTCACCTGGCTCAATTGCGACGTAAAGGTCGTCGGCAAAGACGCCATCAAGGTCATGAGCGAAAAGCTTCAAGAAGCCGCGAACGACTCCAGCCGCAAGGTCCTGGCGTCCGTGACCATCGGCGATCCGTACATCGACACCTACAAGATCACGAGCGGCACCCGTGCCGGTCAAACAGGGGTGGTCCTCAAGGGCCGCTTACTGAAGATCCACATGGCGAAAGTTGATGGCGTGATGGTTTATCAGTACGTTGAACCCGAGGCTTCGGCCGATGGCGTTCGAACTGGCACGGATGACAACTGAGTCCTAGCCAACCCCGGAAACTCCACACACGTGGAGTTTTCTTCAATGTGCGCCGGTGGTGCATATTGAAGAAGACTTCGCAGGTTGTTCAGTGCGCGCCGCACTCAAAAAGGCGCATCCCGAATATCTGGTTAGGCTGCTGAACAGGCCAGATGAAAAAAGCAGTGTCCTCCACCCTCAGTCGATTCGGTGAATTGGCGTTCCTCGATCGAAATTGAGCTACCCGTCGCGGCCCTGAACCGGCCGCGGCTCTCTCTTCCGATCCCGGCTCTGTCCAGGGCAGGGCACACTTGGCCCGAGTAGGCTTGCCAGAGGCGACTTCGTCGTCTGTGGCAAGCCTATAGTCAAGCTTACTCGGGCGCCAACCCTATCCGCTATCCCAGGCCAGCAGCGGCCCGTAACGCTCGCAACCTTAGCGCATGAAGCGCTCCAACCCCCGCCCGGCACCGCCGGACGGGGGTTTTTGTTGGCCTTGCGGTTAAAGGACGTACACAATCGCCCCGTCGGGCACACCGGGCGGCAACGAAAGGACTGCCGCCCCGCCAGAAGGCGAGCTCAGAATACCGCTCCTGGCGACGCCAAAGAGAATCGGCAGGCCATCCTCGTCGTCCGGGAACATCCGGTATAGATCTACCGCGCGTCCGCCTGGAAGAAAGTAGATGTAGGCGGTGCCACCCACAACGACATTGCCCGTGCCGAACTGTGGGCTGAACCAGGTCGGAAGGTCGAGCGCCGTGGACGGGGCTGATCCAGAAAACGTTGGGTTAGATTTTGCAAACCTGGCTACTGAATTCGCGTAGATGCGCAGACTGCCTCCGGACACGACCGCCTCGTGCTGCTGCTGCATATCCAACGTAGTCTGCTCCGACGTGGAGGCCAGAGATGCAATTAGGATGAACAGCGCCAGCAGCGGAATCATCAGTATGCTCATAGCTGTGCGTCCTTTGGGACGGGGTCGCCGCCGGAGGTGGTCAAGAGATCCCGCAGCACGTGTAGCCGTGCCCGACGTTGCCCGCGTACAGGCTCTTTCCCATGACGTTGTAGAAATTCTGGTTCCTGCCTGCGCTGGTTACGCTGGTTACGATCATGCCGGCCGGGCACCAAGAGTTGTCCGTAGGGAGGTAATTATCGGCACGTCCCGCGAAGTAGTACTCGCAGCGAAATTGTCCTCCGCCAGACTTTCGCCACACTCCGGCCTGGCAGGATAGGGGTTCACCGATTCCCGTCCTGGCCACCAGGCCGTTTGCTTCGCATGCCCAGCCTTCGTTGGCGACCCCGCCGACGTACACGTATTCGTAGGCGTTGAGGCGTCCGTGAGAATAGGTTTGGCCCATCGAACGTAGTGCCCCGCCGCGGACTTCGCCTGCAGTGACCACATGATTGTCATTTAGAACGCGAAGCCAGCCATCGTTGCCTGCTGTATACCAGCCGCTACGGGTAGATCCGTCAGCGTTCTGTATTACCAGTGCGCTCTTAGTATTGATATTGCCGGAGGCCTCCACGGTCTGAGTGCGAACGGTGCGTGTGTTATTGAGGTCATTGCCATTCATGTCGATACTCGTGTTCATCCGGTTGACCTCTGGCCTCCCAGCGACCGAATTTCGATAGAGATAGTCCGTAACCTGGCCGGCGCTGTTGAAGAACAGCGCGGTGGCCAAGTTGCCGCCGGGCAATGCCAGTCCGAAGCCGGAAACCGGCACCTGCCAGCTTCCCATTGAGCCTTGAGCTATGGCGGGCTGGCGCGCGAGAACGAACCCGCCTCCCTCCAGCAATGCAGCGGTACGACGCAGGTCTTGTTCCGGAATGTCGCCGCCACCTGTCACCAGGAGTGCTTCGAGAATGTTCTGGCCACCCTGCGTTACGCGGCGTACTGCGAGCGTATAGGCCTGGCCGTAAGGATTGAGCGCGGGCAGGGCGGCGGGCAGGTTCCCAGCGTTGCGGATCGTGTCCAGTGAGATCGTGACAGGACCGCCGGCGGTAGCAGCCAGAAGAGATGCATAGTTGTTTTTGACGTATGCCGCAGCGGCGTTGCCCACCTGTTTTTGATGAAATGCCGCTTGGCGGCTTGTGAGCGTGGCCATGTAGTCGGTCTGGTTCCAGAGCCATGCTCCCAGGCCTATCGCGAAGAGAAGGAGCACCAGCATGCCCTCGACCATTGTGAAGCCCGCCTGCTTTCGCCTTGAAGCGGTCAATTGGTAGCGTCGGTTCATAATCTGTTCCCGAAGATGGCAGCGGCTTTCTGCGCTGCAATTTCTGTGTTCAGTCCGGCGAAGTCGCCTTTGCGGATCTTGGCCCGGATGGCAGTGTCCTCTTTGCCATCCAACACCAGCCAGTTGATTTGCAGGCGCTTGGCAATCCCAGTGCCTGTTTTGACTGTTTCAAGCTGTTGGTGAATCACCGCGCTGATGTTGTCAGCCAGCATGGCGTTGAACGACTCAACCGATGCGCCCGAGCCAGCGCATAGCGATTGCAGTTTGGTGAAAGTGAGCTCCGGACTGTCTGCGTGCAGTGTGGTGAGGACGGGCCATCCGTTGCCGCTTACACGGACGACCTCGATTGCGGAGGACGGGTCGCGGGTCTCCCCAAGATAGAAGATGTTCGCGCGAGAACGCAGCCCTCGCATAAGCTGCTCTTGGTAACCGCCATGCTCGCGTGCCACCTCGATTTGAATCGCGCGGCCCCTCCCGTGCATGCCATTCAACGATGTTTCAGGCGGATCAGCCAACGCGATGCCAAGCCCACCATGCCGTTCAAGCCGGTCGATGAAGATCGCATCAGCGGTGGACGTCTTTCCGTGGCGCATTCCTCCCGACACGACGACTAGGCCACTCAGCTTCGGCTGTATCAAATGGTTGAATAGCCGGTCCGCCATACCGAGCGATCTCAGCGGTCGTGTCTTCACATCCGCGCGGGCCAGGATGAATATGTCCTGCGAGTCCACGTCGAAGAGCTGCGTCACCCTGAACTTCTCCTCGCCTAGGGTGGCGGTGAACTCCGACTTCGTCAGTGTCCGCAGTGCCTGCCTGCATTGCTGACGCAGCAGATTGACGTCCGCCTGCAGGTGGCCCGGGACCTTGTCTGAGAGCGATTGACTTCCCTCCAGTTCACGAAGCTCGGCGTAGTCGGGCCCGATGATCATATCGACAAATCTCAGGTCGAGGAGGCTGGTTGCCTCCTCCAAGGTAACGGGTGTGTTGTCCATCAGCGTGCAGTCATTACAAGGTCAACATTGCCGGTGGTTGGGCAATTGGTCATGCTGACGAACTGAGCCGTCCGGGAGAGGTTGGCGCGCAGAGGGATGCAATTGCTGCTGGGGACAGCCCGGTAGGTAATCACGAACTGGGTGGCCGATCCAACGACAGTCACCTCGCCATCCCAACTGTGATACAGCGTGCCCGTCGTCGCGCCGACCATGTTGCTCGGAATCGCGCCGGCGGCTTGTAGCGCCGCAGTTGTGACATTGGCGTACCCATTCATGTCTCGGAGGAGCTTGGCCCCCTTGACGAGCTGGGCGATGTTCTGAGCTTCCGTGTTGTTCTCGGTGTCCTTATTGAGGACGTAGTAGCCTCCAAAGATGGCGCTGGCCACGATAACGGCAAGCAGCATCCACGCCAGGAAATCGGCGACGGAGGCTCCTGCTTGGCGAGCTACCGGCGTGCCGGCGTGAGGAAGCGCATAGCCAGTGACCTTCTGCGAAGCGCCGTCGGATAGCGACTCGCGATCGGCTGGTGCAGCGGTGCAGGAAGGGTCGATGTTAAGGGTCATGTGATGCTCCAATAAACGGGAGTAGTTGTGCAACGCGCCTTCGGCGCGCAGTTAGAAAACTCGATCGCCCATCGCGGCGGTCTGAAGTCCGAATAGTCCGAAGAAAATCACGGCGGCGAGTGCGGTTACGCCAATCAAGCCCAGGAAGAAGATGACCTTGCCCGACGCCTCAAGCCGCAGCGCGGCGTTCTCTGCCGAGTTGGCAGCAAACTCAGACAGCGCATAGGCGAATCCCTCGCGCGAGGCGATTGTGGTGATGTACGCGATCGATTCTTCGTCCGGGAACTTGTGACCTGCCAGGTCTAGCGCGACGCCAAGGTTTTTGCCCATACTGAGGCCATACATAGTGTCTTGCAGGCGCTGTTGCAGCCAGGGGCTCGCGTGCTTATGGATATGCACCATGGTTTGCAGCAAATCCGCACCGGCATTAAGCAGGATTGCGAGATTGGAAAAAAAACCGCGCCCTGCATGGTCTTGTACGTGGACCATGGGGGAATGCGTTCGAACGCCAGCCTCATTGATCCGGTCCAGTTGGGCAGCGACCAACGGATCGCAAAGCCAACCGCGACAAGGCCGGCCAGGATGAAAATGCCGAAATGCCGGATGGTTTCGCTCATCCAGTAGACAAAGGCGGTGTACCCCGTCCAAGTTGTTGGATCCGAGCCTCTGGCGAAAACTGGGACCACCTTGAAGGAGACAAAAGCCAGTAGCACGGCGGCCATAGTTAGAATCACTGCCGGGTACGCGACAGCGCTAATAATTGCGGCGCGGACACGTGCCTGGCGCTTGATGTGCTTTATGGCGTCTTCGCACCCGGTGGCGATGTCCCCCGCTTTCTGGGCTGAAGCGAGCATAGAGATCTCGGTGCCCGGAAGCCAACCTTCGAGTGCCTCGGAAAACCGATCGCCGCTCATCCCGCTGGAAAGGCGCACTAGCACCTCGTGTGCGAAGACCGCGATAGTCGCCTTCGGGCGGCGACCATTGCGGCTATGCGCCTTCTGAATGTCGACAAGGGCGTCGAAGACCGGAACCTTCGATCGCGCCATGGCGTAGAGGGTTCGGTAGATCACTATGCGGCGACGCGAGCTAAGCTTTGCCATGACGAGAGCTCCGGCGGTTGAAGAGTGTCCGCTGGGCGCGGCGCGTGCGCCTGGCCTTGCGCGGCCCTATGCCTTCAGCGAGCCAGTCGTCGCTGTCTAGCGGCCGAACCATAAGCTCGCCGAGATCCGGATCCACGCGGCCTGCTTCGATCAATCGGATCAGATGCCCGCACTGGGTTACGCCACCCATCTCCTGCACCCAATATTTCTGCGCAGCGAACGTCCCGTTCTTACGGTAGACCGACATCAGTGAGGGGGTCGGGGACACCACTTCGGCGCAGACGGTACGTCCGACCAGGCCGCGGCGGCAATGCGAGCAGCCCTCGCCTCGAATCCGAACGCCCGATACGTCGCAGACTCGCCTAACCCGGTCGCGAAGCCCCGGCTCAAGTTCGCCCTCCGCTTTGGCGAACGGCTTGCTGCAATGCCGACATAGGACCGGAACTAGGGCCTGGTTGATGATGCCGATGAACAGGGTTGGATCGGTGAGCAAATTGCGTGGCACGCCGGAATCTTCGAGCCTGTCAAAAGCGCTCATAGCATCCTTGACGTGCAGCGTTGCAAGGGTAGGGTGGCCGGTTAGCGCTGCGCGGATAGCAGCTCTCACCGAGGCCTTCCCACGAATCTCGCCGATCAGAATCGAGTCCGGATCTGACCTCAGCATGTGATCGATGGCATCGACCCACGCTGCTTCAACGTCTTCTTCGCTGGTGCCTGCCGGGATAATCGGTTCCTGAACTGCCACGTAGACGGCCTCGGCGCCATTGCGGACGGTGACCACCCGAATGGGCTGCTCGACGGGGTCTTCGGCCGTCGCGACGATGAGCTCCCCTTCTGCTTGCAGCAACGCTTGCTTCAGGTAGTGGTTCAGTGTGGTGGACTTGCCCGAGCCAGTGGTCCCTGTCACCAATACGATTCCGGACGTCTTGCGGCCGAATGATCGAATTTGGGCACATTGTTCGGGCAGGTAGCCGAGCTCCGCCATGGACTTCGGCGAGTCTCCGGTATCGGGATAGAGACGGATGACGAGCTTTCGACCGCGTGCCGCTGGGCCAGTCGCAATCCGGCAAACAAACAATCCCGACTGGCGGGCGTAGCGCTCCATGAGTCGAGCGTTCTGCTTTCGGGACGGCTCGTAGTTGTCGGGCTTCTCGCACATCGACGTGTAGAGCGTGGAGATTAGGTCCTCCGCCACGGCGCGGTCCAGGGTGAATCGACTCTCCGGAATGCCGTTGATTCGGTATTTCACATACGTCTTATCGACGTCGGGAAGAAAGTGAATGTCGCTCGCGCCCAGGCTCGCTGCCTCGGAGATCATTCGATTGATCTGTTCTTGCTGGGCGGTCTTGGTGTTTCCGAGGCCTTCGGCCATGGAGAGCGCAGCGCCGTCCTTCGCGGACTGCTGTAGGCGTTTGATCTCGGTGTGACTGACCGTCCGCAGTTCGAAACTTACTCGGTTGAGGCGAAGGCGCGATATGTATGACATCACACGCATATCGTCGCTGTGCTCTTCGTCCACGTACAGGACGCCGTCGTCGGCCAGCACGACGCGGTCGATTACGTACTCAGGCGCCTGCCAGTCCCCGCCGACAGCGCTGAGATTCTGAACTCGGCGTGCAGGCGCCATGGGCGGGGCGAGTGTCTCGTTCTGGCCTTCGGGCGAGTTGGGGGCATGGATGGTGGTGTCCATTTATGTTTACCTTCCAGGCTGGAATGGAACCGCGGCCCCGGGGAAGGGAGACGTCAGGCGAACAGAGCCCTCGGTAACGCTTTGGGGGGCTTCCGCCGAGAAGCCCAGGCGTAGGTCTTGACCGTTCCGCGTAAGGACCACCCTGTCTACGGAAATTGATTTCACGCGATAGCCTCCGGGGATGTCCTCGCCTGCGCGAGCTGTGGCCTGCGCGCCGCCCGCGTACACCAAAATGGCGGATAGCTTCCCTCCAATCCCTTGTACAGACCGAACCGTAGGAACGCCGGTCGCACTGCGATCTTCGACGCGAGACGTCTTTTCGTAGGCCAGTTTTGCTTCATTCATTCCGGTCAGCGCTTCATAAGTGAGCCTGCGTAGCTGGATTTCGGCGAGGTCTGCGAGGGTGCTCGCGGTTGCGGGGCCAGAGTCGGGCGAGCGCGCGACTTGCCCGACCGCGTGGGAGACAGGTCCGAGCATCAGAGCGACGAACGCCGCTAGGCCAAATACGTTCTTACTTTCCATAGATCTCTCCTTTAAGCGTGTAGGAGAGCTTTCTCTCCTTGAGGGACGTAGACTGCTCCAGCAGCCGCACGCCGCGCGTGTCAAAACCGGCGAAGACGGAGGCGGCAGGCCAATCACTGACGATTTCGAAGGTCGCAGTGCTCCAGTCCGGGGCGGGCTCGCCTACCTGCTCGTTGGGGGTGCTGTGAGTAGGCGGAGCCTTTGGCGCGACCTTGATCGGAATAAGCTGCTTCTGGAGGTGGGAGACAAGGCTATCCACCCTGTGTCCGATCTCCAGCATCTCGTCGTCGCCTCCCGCAGGCGCTTTGGACATGACGCGCACTGTCGCTTGGTCGGCGTCCGCCTGGATCGACACGGCGTATCCCGGGGGAAACACCGCTGCCGCTGCTGCTCTGAACTCCATGACCGTGGCGCCGGGCCGCCGCGCATATGCCGCCTCGTATGAACTCGGCGTGCAGTTTTGCGCGCGGAGTTCCCATGCAGCGACATCCAGTGGTGTCGATCTCGCGGCTGCTATGCAGTGCGAAATCATCGCGGGCACGGGGGGCGTAGTCGTCCATGGATGTACCAAAGCGGCAGGCCGAACGTCCTGGCCACTATCTTTCCGAACGCGCTCCAGCTCGGCCTGGCGGAGCCGTTCAAGGCGTTCTTCGCGCTCGCGTTCGTGCTGGCGCCAGACCATATAGACGATGGTGAGCGCGATGATCGCCGCCACCGAAAGGGCCAGGAGAAGCCATTCGCGGCGACTCAGCCCGAAGCGAAGCGGCTTTAGCTTGTGATCGCGCGTGGCAGCTCGGGAGAGTACCTCCAGCGTGACAGATGCATCACCGCCAAAGTCGAGCTCGGATGGGGCGTAGACGGTGACTTCCTTCCCCTTGGAAGAGAGCAGCGCGTAAAGAGCGCGCACTGCGTCCTGTGCCTGAGCCAGAGTGTCGAAAACAACGTCCGAGTCAGGCACCACGCCGCCATCCTTGAACGCGACAATGGCGAATCGCCCATCTCCGACCGCGAAGGCCGCAATAAGGGGGTCGAGCGTGGACTGCCCCTCTTTACGCAGCAGCAGGTCCGCCACGATCGAGGCGAGGCTGAACATGCCTTTCTGAACTCCCGCTTGCTTGCGCACAAAGCCGGCCTGGATGATTGTGGGCAGTCGGCGAATAGCGACGATGTCCATACCGTCTCGCTTGCCGATCTCGCGCGCCTCTTTCATGACCTTTTGGGGTTGCGAAAGTGTCTGCCAGTACAGACCGGAAACGAGGGACTTTCCGCCGGCCGAGATCACTATCACCCGGCCGGGTTCTGGTTGTTTCGGACCCATAGGCTCAGCTCGCTGTTGCTCTGTAGTCGCCAGCGCTGCCGCCAGACTCGTGAATCTCGGAGTCATCATCCAAGACGATAGGGGTGATTAGAATCACGACCACCTCGCGTCGATTGTTCGTGGAGCCCCCACCGCCCGTGAGCCAGTTTGATGGGCTGAACATCCCGCTCCTGTTCCCGCGGTCGACGTTCTGCTCGAAGCCGGAGAGAATCAGCGTCTGACCTGATCGGAGGCGTACACGTTGGGAGAAGATTCGGCTGTCCACCTCCGGGACTTCAATGGAGTTGTCGCCGCTCGTGACCGTGCGCAGGCGAGGATCTGTTGAGAGGTTCATCGTGAACTGCAGCAGCATCTGGTCGCTGTCGATCATGAACGGGAGAAGATCCATGGAGAAGCCGGTCGTGACGGTCCCCGGTGTGAGCGCCGAGGTTGAGCCAACTTGAGCCGTGGCGGTGTTGGATACTGCAGCAAGATAGCTGGTCTGCTTTGCTACCTGGACTGGGACAGGCTGATAGTTGAGGGTCGTGACCGAGGGCTGTGTCACGATCGATACGCGACCTTGGCTCGACAGCGCGCGGAGAATGGCTTTTGAGCCAGCGAACTGGCCGGCTGTGCCGGTTGCGGTGTCCAAGATTCCGATTGAGGCCGAGCCCGCGCTAGAGGCTGCGGTGAAGGCATTGGCGACAGTGATTCCGTAGTTGCCGTTCAGCGACTTGTACACAGCAGTCAAGTCGAGGCCTTGGTCATCTGTCTCTGTCCGCTGCACGACTGCCACGGTGATGTTGAAAAGGGCCTGTCGCGTGATGTTTCGGTTCTCTGTTTTGAGATAGGCCGCGATGCGGCTGAGCACGTCCGGCGTGTCCGTGACCGCCACGGTCCCAGTGCTGACGGACAAGCTCGATTGGCCCAGACCTGGAGTGAGCATGCTTTTGATCATCCGGTCCACATCCTCCGCCAAGTTCGATTCAATCGAAACCATCGTCGTCTGTGTGGAGCCGCCTGACACGGTGCTCCCGCCTGAGCCTGAGGAAGACGTGGCGCCGGCGGCACCCTGACCGCTAGTGCCGGATGATGCAAGCTGGGTGCCAGATTGCACGACAGACTGCATGTTGGTCTTGGACTGGATTGCGTATATGCGAAAGACTCGGGTGTCCAGGTAGTGGATCTGGACGGCGCCATCACGGAAAGTCCAGCTCAAGCCCAGTCGTGAGGTCACGGCATCGAGCAGCCCCGGTAGGGGCTTGCCGTCCCAACGAATGCCGGAGATCGTTGTGTCTCGTGCGGACATCGAGGGCAGCGATGAGCCTGCGCTGAGGGCGCCGACCCCGCCTGGGGGGATCGGCCCCCCGGATCCCGTCGGTGGGGTCATATCAGGCGTCCTGGCGGCGGTGCGTGCACCACCGCTCAGCGCTGTGATGGCATCAGGGGTGATCCTGACGGGCACTCCGCACAACGCCGTCACCGTTTGTCCAAACTCAAATACGCTGATCGCAGCGGCAGGGACAAATGTGATTGGGCATTGAAGGGGTGCGGGATATGCGGCCGCAGACGGCCGCGTAATTGGCGTCTTCGATACCCACGGGCGATCGATTACCTCCACTGCGCGATCTCGGGTCTTTCGCATGCTGGCTGCGCTGGCGGCGTGCTCGCCGTAGGCATCGTCCACGCGCGCCTCGGTATCCTTAATGCGCTGCAGAGCGCAGCCAGACAGGGTCGTCGCGAATGCGATCGCGATCACAATTGCTTTTCTCATCATTTCCTCTCCATCACTTCCAGTACTTTGTTGTCCCGATAGGCGAGGCCATTGAATTTCCTTTTGGCGACGTCATACGCAGCTAGCAGGTCATTGGCCGCATCCCAAAATTCGCCTCGGAGCGTGACCGGGACTTCGATGATGTAGTCGAAATCGGGGTGCCACTTGACGGGCTGCCACCCTGCCGCTTGGGCCCAGCCGTCGAGCGTCTGTTGAACGGTCTTACCCGTCTCGGCGTGCCACTCCTGGACGGGGGGTGGCGGCGGAACGGGCGGAGCGGTGCTTGTGGCCGCGGTGACATCGACGGTCGTGACGGGTGCGAGAGTGGCGCCACCTGGCGCAATGACGTCAGCTCCGGAGCGGCTGTCTCCCGTTTTTGGCTCCGCGATGGGTCCGCCTAAGGCGACTCCCATGAACGCGGCCAGACTGGAGCCGTCTGGCATCGAGGCGACGAGGGGCTGTGCGGTCGCCTGCAACGCAGGGGCGGGTGCAACGATTGGCTTGTACGACGGGTCAGGCCCGGCAGCGGCGTCAGCGGCAGTGCGACGAAATGCCAACTGCTCTCTCGTGGCAGGGACCGCGGCGCTGCCCGTCTGTCGAGCCGGCGTGGCCAGTCCCGTGTAGCTGCCTTCAGGCGGAATCCCAGCGCGCCACGCTACCGCTTCTCGCTTACCGAGTCTGAAAGCGAGGCGGGCTTCCATATGAGGCACGACAATGTATGGAGACTGCGCCTCCCAAGCGAGCAGAATTCGCCCGCCAGGTGCGTCGGCGAAAATGGCCGGGATCTCGGTTCCGGGTGCGAACTGCAGATACACCCTCTTGCCGTTGTCAAAAATCTGCACAGGAGAGATACCGCTGTCGCCGGCCTGCTTCCAGTTGAATTCATACACGGCCGGCACGGGGGCCGAGAACTCGGGCTGGGCGGCGGTGGCGATGGGCGGCATCAGCGCAGCCCATGCAATGACTATTAGATGGGTGAGGCGATTCTGCATTCAGTAGCTCCTGACTATGTTGGGGTCAAGCACGAGATCTCGCGCGACGACGATGTTTATCTTGTCCGCAGGTTCGAGCGTGAGGGTCCTCTTGATCGACTGATTCCGTTGGAGAATCTGACGGACGGTGTCGCTTAGTGCTTGACCCGCGGTGCCTGTCAGCGTCGAAGTGGCGTTGCCGCTGTTCGAGCCGCCACTTCCCACGTTTATGGTGACGTTCTGGCTCTTGTCGTAATGGCCTGCCAGCGCCGCCACTGCAGCTACGCCGAAGGCGCTTCCAAAGCGCTGCCAGAAGTGGTCGTCAACCTGTGCAGCAATGCCTGCGGCGCCCGTCCGATCGGAAATGTCCCAGCCGCCTAGAGCCACCCGGCCGCCGCTCGGGAAGTCCATCCGGTTGACAGACATGAGGATGCGGCTTTGGCCTTCAGCGATGTCCGTGCTCACCTCGCCAGTGAGCGCGGTGCCTCTCTCTATGAGGAGGTGCTCGCCACGTAGGCTGTCGTAGACGTCCGACGTCACCATGGCGCGGAACGTGCCCGGGGCATCTGTATTCAGGGACTGCTGGATCACAGCAGGGATGATCCAACCTTCGCGGATGTAGTATGAGGATGGCGCTGCGGAGGCGAACAACGGCGGCTTTATGTTGCCAGGAGTGCCGGCCTGTCGGCCGGCACTGGCCTGCGGTCCAACGACCTGGCCAACCGTGTTGGCGGGGTCACCGGCCGGCTGCGCACCAGGTATACCCCCGGCGGAAAAGCCGGAGGTGTCGATGCCGGCTGCTGTAGCGACGGTAGACACGTCACGAAGTGCTGCTTCCGCGCCGGCTGGGTCGCGATGCGATGATCGCCCGATCGTGGTTTGAGGTTCGTCGGCGTCCTGCGATTCCCAGAAACCGATCTCCACTGCGGAGAGATCCTCCTGTTGCGCGATTGTCACTGTGTTGCGGTGGTCCTCTATCCGCCTGGCATCGGCCTCGGTGCGAGTTGGCTCCGTAGTCGGAGCTTGATCAGCGATCTGCAGCGCATTAGACGGCTTGGGCGCGGCCTCTTCGTTCCGACTGAGACGGTCGCGTAGCTGGTCGGCAATCAGCCGCTGCACTGCGAATGGATTTCCTGCTTCCTTGGCGGCGCGCTCCTGCTCTTCCTTCCTAGCGCGGGCCTCGGCGGCGGATTCCGGCGCTATTCCAGCGAGCCGTCGCACGAGAACGAAGCCGAGAACGACGGCGATGAACGTGATTAGGACGATCTTGATCAGTCCTCGCGACACCGCAGTACGGCGTTGGGGCGAAGGACTGCTGGAAGGGGAGGGAGCGGCACTCATGGGTATGTCGCGCTGTTGAGATTCTTGACACCAGACACGCCGCAGCCGAAGAGCCCGCACGCTTTGCCGCGCCGGTTAAAGATGCGGACCTCATCTTTTCGAAGCTTCAGCAGTGCCCCATCGGGGAAAAGTCGCTGGACCACAAAGTAATTGCGGCGAACCGTAAAGTTGACTAGCTCTGCCGTTCCGTCCGCTCCCAGCGCGAAGATGGCGGGAATCTCCTGTACGTCGGCTGGGAGCTGTATCCAGGTGAACTTCCCATCATCGAAAACCATGGCGGGCTTGAACGGCGCGCTACCTTCCACCCGGTAATCAAAGTTCGCCTTCGAAATGTCGACGATGTCGGCCGGGCGCCCACCCTGGTGGGCACGCGACGATGAGCCAGAGCGGACGGCTGGGGCCGGAGCGTCCCATTCTGCGCTGCCCATTGGACCGTTCGGGCTGGCGGGCATCGGACCATTGCCTCCGAAGGTGTCCAGGCCGGCTACTGCGGAATCCTGATCGGGGTCCGCAGCCCAGTTGACGCGCTTGTAATACGAGCCTTTGGATGCTGAGACGAAGGTGACTTGATAGGTGCGGAGGTTCGTAATGATCGTCGCGGTGTTGAGCAGGTTGTCGCCCTTCGACATGACAAAAAGATCGCGCTTCGTTCGGGCCGGCTTGAACGTCCAACGGCTGGCGCTGGTATCCGACGCGTAATAGCCCTTGAGGATCTCGCCGGCGGCGAATTCCAGATGAACCATCGTGAAAGGCCGCATTAAGACGGGGTAGTCATAGTCGCGATCGAAGTTGAAAGTGACCAACCGCGCATCCAACGGCATCGGAACTGCAGCGTTCGGGCCCGTTCCGGCACGCTTCTGCGCCTGCGCGACCTCTGCTCGGACGTCGCTCTCCTGCGCGTGCGCCGGGACGCCTACGCAGAGCACGGCGATTACCGCTGCAAGTAGGGAAATGGCCTGACGCATTACTGTGCTCCCTGAATTCGAACGCTCGTGGGGCCGAAGTAGTCCGTGAGGGTCCACCACTCGATCTTGACGCCAAGCGGGTTGGAACGCTGCTCATCGATCGCTTGCTTATCGGTAGAAAGGAGGAATCGGATTGTCAGAAGCTTGGTTTTCGGCTCTCCGAATTCCTTGCCATTGACGCGCTCTTGCAGGGTGAGAAGCATGTAGGCCTGTTTACCGTCCACGCTGTAGGTGGTGGAGTTCTCGGTGACTTCACGCGTGAGTCCAGGCTGATCCGCTATGCGGACGCCGATCGGATCGACCTTGGCGAAGTAGTCGGTGAGCTGATCTGTCGCTGTGCCAATGGTCCAGCGAGTTGCTTTCGGGATGTCAACGTCGATTGAGTCCGACGGGTTCGGTTTGATGGTAAGTAGCCAGGTGGCCCATTGGCGCAGAAAGAACGTCTTATTGGCGGTTTCCGGCGTGAATCGCTCGGCAACACGGTCGGAAATCCAGACCGCGCCCGAGCGGGCGTCCCACTCGACGAAATAGGGGGTCTGCTGCTTGAGTGGCACCAACTGATATAGGGCAATGCCCTCGACCAGGGCGACGAGGAAGAACGCGAAGGCGACTAGCGCGGAGCGGTCGGCTTGTTGCAATGGACGCTGGAACACCGCGTAGTAGAGACGATGCGCGCGTTGGGTCAATGGGAGGATGTGCGCGTCGAACGACGGGTCCTCCGCGGTTTGGACGGGCGGCTGGGAAGTGTCTGTTGGGCGGAGATCTGGACGGCGACGGCGCATGAAGCGGCCCTTGAAGTTGAGGGGCATGGTTAGGCTCAGCGTTGGAGAGGATGCGTGGACGCGCACGCGTCGACGGCGCGGATGCAGTTACCGCTTGAAGAAAGTCCGTAGGAAGGGATAAACTCAAGCCGTAGGCTCGACCTTTGCCCGTGGCAATCGTTGGCCACACCAGCGGGCAGGGCGCCCTTGCGGAGGCCCTCCATACCAGAGTGGTCCGAGTTGGCGTTTGATAGACTCGGGCCCATCGAACAAAAATCGTATGGGGTGTCCACCATGTCCAAAGCAAAGTTCGGCTTGCTCGTTGCCGTCGCCGCGATTGCGATCGGCGTGGCTGTGTATGCGTTGCAGAAGTCGCGGGGATCCACCGCAGCAACGTCGATTGAACAGTCGAGCGTGGCGAAGCGGGAGGCCATTAAGCAGATGACACCGCTTTGTTTGGCCGGGATGGATTGCCCTGCAAATGCATCTGCCGGAGATAAGAGATGAGCGGACTGTTGGGATTCGCCGCGCTTGCGATCTTGGCGCGCGCTTTTCTGAAGGGCTTCGCTGCGGCGGGTCGCGACGACGGTGTCGGCGAGAGCTACGCTGACCGCTTCGACAAAGAATGGGAAGAGGAGTGGGCGCGGGAAGTGCGCGAGGGTTGAGGAGGTCATCGCTTGCCTCCGCTGCGCAAGATTTTTGCGGCCATGCCGCGGCCCACCATCCCTCGTCCGAAACTTTGCGCGTTTGCGCTGCCCCCCGCAACGAGCGCCTGTGCAAGGCCTGGTACTTGCCACATCATGTATGCAGCGATGAATCCTAAAAGGGCGATCGCGATCATCGCAATTTCATTGGACGCGAAGTAGAGATCCGCCTCCTTCCGGCTGTCGATCTTGTCGTAAAAGCTGACCAGTGTCGGGACAACACCCTTCGTTATGAGCACAGCGACAAACCACGCGACAAGCTGCTGCAGCGAGGCAGCGATCATGAATCGCAACCAGCCGTCGAACAAGAAGGAAACAGCGGGGATGATCGATAGGCCGACTAGCAGCGGCCCGAGGGCGAGACCGAGCTGCAGCATGACATAGGACATCTGCAAGACGACAATGAACGCGATCGACATCAGCACCATCGCGATGATTGCCAAGATTTGGCATAAAAAGATCACAAGGATGAGGGGCAAGTTCTTGAGAATCTCGAAGAACCCAATCTGATCTTTGTTGACGCATTCGGCGGGGCGTGAGTCGATGATCCAGTCCAGAGGATTCAGTGACCACCCTCCATGCATCTTGCAGTAGAGGGACTTTTCCGATTCCTTGCGCTTGCCATCGGCGATGAGCGAGATGGTGTCCATCGTCAACTTGAGAATCTCGACCGGATTTGCCGAGCCCTGAGTAATCTTGGTCGACGCTTCCTTGGTCGCGGTAACGAACATATCTCGCGGAACGCCATTCATGCTCTGCACGATCACCAAAACCACACCCATCCTCAGGATCAGATTGAAGAGGCTGACGAGGAACTTGACGGTGTCGCTGGCGAGGAAATAATCACGGAGCAGAAGCCAGAGAGCCGTACCCGAGGCTCCAACGGATAGGAGGATCAGCCCCTCCTCTTTAAAAATGTCGGCCAGGGCAAAGCCGGCCGTGTTGACGGCCGAGAACGCCTGATTGAATAGGGCTGCGACGTCCATGTCAGCCTCCGAGATGCCAGCCGAGCGCGCGAGCACCTGCATCAAGCGCGAAGAGGGCGGCGGATGTGAAAATCACTGCGACAAAGCCGGCTAGCGCGTTGGGGGACGCGCTGTCGACCTGCACGATGGCGATCGCCAACGACAGCCGCAGAGACTTCGCTGCCGCGCGTAGCGGCTTGTGCTCAAGTCGGCCACGCGCAGCAAGCTCCACCCTGTACCTGCGCCGCTCCTTGCATACGATTCGGAGCTCGCGACGGCTGCGGCAAAGGGCGAGTAGTACTCGACGGAGAGGCTTACCTGTCATGTCTAGAGGCCAAATTCGAGGCTTTTCATCTTTCCGATGGCGGAGCGCTTGTTCGCGGCTTCTTTGGTGACCGCGTCGTACCGCTGTTGCGCGCCTTCAACAGAAAGCTTGTTGAGGTCCTCTTTCGTGGCGCGGTCCTGGAGATCAAGCACGACCTGGCGCTGCATGAGACTGCGCATCTCCAGGAGTTCGCCGGCCAAGACGCTGGACTGCTGATTGAGGAGCTGCAGGCCTTGGACGTTGCCCTCAATGCCGGGAATCTGGCGGGACAACTGGCGTAGATTTGCAGCACGCGACGCGAAGGTCTCCATGGTCGCGAAGTCCTGGTCGAGCTGTTTGCGGTACACCCCGCCCTTGGTCTGAGCCAAGTGGACGAAGGCCGTACCCCAACGCTCAGGGGTCATGTTGAGAGACTTCATCTCGGCGCTCGCAGCGTCGTACATCCCTTGTAACTGCTTGCCCGCTTGGTAGAGATCGGAAACACTGGAAACGAGGTCGCGCATGGAGACTCCCTGACCGCTATACGCCTGGTCAGCCAGGCTGAGCACATTTCCGCCAAGCCGTTGTAAGTTCGCCAGGTTTTGTTGAACCATCGTGGTCTGCTGCGTGAGCTGCTGGGTTTGGTTCATCACGCTCAAAAGCTGTTGCGCGAAGTTGGCGCCGTCGAAGGTCGGAATGCCGGACGCTTTGGGGGCAATGGCGAAGCAACTCATGGCGATCGCCGTAAGGGCGCGAATGACGGTCCTGCGTTTGGGCGAGTGCATAGTCGTACCTCAGTAGTGAACACGGTTGTAGAGCGCGCCGTCGATGATGACGTCGATGGCACGCGGGCCCTTATAGGGCAGCCACACCACGCTGCTGAACACGTGCACGGTAGTGGGCGTACCGCCACCGGCGTCTCCGCCCGGGCCGCAGTTATCGCAGACCTCGTAGTGGCCGACGTATCCGCTGACGCATGCGCGTTGACCGGGCGAGCCACTCTCATTGCTGTCGGGCTCCGAAGTGGCATAGGTCCCCTGAAGCCGGAATTTCGGCCTGAATCGCTTTGTTTCGCCTGTCGGCGTCCCTTGAGCGACCACTTGACCTCGCCGCGCTGGCTCGTGGCCGGCCGGGCAAAGGTCGTATGGCTCGCGCGACTTCTTTGCGTAGTTGTTTGCGCCCGCCATTGCGCACGTAGGGAACGGTCCGGGCGGAACTGCATTCAGGACGCGCCAGAGCCGGTTGAGGTAGCCACTGCATTGGCTAGGGGGCTTTATGCCGGCAAGACATAGCAGCACTCCGCATCCCCACTCCGATCCACCTGGTTCATAGTCGGAAGTGTCGGGGAGCTGGAATGGTGCCGAGAATGCAGGCGCTTCGACAATAAGGAGCAGCGCCAGAAGCGCGCGGGCTGTCGATTTACGGATTTGATGCACGGACCACCTCTCGGAAGTATGCGTCGCGCCAGTCCTCGCGGTCGGACGCGCGATAGTGGTCAAACAGCGCTTGGGCGTCCAGTTCGCTCCGCAGGACCGCCAGTGTGCGTGTATCCAACTTCAAGGCAACCTTCCGCATGAAGCCATCCTTCTGCGTAAGAAAGTAGTCTTGCTTTGGAATGCCCTCGGCAAGTTGGTCGATTTGTTGCGGATTTAGGCCGAGCTCCGTAAACGCCTTGCGCAGAGATGGCGAAGTTTTGGCGGCCGGGTACGGCAGGATGATGCGGTTCGGGACGTTGTCCCGAATCGACGCATATATCGGCGAGTTGATGTACCGCTCCGGCGACTGGGCGTCCATCCAGACGCAGCCCAATAGCTTGCGGAGGGTATCGATCCACTCGGCCAGCTTCCTTGCAAAGATCGGCTCCTCCAGAAAACCCCATACCTCCGGCAGGCCGATGAACGTCGGGGCAATCAGTCCAGAGTTGCGACGACTTTCAATCCGATCTTGAATGCGATAGAAGCAATAGATGAGATATGGGATGAGGACGTCCGGCTGCGCCAGGAGCTTTCCCATCTCGATGCCGAGAACAGCGGCAGCTCGTCCAGCCGCGATTTCATCGAAGATGTCCAAGCCGTTGTCGAACCAACGCGCATTCAAGGCATCGCCGACCCACTCTGCCAGAGCATGCTGGAAGGAACCGACAGGGAGCTGCACGTAGACTGCGTGCAGCCTCCAGTCCTTACGCTGGAGTTGGCGGGTTGCCAGAAGCGCCTTTTCTAGTTCTTCCCTGTCGTTGCTTGTTGCGAGGTACCCGCGACGCTCGGCGAGCGTGCAGATCCAGTCCTTGACAAACTTCAGGTGCCGGACTTCGCCAATAAGTGAGAGGGGGTTCACCGTCAGCCGATTGGTGCTAGCGTCTTCAGGATCGCAATAGACGCCGCCTTGCATCATTATTGGGATACGACTTGAGAAGGTTCGGTCGAAGATGAAAACGTCGGAGCCGAGGTACTTCCGAAAGAGGGTCCAGCCCAGGTTGACGATCGTGGTCTTCCCTAAGCCAGTTTCCCCCGACACCAGTGTGTGCCCGATATCGTGATAGAAGCCGGTCCAGAAGTATGGCGTGCCGTAATCGGTCGGCAGGCCAGCCAGGGCCGGAGACGGCCGCTTCATCGTGTTCGAAAGATGGCGATTTTCCTTTGAGCCTTGCGAGACGGTGCGAAGAGGTACAGCGCGAGCGACGACAGCGGCGCGTAGCGGTGCCCATCGTGCGATGTCGCGCCATGCGCCGGGGATTGTGGCCGTCCAACTAGAAATTGCGCCCAGTGTTTCGACCAGAGGCAAGAACTTTGCGCCGATCAGGGCGTCACCGACCTTTCCGGCCGTTGTTCTGACCTGGTCCATAGCGCTGTCCCAATCTTCAACCAGGTCGCTTTGGAACGGTGCGGATAGCGATGTGATGCTCAGCGTGTATTGGCCATAGGAGGCCTTCCCGCGGCTAACGCCCTTTTTCAGGTCCTCCGCTTCGTCCGCTGCTTCAACTCGTCCTCTGTCTTCGCGCGGTGCATAGTTCGGATCGCCTGAGTTTGCGGCAACGGCAGCAAGCGCTCGCAGATCCAGCGCGTTCGTTCTATGGTACGAACCCATCTGGTCAATCATTTTCGCGCTGGCGTTGGCGTCTTGGATCCGATAAACGTGGCTGATCGTCAGCTCACCAGGAACCTTGAGGAGGTCATCCAGTGCATGCGGGCGGATGCGGGAAGGATAAAACTGGTGCGCGGCGGGTATCGAGGTGACAACACCGATTCGCTTCCGGCCTTCAGCTTTGAAAAGGATGTAGTCCTCTGCGGGGATAACTTCGCCGTGGGACATCGACTCATCGAGGAAGTCCACCATGGCTACTGCACTCCGACGGGGCGCGGCAGGCGCGGCGCAGGATGCAAGGAATGCGCCGAGCTCATCCCCGACGAGTCGCGTGAGCGTAAGGGCAGGCAGGCTCGCCCGCATCCGAGTCAGTTGCTCCTCAAAGTCTTTGACGGCTGCCGCCAGCTCAACGGAGGTGTATGCGAAGTCTGCCTGGTCAGACCAAATTCCACGCAGCGCGTGGATCGCAGCACGAAGGGGACCTACCTTCTCGTGCGCCATCGCGTGAAAGAAGCGGCCGGCGATGCGGTCTAGACCCGCAGAAGCGCTCAGGGCGATGGCGAGATAATGCCGATTCGTGTAGTTCGACTTGGTCTTGAACGCATTACTGCGCTCGTCTTCGACGATCTGAGAGTAGGGGTCAGGCATGACCGCGGGCGCATACGGGTCGCTCCGTCGGCGGTGCGTGATAAACCAGAAAGTCAGCGGATTTCTGCTCGCGACCTGGAATGCATGCTCAGCCTGGTGCATGAGGCTCAGCAACTGCGCCGCCGATTGACTGTCGGTGTCGGGTCCCGTGTACTCGAAGCAAGCCATCAACGCGGAATCCTTGTTGACGACGATCTGTTCGTTGTAGCGGAACATCCAGGGGAGGAGTTCTGCCGTGGATGCCAAGCCTCTCACGCGCGCTGATTCGAGCTCGCCTAGTGTGCCGGCGTCGAGCGTGTAGCCATTTTTCTCAGTCAGTAGCATGGGAAATCTCTGCCAAAGCCGAACGGGCGCTTGTTGCGCTTCTGGGCGCGTGTGGCGCGGGGAACGTAGTGGTCGTGTTGCGCCTTGTATGCCTGGTACACGTCAATCTTGTCCGGGTCCTTGCGCATCACGTACCGGATGCCTAGGTACATCGGGATGCCGATGAGGGCCATCCATAGGCTGCGGCTTATGAGCACGACCATAGGCGCCAAAAGCAAGAATGCCGCCGCCGCCCGCCGATCGAGCCCAATAATGCGGCGTTTCTCGATGAGGGCCTTATCGACCTCCACCTCAAGTTCATCGATCGGATCTCGCTCGTCCATGGCTGCGTCAGACGCCGATAGAGCACATCAGGTTTCGCCCGGACACGAGCGCGACCACCGTGGCGATACCGAAGATGGATGCGATGCCGCCAGCCAGGCGGAGAGCGAAAACTTTCACCTTCGATTGGCCATCATCGAGCAACCACATCAAGATCGCGCCGACGCAGGCGACGAGCACTACAACGGAGATCAGCTCGTTGTTAACCACCGCCTGGAAGCCGGAGCAAAGCCGGCCCCCAAAAATGCTCTGTGCGAAAGCCGGGGTTGGAGCGAGGAGCGCGAGCGTCGCGTAGGCTACGAGGAGCAGCCTATCCGTACGTGTAGCGAGGCTACGACCACGGATCCATTGCTGGAGTTGGTGCAATTGATGACTAATCATAGTGTTGGTCCTGGAGTTGGATTTTGGAAAACAACAAGCGGGTTTGGTACAACCCATTTGAGTCGACGCCCAAGATTTCCCTGATCTCGCGGGGGCCTCTGGATGACCCGACGCGCTGGGCATGAACGACGAATCTGAACGTGGCTGCGATCTGTCTGCGAAGGTCCTGCAGAGGCCAGTTTTGGGTTTCTGGTGCCATTCTCAGCATCGACTCCAAGCGGGCCAGGGCCATAGCACTGGAGTCGGCGTGCAGGGATACCTGGCTACCTGGGTGGCCCGTATTCAGAGCGTCCAGGAGATCGAAAGCTTCTGCGCCGCGGACCTCGCCAAGCACAATCCGGTCCGGCCTGCATCGAAGGCTGAGCCTGACCAGGTCACGCACGCTGATCCCGAGCGCTTGGTTGGCTTCAAGGCCAACATGGTTGGGTACGGCCAGGCGCAGCTCGGCCGTGTCCTCGACCGTGATGACGCGGTCTGTGCTCGGAACAAGGTCCAAAAGAGCGTTGAGAAGTGTTGTCTTTCCGGCGGAGGTAGAGCCGCTGAGGACGATGTTGTGACGCCGCTCGATGATCCACTGGAAAAAATCTCGTAGCGCGGCGCCGCCATGACGCAGGGCGCTTTTTAAGGACGCTTGTTCTTGGTCGGCAGCGGCGGTTTCGAGTGGGTCTTGCGTGACAACGTCGAACGCACCGCTTTCGACGTAGCTGTCCAGAGAGATGCGCTTCGCGGCGAAACGACGAACGCAGAGCATCGAGCCCCGCAGAGCGATGGGCTTGCGCGCGGCAGCGATTCGAAGGCCGGGCAGGCGCGCGTCTAGGAGTGGGGAGTTTGGCTTGCCGTTCTTGCTCGCGATCAACGTAATTGCGCGGTCGACTTGCTCCTCGCTAAGGCCCGCATCTACCTTGCGCATGACACCGCGCTCTTCCACCCATATGTCGTCAGCGGCGTTCACCATCACCTCATTCACTTCGTTGGAGGTGAGGTACGGTTCAATCACGCTGAGGTGTTGCCTCAGGATGTCTTCCGCGTAAGTGGTCGACGCATCCATCAATGCTGCTCCTGCGAACGCTGCGAGGAGGCCTGGCCTGCCGCGATCAGCGAAGGGTCCGCTGTCTCAATTGCGAGGGCTGTGCCCGCTCCGGCGACAGGAGACCTGCCCGCCGGCTGGTCGGCCGGTGTTCGCGGTGAAAAGGGGACGCGAACCGGGATAAGAGTGCCGGCACGAATTGCGTTGAGCTTCGCCTGGATTTTGTTTGCATATGCGGCGCGCTTGGCGGGCGTTGAGGCGTTGTAGGCGCCCACGGCGTCCCAGGTGACGCCAAGGCGATCGAAGTTCTCAGCGAGAATCCAAGCTCCGACATAGGCTGAGACGCATGGATTGAAGAGGTCTTGCTTCGATACGCCGAAGCGTTGCAGGCGTTCCAGATGGACGCTGTTGATCTGAGCTAGGCCGTAGTCGCAGGATGCGTTTGCATTGGCGCAGTTCACTGCCTCCGCTCGGCCGGAGGATTCCTGCATGACTATTGCTTGCAGCAGTTGAACGTCAATTCGGTGATAGGCCGCTGCGGCGGCGATGCAGTCGGCATGCGCGTGCGACGGGAGCATTGCCCACAGCGCTATCGCGGCGGCGAATCGATACCGGGTTTGGAACTGCACGTCGCACCTTGGAGGAAAAAGCCCCGCCGGGCTGCGAGCCCAGCGGGTAAGCCAGCGGATCGGCAACGAGGGATGCCGACGGCTGAACTTTCGCCTCACATGCGAAATTTGGCACTTGGTGAATTAAAGAGAATCCAAACGTTACGGCGTGTCGGCGCTTGTTGTTGGCCTCAGTACGTGATATGCGCGCGCCGCTATTGGCCTGAAGACGACCCTCAAGAGGTCCCGACTGTGAAGGCAGACATAGCTGGTTTCAATAATTATTCGCGCAAATGTATCGTGAGTTGTGAGGAACGAAACTAGATGCCTCCAAGGGGAAGGGGCCTACCCAAAGGCCGGGCACTCAAATCTGTGCCCTCAAAAGGCGCAAATGCTTAAGGGGTAAGGGCCCTGCAAAGGGCTAAGGGAAGGGAAAGGGCGAAAGGAGGAACCGAAAGGCGCGGGTGTGGTGCCTCGTCGCTTGAGGTCAGACGAGCCGATCGGCATTTGTCAATATGTCGCACGCTGTTACGTTTCTGGCGGAGCAGGTTTCCGCATTGACCCTGGGGCGTGGTGGCGGCGAGGCTTGTCGCATTTTCTCTGCTGCCCACGCCCATGAACTACCTCCGGCATTCCTCCTCTCGCCCGACTTGGCCGCCCGGGGCAATGCCGCCGCCAGATAAGGCTAAAGCGGAAATGCACCGGGAGCTCAGTCGAGTGTGCAGTGGGCCGCAACGTGCCGTCGCCTTGATCTGGCTTGGCCGTTTTGACGGCTGGCAGACGGCAACCGGCGGGGAAGGCGGTGTCGAACTCTACGACATTGCTTGCCAGGAATTGAAGGGCCGCAGCGAACCGTTTAGCAGCCCTATCTCGTTTGTCGAGTGGCTGGTAGATCTGCCTTGTACGGGCTGGCGAGCGGCAACCATCGATTCAACCAGCCAGTGGGACCCGCTCGCCGAGCGCTTCACCGATTTCCAGGCTGCTTGCGGCAAGCTTGTTGTCGTATACGCCACGGATGTCGGAGCGGATACGTGGCGCAGCTATGTAAGGGGCTATCTGGCCGCTGCCTTGGTCCAGCTTGAGAACGCAGACCGTGTTGATCTTCCAGTCTGACATTGTGTTGCTCGCCTGCGCTGGGGCGGCAGCCTGCGCACTATGGTGGCTGAAAAATCCTCGGCCGTCAGCCGCAGACGTCGGGCCTCCTGACCGCAAGCCAACGCCGCGGGCAGCTCCCAGCGCGCGGCACTTGGAGGTGCTTCCCGCGCATCGACTGTTTGACGTAACCGGTACGGCGCCTCTACTGGAGCAGATCCGCCAGCGAATTGGATTCACGCCGGAGAACTTCGACGAGGACGTGCGCCCCTTGTTGGAAGCCTTTGCGGAGTTTGTCCAATTGCTCCCCGCGTCCGAATCGCATCACCACGCGCAACCTGGCGGTCTGCTGGTGCATTTACTTGAGGTCGCAGCGCATGCACTGCATTTCCGCGATGCATACAAACTGCCCATGGGCGTGGCGCCCGAGGAGCAGACGCGCCTCGCGGCTCGATACACATATGCCGTGCTCGTCGCGAGCCTGCTGCACGATATTGGAAAGCCGATAACCGACGTGTTGGTCCAGCTTCAAGACGCATCAGGACACTCCAAGCCTTGGGTGCCGCTGGGGGGAACGATGCGAGAGCAGGGAGGCGAATGGTACACGGTGGACTTTCCATCGCAGAAAGACTATCGCAAACACGAGCGGCTCGGCCTGCCTCTGTTGCGGACACTGGTCCCCGGCCAGGCGTTAGCGTGGATCGGGGAGCACCCTCCGCTCATGGATGAGCTCTTCGAGTACCTCGGAGGGGAGCAGCGTAAAGGGGTGATAGCGGAGCTCGTGGGCAGAGCGGACAAGCAGTCCGTGGCGACCAATCTAGCGAATGGCCCACGAACGCGTTTTGCGTCTGCTCGATCGGTTCCGTTGATCGAGCGCCTTATGGCGGGACTTCGGCGTGTACTGGCCGAAGGTGCGGTCTCCATGAATCGGGCTGGCGCAGTGGGCTTCTGTGATGGCGAATCGCTCTGGTGCGTTTCCGGATCCATTGCGAAGCTCGTCCGAGATCACCTGGCGCAAACCGAGCAGCGACGGCCAGGTGCGGCCGGCATTCCAGACGACAACTCGCGGCTGTTCGATACGTGGCAGGAATATGGCGCAACGATGTCCAACGAGGCTGGTGCAGCTATTTGGACCGTACAGATCGCCATCGGTACTTGGAACCAACGCCTCACAGTTCTTAAATTCCCCCTGTCGTTGTTGTTCGAAGATGCGGCTTTGTATCCAGCAGCCTTGCCGGCTGGTGCAATTATCGTGGTTGATGCAAAGGCGAACGTAAGCAGTACAGGGCCGAAGGCGACCGCGGAGAGCGCCCCTATGCGTGAGCCAGATGCAGCGCCGGACGGACAGATCCCACCGGCCGCGCAACAATCGGAGGAGGGCTCCCGGAGTGACGAAGTGCTGGCAACTTCGATGGCGCCTGGTGCAGACCCCTGTCAAGAGGAGCATCTCGCAGTTTCCGCGAGTGAACCAATCGCGGTTGAGTTGGTGCAGGATGTTCAGCTTTCGGCTGCTGACGTCCCACTTGAGGTGGACGATGGCTACCTGGACGAGATCGACAGTGCTCTTCCAGACCTGGTGCAACCCGTTGACATTGAAGCACCCGAACTGATGAGTGCGCCAGTGGCTCCGCGCGTTAGGGCTGCGCCAGCTCCTGCGGCACTGCCGGCTATGCCCGCCCGTAAAGCAAACGTTGAGCGATTCATGGCTTGGATTCAGGCAGGGGTAAGCACGGGGTCTCTGCCTTACAACGAGGCGAATGCAGCAGTGCATTTCTGCGAGGAAGGCATGTTGCTGGTCTCCCCAAAGATCTTCAAGGACTACGCGGAAAATTTCGAGGCCAGGATTGACTTGCCAGCGCGTTCGGATGGCGGAACTGCCAAGGAACCGTGGCGTGTCCTGCAACAGCAATTTCAGAAATCCGAGTACGCGCAGAAGAGCGCCACCGGCTCGTTTCTGCATCGCTACAACGTAAGCGGACCCGGGGGAAAGCAGTTAACCGGCATCTTGGTACCAGGGCCCGAACGGTTCTTTCAACCTGTCCCATCGCCCAATCAATTGTTGAAGCCGGCTCCTGCCGGCGCGAGCTCCTGAGAATGGCACACCCATACGAAAATCTGTTCCGGCGACCATATGAAGCTGTCTCCTCAATCGCCGCGCTTGCGTCTGTCGGCGCTCTCTGGACTTTCCAAGGCCTATTCCTGGTCACTCCTGCAACAGGAGGGATGTTGAGCGCGGGGCTCCTATCGCTCGCGGCTATTAGGGCTCGACAGGCAAGGCGTCTTGTTCGCTTCCAGCGCAACCTGCGTCGTCTGCCGACATACTCGCTCGCGGCGGACGAGATCCCATGCTCGTCTACAGAGCTGTTCCTGGGGAAGGGCTTCTATTGGACGCAAGAGCATACGCAGCGCCTATACATCGCGCGCCTGCCTCAGTACAAACATCTGACTGCGAGAAATGAGCTGTATCAATGGGCCCGCCGGATGGAGCGCGAGCACCCCGGATGGCTCGCAAATCAGCTCAGACGAGACGTTTGGTGGAACCCGGCTAAACCACTACCTCCCGTCGGGGGAGACCCAGCCATTCATGGCGTTGAGCCAGATGAACGGGATATGTGGTCAAACCTTGGCGAGCGAGTTGGGCATACGCTGGTGCTGGGAACAACGCGCGTGGGAAAGACCAGGTTATGCGAGCTCCTGGTGACGCAGGACATCCGACGCGGCGACGTCGTCGTCGTCTTTGATCCAAAGGGTGACGTCGAACTGCTCCTTCGAATGTACGCGGAGGCATGTCGTGCCGGGCGAGAGAAGGACTTCCGCTTCTTCCACCTGGGGTATCCGGACGCGTCGTCGAGGTACTCACCCATTGCGACCTTCTCCCGTATTACCGAAGTGGCAACCCGGCTTGCCGGACAGTTGCCCTCAGAAGGGCAGGCGGCAGCATTCAGGGAGTTCGTGTGGCGCTACATCAACGTCATGGCGCGTGCCATGGTGGCCCTTGGAATGAAGCCTAGCTATGAAGTGATCTACCAGAATGCAGTCAACATCGATGACCTCTGCCTAAAGTACTTCGAGTACTGGCTTGACCGTGAACATATCGGCTGGCGTGATGAGATGTCGGAGCCCGACAAGCAGCTCCAGGCGCAGGCGCAGAAGACTGGTCGGGCGATGTATCCGTTGCAGATCCTCAAGCTAATTCGAGACAAGGGCTGGCACGATCAAATTGCGGACGGCCTAGCAAGCGTCTTGACGAATGATCGGTCGTACTTCGAGAAACTCGTGTCTTCGCTGTATCCGCTGCTGGAAAAGCTGACGACTGGCCCAGTGTCGAAGCTGCTATCTCCAGACTATTCGGATCCTACGGATCCGCGCACGGTGTTCGATTGGCAAAAGGTGATCGACACGGGGGGCATCGTATATGTCGGCTTGGACGCGCTGAGTGACTTCGAGGTCGCTGGCGCTGTCGGGAACTCGATGTTCGCTGATCTTACGTCGACGGCTGGGCGCCTCTACAAGTTTGGATCAGGTTACGGACAGACTGCACCAGGAAAGAAGCGAAACGTGTGCATCCACGCGGACGAGTTCAATGAGCTTGTCGGCGACGAGTTTATCCCCATGGTGAACAAGGCTGGCGGCGCCGGCTACCAGGTGACGGCATACACGCAGACGGGGTCGGACGTCGAATCCAGGATAGGCTCAAAAGCCAAGGCTGACCAAATTTTTGGAAACTTCAACACTCTGGTGATGATGCGGGTGAAAAATCTGGCCACGGCCGAAATTCTCACAGATCAATTGCCTAAGGTGCAGGTTTACACGCGTCAGTTGGACTCGGCGACCGGCGACGGAACAGATGATGGCGTAACCGATTTCACTTCGCGAACGCAGGACAAGTACTCGCCGCGGGAGGTCGCGTTGGTCGATCCGTCGGACCTGGTGCAGTTGCCGAAAGGCCAAGCCTTTGCCCTTATCGAAGGGGGGCAGTTGGTGAAGCTGCGCTTGCCATTGGCGAGCAAAGATGCAGATCCGCTCATGCCGGCCGGTTTGGTGGACGTAGTGAAGAGCATGCGGTCGACCTACCAGGCGTATACGGACGCCGCAGACGCTGGCCGAGTCGCAGGCATACAGGATTTTGAGGGCAGATCCTCGCACGGTCCTGAAGGCGCCGCCGTATCGAGTGTGACCGTGGAGGGGACAGGAAGTGGCTTCTAAAGAAAGACCCGCGGGAGAGGATGCCGTACGTGCATTCTTTTGGCCGATTCATGCTGCCCTTCACCTTGCGGTGTGGCTTGTCATCGTCATGTTCCTCTCAGTCGTGGCATCCCTTGCGGTTGCGGTAGGTCTGCAGAGCGAGCAGGCGCCGTCAAGGTACATGGGCGATCTGGTCGAGTACTACCTTGATCAAGCACCAAATAAGCAGGTTGCGAACGACGTGGCCGGGGTCTCGCGTGCGCTTGTGTTCGGTTGGCCGGGTGTGGCCACCGCCTTGTCCAGTGAGGCGAACCCTGCGGCTCCAAGCCTGTTGGGAGGGGCTCTGCAAAGATCTACGCGTGGGGAGGGGCGAGAACTCATATTGGTGACTATGCATGCCGTGGAGTTGTTGGGCGTGCGACTCATGCTGCTCTTTAGTGCGTTGCCAGCCCTCGCTCTGCTTCTTGCTGTCGCGCTAATTGATGGCCTTGTTGCACGCTACGTCCGGCGCGAATGCGGTGGCCATGAATCAGCAACGCGTCATACGCGCGCCAAGCGTCTGCTCAATCGCGGCATCGTTCCAATGGTGGCTGTCGTATGGCTAATCGTGCCCGCGCCAATGTCTCTGGCCATGTTCTTCTTTCCCGTAGCTGTCGGAGGAGCGGGTCTCGTGTGGGTCATGGCCAAGTACTTCAAGAAATATTTGTAAGACAAAAAATGCACGCCTCGTGGCGGTCAGGATGAACGAATGAAAGAGATTATGCGCGTTGCCGTGGGTCAGGTGTTTTTGTGCTTGGAGGGCCAGCCAGGTGGGCGTTTCGTGGACCTTCGCATTCGCGAGAAGAGAGAGAGCGGTCGGCCCGGCCGGACCATGGCGTTGGGGAATCAGCACCGATCGGGGCTATTCGCGATCGCGATGGGCCTGCTTGCTGTGGGCAGCTCGCTGACGCCTGAGGAAGCATTCGATCAAAGCAAAACTATCGGCGCTGTTCGAAAGCGGCCCGATCGTATTCCTCTACGCAAGCACGAATGGGAGCAGTTGGATAGGATTCTATCGGCCGATGCCGATGAAGCACGGCGGACCATCCAAGTCGCGAACGCGATGCATCGCAAGCTCCAGCGCCGAATGCACATTGTGCAGCGCTGCGTGCAACTGATGGAAGTGCTGGACGACCAGGATGCGCAGCAGATTGACCTACTGCTCACGCTTGCAGCCACTGGCCGTCCGTTGCCGTTTTCGATTCATGTGGGGCTGGCGCCAAGTCCCGAGAATGAAGAGCTTCGCGGCGGCGTTACGCATTGACGATGGGCCCGCTGCTCCGATGCCAGGCCTCTTCAAGTCGACGCATGGCATCGTAGACCTGGTTCGGTGCCAGGTGTGCATATCGCTCGGTCATCTCGATCGAGGAGTGGCCAAGGAGGTCTCGAACGACCAGCAGCGGCACGCCAGCCATAACCAACCAAGAGGCGCAAGTGTGCCGAAGGTCGTGGATCCTGAAGTCGTCGATGTTGGCTTTGGTGCAGAGGGATCGGAAGCCCTTCTGAATGGTGCTCAGGGGCTTCGTGTGGTCCCGCGGAGAGGGGAAGACCCAAGGCGACGTGGGGCAGTGCTCCGCGCGCCACGCGGCCATTTTATTGAGAGCCTCAAGCGCCGGCGCGTTCAACGGGATGATCCGATGCTTTTTGGTCTTGGTATCCTCGCTTTCAAGCGTTATGAGACCTTCCTCGGTCCTAACGCGTTGCAGGCGGAGTTTAAGCAATTCGTTTCGGCGGCACCCGGTGTGCAATGCCAACTGGATAAACGACGGAAGGTGTGGTCGCACTGCCATGGCCTCGGCTACCGAGATCATTCGCTGGGCTTCACCCCTCGTTATCCAGCGTGTCCTACCTTCTGGAACTGGCAGAGACATGCCCACCAGAGCGTTGGGCAGGTTGAGCTCGTGTAGGAAGTTGTACCAGTTGATCGCGGCGCTGAGGTCATCCAGCTCGCGGTTGATGGTCGCCGGGCTTACCCCAGCGGCTTGGCGGAGCGTGATGTAGCGTTGGACGGTCGCACGGCGCAGACTGCGAAGTGCGCGGCCCTTGAAGAAGCGGTCAAGCTGCAGCCGGCTATACCTGAATCTCTCCGTGTCCTTGCCCGAGGCCTGGTAGGCCTGCATCACGGTCTCGTATGTCGGATTCTCGTCGACGCCACTGTCGTCATCGGTGTGTCCAGTTTCACTCACGCCATCGATCGGCGGACGGGCGGACGCTGGGAGGGCGGAGGGGTATGGAGCTGTTGCGAGAGTATGGTCCATGTCAGTGGCCGGCCGTTACGCCCAGGAAGCGTTAAGGGAGGGGGTCACGTACGACCGACATTCGCAAATATCTGGCAAATGATGATAACATATTGACATGAATCGACTTTTTCGCATATTTGCGGGACCGTTTGACCGTAAGCGCTTAGAGCGCTTGCGGGACTTCGTCCTGGAATCGGGCCAGGGCGGAGCCGAAGACGTATCGATTCAAAAGTTCGGCGATCTTGTTCGGGCCTCGAAGACCACTGCGTTCGGGACGCAGGAGTCGGAGGTTCGAATCCTCTCGCCCCGACCACTCATGTGGTCGAATTCATGAAGGTGTTTCCCGACCCCTTTGGCTGAAAGCCGGTATCGCGCAAGCGTTGCCGGCTTTTTTGCATTTGCGTGTCGGACTCAGTCATCCCGCCGTCATTCCGCGTCTCTAGACTCCCGCCTTTTTCGAACAGGCAGCAGAGATGACGAAGGACAGCAAGCACGGCCAGGGTAATACGCAGATCGTGGAGCAGGTGGCGGATGCCTTGCCGCAGGCGCCCGACAACCGGCGGCGCAGCCTGCTGCGCGCGGGCTTGGGCGTGACGTTGTTGCCCATGGGCGGCAGTTTCCTGCTCAGCGGCTGCAACGGCGGCGGCGATGATGATGACGATGATGGCGACGGCGGTACCGGCAAGCCCCAACCGGCCCTGGTGTCGAGTTTCGCGCTCGCGGTGCTGCCGGACACGCAGTTCTATTCGCGTTACGCCACCGACGCCGAGAACCAGCAGTTCATGCGCAAGTACGGCAGCGAGCCCTACCAGGCGCAGACGCGCTGGGTGGCCGAGCATGCCAAGGCGCTCAATATTCCGTTCCTGGTCCATCTGGGCGACGTGGTCGACCAGCAGGGCAAACCCGACCAGTGGAAGGTGGCCAGCGCCGCGATGAAGGTGCTGGAAGACGCCAAGGTGCCGTATTCGATCCTGGCGGGCAACCACGACGTGATCGTGGACCGCGACTATGTGGACGAGAGCAGCCAGTCGGCCAACACCGACGCGCAGCGCGACCTGGCCAAGGAACCCTACCTGCAGCACTTCAGCGTCACGCGCGCCAAGCAGCAGGCCACCTTCGGCGGCCGCGACGCCAGCGGCTTTCACGAGTACCACGTATTCGAGGCCGAAGGGCAGAAGTTCCTGGTGCTGTCGCTATCCTGGCGCGCGTCGAACGACGCCCTGGCCTGGGCCAACCAGGTGCTGCGCGCCAATCCCACGCTGCCCGCCATCCTGATCAACCACCAGCTGCTGAACATCGACAAGGATGGCGTCAGCCCGCTGGAAGTTCCTTACGGCAAGATGCTGTGGGACAAGCTGATCCGCGACAACGATCAGATCTTCATGACGCTCAACGGCCACTACCACGGCGCCACCCGCCTGACCAAGACCAATGCCTACGGCCACGCGGTGGAGGAAATGGTGGTGGATTACCAGATGGCCTATCAGGGCGGCAACGGCCTGATGCGGCTGTACGAATTCGATTTGGGCAACAACGAGATCCGGGTGCTGTCGTTCTCGCCCTGGGTGCCGCAAAAGCCCAAGGACACGCTCAACGCGTTCGACCAGGCGGTGCTGACCACGCCCAACGAGCAGTTCACCATCAAGATGGACTTCGCCAGCCGCTTCTCCGGCTTCAACAAGACGTTCAAGGCCGCGGCTCCCTCGCACACCTCGCTGGTGGAGCAGGCCACGGCGCTGATCCTGGCCAACTACACGGATCCCGCGACCGTCGAACAGAAGCCGGCCGCCGACAGCAATGACTATCCGCTGGTGGCGGGGACGCTGGCGCATTGGCGCTTCTTTGGCGGCAAGGCCGGCCTGCCCGTCAAGGTGGGTGAAACCGTCGCGGATCTGACCGGGCTGAATCCGATCCGCCGCGCCGCGCTCAACATCGAGGGCGTGGCGGGCGCGCAGGAAGGCGACCTGCTGTGGTCGGACGATCATCACTACCTGTCCGCCGCGCCCGGTTCGGTGCGCTTCCTGAACACCGACAAGAACACCGCGCGCATGAGCTACTTCACCACTGAAGCGGCTGCGGCGATCAACAGCGCCACGGTGCCCAACGGCTACACGGTCGAGGCGTTCCTGAAGATCGACCGGGACTGGAGCGCGCAGAAGCACGCCTGGATGAACGTGATGACGCGCGACGGCAAGCGCGGCGACCTGGCGGGATTCAATGGCGGCGATCCGGAATCTCCGCCCCTGATCTTCGCCGTGTCCAGCCTGCGCGAGATCCAGTGGGAAATCGTGCCGGTCGTGGCCGGCGAGCGCGGCGGCAAGACCAACTGGTCGGGTGAGATCATTGCGGACAAATGGTTCCACGTCGCGGTGGTCAACGACGCCGACACGCACGAGACCATTCTGTACATCGAGGGCGCGCCGGTATTGCGCAACGTCAGCAATGCCCCCGGCCTGGCGACGCTGGCCGCCGACATGCCCTGGGTGATCGGCGCGGGTTCGTGGGACGGCGAGCGCGCCGACGGCTTCTTCGGCAGCATTGGCGAGATACGCATCGTGGACAAGGCGCTCAAGCCCGCGCAGTGGCTGACCGCGCGCCGCGTCGGCTAGCCTTTCATGCGGGGCGCGCGCCACGCGTCCCGCATGCGCTCAGCGCGGCGCCGCCGCGTCTGCAGCCTCGGCCCGCAGGCACTCGATCAGATCCCGCATCCGCGGCGACAAGTCCAGGCTGTTGTGCCGCACGATGCCCAGCGGGCCGAACACGGGCGGCAGTTCTATATCCAGGATGGCGATTTCGCGGCCGCCGGCGGCGTGCCGTGCGACGCAGCGGGGCAGCAGCGACAGCAGGTCGCTGTTGGCCATCAACATCATGTTGTTCAGCGCCGACGCTGATTCGATGCGTGAAGGCGGGTACAGGCCATGGCGCTGCAACAGCATGTCCAGGCCGATGCGCGCCGGGCTGCCGCGCGGCGGCATGATCCACGGATAGGCCGCCAGTTGCGCCCAGGAAACCTGGGCCATATCCATCAGCGGATGTCCGCTGCGCGCGCACACGCACATCGGCTCTTCGTACAGCACTTGCGTCAGGGTGTCAGGCGTGCGTGCGGCTGCGCCCATGCGCGCGACCAGCAAGTCCAGTTTGCGGGTGTGCAGGTCCGGCATCAACGCTTCCAGTGAACCCTCGCGCACCAGCACATTGACGTTGGCCGTCTGCTGCTCGAAACGCAGCAGCGCGCGCGGCACCAGGTAAGCCGCTGCCGCCGAGTTGACGCCGACATGGATGGTTTCCACGTCGAGGTCGGGCGCGGCGGACCATTCGCCGCTCATGCGTTCCAGGTCGCCCAGCACCCAGCGCGCATGGCGGATCAGGGAGTCGCCGTGGGGCGTGGGGAAGGTGCCTTTGGGCGTGCGGTCGAACAGCCGCGCGCCGAGCATGTCCTCCAGTTCCGCGATCATGCGCGACACGGCGGGCTGGGTGGTGGCCATGCGTTGCGCCGCCATGCCCACGTTGTGGACTTCGTCCAGCAACAGCATGAGCTGTAGATGGCGCAGGCGCAGCCGGCCGCGCAGATACCAGCCTGGCTGCAGGGGAGCAGCGGAGTCGGGAGGGCTCATCGCTACATATCAACTCTGATATGGAAAGTGAAAAATATATCATTGGACTGGAATGATGGGCTGGCCGAAGATGATTGCCAGCGAGCCGTCCGCGAATGAGGCGAGCCGCAGGATGGAGACAATCATGCTGAAACTTGCGCGCGGCGCCCTGGCCGCCCTGAGCCTGGCCGTACCTCTGGCTGTTCCCCTGGCGGCGGCCGCGGCCTATCCGGACCGCCCCGTCACGCTGGTGGTGCCCTCGGTGCCCGGCGGCGCGGCCGACGTGGTCGGACGCCTGGTCGCCGCGGAAATGTCCAAACAATGGGGCGTTCCCGTCATCGTGGAAAACCGCGCGGGCGGCGCCGGCGTCATCGGCGCCCAGGCCGTGGCGCGCGCCAAGCCTGATGGCTACACGCTGCTGCTGGGGCCGGACGCCTCGTTCACGGCAGTGCCTTACCTGATGCAGGACGTGCCGTATCGCACCGAGGATTTCGCGCCCGTCGCGACGCTGGCGACCCTGCAATACGTGTTGGTGGCGGCGCCTACAGCGCCATTCAAGTCCTTGCGTGAACTGCTGGAGCAGGCGCGCGCGCGCCCTGACGCCATCACCTACGCCAGCGGCGGCCCGGGTTCGACTCACCATTTGGCGATGGCACTGTTCGAGCACGCGGCCGGCATCTCGCTCAAGCACGTGCCGTACAAGGCCGCGCCCCAGGGCTTTGTCGGCGTGATGGGCAGCCAGGTCGATCTGATGTTCATCGTCGCCAGCACGGCCGTGCCGCAGATCAAGGCCGGCAAGGTGCAGGGGCTGGCCAATGCGGGAGCCGCGCCCATCGCGGGCGCGCCCGACCTGCCGATGGTGAAGGACGAAGTGAAGGACTTCACGTTCTATAGCTGGTTCGGCCTGTTCGCGCCGGCGCGCACGCCTGCGCCGGTGCTAGCCGATTTGCAGCGCGCCGTGGCCACCGTCCTGAAGAGTCCAGAGGTCCGGGACAAGATGCAGGCCCAGGGCATGATCGTGGGCGATCAGGACGGGTTGGGCTTGAGCGAACGCATCGCCCATGACACCCGTGTTCTCGCGCCCGTGCTTTCCGACATCAAGACCGCCACCAGCAAGCAGCAATGAAACGCCCCAACATTCTTCTCATCACGACCGACCAGCATCGCGGCGACTGCCTGGGCTTTGCGGGACGCCGGGTCAAGACGCCGCACATCGACCTGCTGGCGAGCACGGGCACGCATTTCGCGGCCTGCATAACGCCCAACGTCGTCTGCCAGCCTTCGCGCGCCTCCATGCTGACCGGCCTGCTGCCGCTGACGCATGGCGTCTGCGACAACGGCATCGACCTGGATCTGCGCGCCGGCGAGGCAGGATTTGCCGGCAGTCTCGCCGCTGCCGGCTACGACACGGGCTTCATCGGCAAGGCGCATTTCTCCACGCACCATACCTTCCAGGCCACCGGACGGCCCGAATGCCAGTACAGCGAGGCTGGCATGGGACCGGACTGGGCGGGGCCGTACATGGGCTTCAAGCATGTGGAGCTGGTGGTGGAGGGCCACAACTATTGGCTGCCCACGCCGTTGCCCGGCGGCCTGAACCATTCGCGCTGGCACTACGGCGACGGCTTGGGCGAACTGCGCAACCAGCTGTACGAGACCGACCTGGGGCCGGCCAGCGGCGCGCCGCAGACCTTCAATTCCGCCTTGCCCGCAGCCTGGCACAACTCCGCCTGGATCGGCGATCGCACCATCGACTACCTGCGCGAGCATCGCGACCGGCCGTTCTGCCTGTGGGCCTCGTTCCCCGATCCCCATCACCCCTTCGATTGCCCCGAGCCCTGGTCGCGCCTGCACCATCCCGACGAGGTCGATCTGCCGCGCCATCGCGTCACCGACTACGATCGCCGGCCTTGGTGGCACAGGGCCAGCATGGAGAGCAAGCCCATGGGCAATGCCGAAGTGCAGGCGGTGCGGCAGAATTTCTCGCGCATGCCGACCCAATCGGACGAGGCGCTGCGCCGGATCATCGCCAACTACTACGGCATGATCTCGCTGGTGGACCATCAGGTGGGGCGCCTCATGAAGGCGCTGAGCGAGTACGGTCTGGATCAGGACACCATCGTGATCTTCACCTCAGACCACGGCGAATGGCTGGGCGACCACGGACTGATGCTCAAGGGTCCCATGCCATATGAAGGCCTGCTGCGCGTGGCCATGGTGGCCAGCGGCCCTGGCATCGCGGCCGGGAGAAAGGTGGAAGACCCGGTTTCCACGCTGGACCTCGCCGCGACCTTCTGCGACTACGCCGGAGCGTCGGCCTTGGGGCCGCAACACGGCCGCAGCTTGCGCCCGTTGCTGGAAGGCGGAGATGCCTCCCGCGAGTTCGCCTTGAGCGAATGGGATGTGGCGGCATCGCGCTGTGGCGTGGAGCTGAAGCTGCGCACCGTGCGCACGCGCGACTGGAAGCTGACCGTCGAACTGGGCAGCGGCGCGGGTGAGATGTATTGCCTGACGGAAGATCCGGACGAGATGGACAATCTCTTCGATGATCCGGGTCATGCCGCGAAGCGGCGGGAACTGGCCGCCATGCTCGCAACCCGGCCCGCGGACCAATTGCCGGCGCGCGTGCCGGCATCGGGTATCGCTTGAACGCGCGGCGCAAACAGGGGTCAAGCCTGCTCAGTGGCCGGCTGGGCATCAGGCATGGCCACGGCGCTTTTCACTGCGGCGAGCACGTCGTCGCAGATGCGCGCCACCGCGTCTGCCGATCCGCGCACGCCTGGCTGGTTCAGGCGGGTATCCAGCTGAGCGCACTGTTCGGCCAGCGCGGGCAGGCGGAAAATGGCCAGCATGCCGCGCAAGGCGTGCAGTTCGCCGCGCAGGCGGCCGCTGTCCTCGTCGACGGCAGCGCGTTTGATGGTGTCCAGGGACTGCGAGCAAGATTGCTCCAGCGTACGCAGCAGTGCCGGGGGAAAGGCGCGTCCGCCGGTCAAGGCCTGCGGACCGTTGTCGGCCGCCTCCGGGGCTTGCCGCGGGCCGGGTCCGGTTTGTCCGCACACGTCCAGCAAGGCGAGTTCGAGTTCGGCTAGCGGCAGGGGCTTGGTCAGCACCCGCGCGATGCCGGCTTTGCCGCAGCGCTGCCGCTCGTGCTTCGTCACGCAGGCCGTGGCAGCGATGACGGGCATGTCCGGCCGCATGGATCGGGCCTGTCGGGCCAGCGCGTAGCCGTCCATGCCGGGCATCGCGAGATCGGTGACCAGCACGTCATAGCGCTGCGATGCCAGCAGCGCGCAAGCCTGCGCGCCTCCCTCCGCCAGATCGACTTCACAGCCCAGCAGTTTGAACTGTTCTTCGAACAGGCCGCGGTTGGCGGCGTTGTCTTCGGCCACCAGCACCCGCAACGAACGGACCGAATGCCGCGGTGCGGTCGTGGACGCCGCGGTAGCGAGAGGCGCGTCCTGCAGCACATGCCGCAGGGCCGAGGCCAGGCCATGCAGCCCGTACATGGAAACGCTGAGCTTGCGTCCCGTGTCCTGCGGCGTGGCGGGCCCCAGCATGCCGCAATCGATCACCCATGAAGATTCGTCCAGCAATCTGTCTTCGTCCTCCGGCTGCCAGTCGATCTTGTCGCCCCAGATGATGAGAACCGTCGCTTCGTCCAGCATGTCTTCGTCCAGTTCGGATGGATGGCGGCGGGCGTTGACGCGCAGTCCCCAGGTCCGCAGGATGGCTTCCAGGCGGTGACGGCAGTTGTCGCGCGCGGCCAGCAGCAACACCTGCTCGCCGGCGAACCATGGCCTGTCGGCCTCGCGGGCTTCGATGCCCAGCGGCAAGGAAAACGCGAACAGGCTGCCGCTTCCAGGTTCGCTGCGCACGGACAGGGAGCCGCCCATTGCCTCCACCAACCGGCAACACAGTGTCAGCCCCAGGCCCGTGCCGCCATAGCGCCGGCCTATGGTCGCGTCGGCCTGGCTGAAAGCGCGAAAGACACTCTGCGCCTGTTCTTCCGTCATGCCCATGCCAGTGTCCTCGACCTCGACGGCGATGCCGGCCGCGTCGGTCCGGGTACGCAGTACCACCTTGCCTTGGTCGGTGAACTTGATGGCATTGGAGAGCAGGTTGTGAATGACCTGTCCCAGCCGTGTGGCATCCCCTCGCATTGGCTGCCTGAGCGCAGCGCCCAGATCGCCCAGCAAGGCCAGTCCTTTGGCCTGGGCCTGGGGCGCGAACATGGACAGAGCGTGCGAGGTGACTTCGAGCAGGTCGAACTCCGCCTGCTCCAGGCTGAGTTCGCCGGCCTCGATCTTGGAGAAGTCCAGCACATCGCTGATCGTGGCGAGCAGCAGTCCCGAGGACGCGCGCACGGTTTCGAGACGGTTGCGCTGGACCGGCGCCAGGCGCGAGCGCGAGAGCAGCTCCAGGTGTCCCAGGATGGCGTGCAGCGGCGTGCGTATTTCATGGCTCATCGCCGCCAGGAAGGCCGACTTGGCGGCATTGCCGCGGTCCGCGGCGGCCTTGGCTTCGCGCAGGCGGTGGGCTAGCTGGTATTTTTCGGTGACGTCGATGAACGCCGCCACGACCACGTTCGACCCGCGGTAGCGCGCGCCTGCCATGCTGACCGACAAGGTGACGGGAGTGCCATCGCGGGCCACGAACGAGAGGTCTTCCTCGACCACATCCGTGTCGCGCTTCCCTGTGGGTGCGCTGGCGCGCCGCCGATAACGATTGGCCAGCTCTGCCGAAAGGCTGAATTTTCCCACTCCCACGCGCGCGGTCATCTTCTCCATGGCCGGGCTGTGCAGCAGCGGACTGCCGCTGGCAGCGTCGATCAGGCCCAGGCCCACGGGAGCCGTCTCGATGAGCGTGCGGTTGAGATGCTCGCTCTCCAGCGCCAGCCTGGAACGGTTCATCAAGGGTCGGACCACGCGCAGCTCGAAGTAGAGCAGCAGCGCCCATATCAACGCCAGCGTGGTTGCAGTCATGATCGCGGGCGTGGTCAGCTGTGCGCTTATGGCATTGACGATGCTGCTCCAGTCCAGCGTAAAGACCAGCACCCAGTCCGTGGGCCCCAATCCTTCCGAAATCGAAAACTGGCCAGAGCGCGTCCTTTCCTGGCGCGTTCCGGCAGGAATATCGGCGAGGTCGGCGGCCGGAGCCATTTCCTGAGCGTCGCCGGCACCGGCGCCCGGCGATGCAGCGATGAGTTGGCCGCTGGCGGACATGATGGCGAAGTCGCCCGCCTGCCGGTTCACTGCCTGCGAAGCGCCGGGTTGCAGGGGGGAATACTCCGTCACCAGCACGGCGACGGGCACGCCCTTGTCCAGTATGGTTCCACCGATGCGGAATACCTGCTTGCCCGTGATCGGATTGGCGACGGGAGGGATCCAGCGCAAGGAGCGCCATGTGTCGGTGCCGGCATCGGTGGCGATCAGCATGCGCCGGCTGACTTCGCCGGTCAGCAGGGCGAGGTAGCGGTCGCGGTCCGCCAGGATCCGCTGGCGGACCGCTGCTTCGGGGGCGGGAACCAGGCCGGCGATGCTGCCATTGACGCCAAAGAAGAACGAGGCCAGCGAGTTGTCATGGGCTGCGGGCCCGCCTGAGGGAATGCGGCCGATCTGCTCGGCCAGATTGAAGAACTTTCCTGTCGCACCGTTCGTCACCCGGCCGCCGCCCGAACCCAATATCCATTGAGAGCGGGAATCCTCGTCGGACTCCACCAGCAGCTCTTCGCCCCGGCTGCGGTACTTTGCTATCTGAGCGGCATCAAAGGGCGCCGCTTCCCGCCACATCAGCTCCGCGCTTGCCTGGCTGATGCGGAAGGCGTTCTCGCGCGTATAGATTTCCTTCATGAGCACGGCGTGTTCGGCCACGAACGATTGGCGCACGTACTCCAGATATTTTTCGGCGGTGGTCTTGGCTTCCAGGGCGAAGGTCAGCAGCACCGCGACCGTGATCAGCACGCCGCCGCCCAGGCTCTGCCAGCGCTGATAGCGGCGAAAGCGCGTCACGGTGTCGAGCCGCGAGGGGCTCAGGCGGTGGCGTAGTCGAATCAAGGCGCGGGGGATGCGTGTCAGGCGGCGCCGGCATGCGGTCGTGGATGGGGCGCTGCAGGTTTCAGGGGGGGCGGGCGCAGTTACTTGAACATTTTTCCGACAGGCGTGGCGCAAAGGCGTACCGGCGGTTTTGACATGGATCAAGCGGCTGCCACTCGGGCTCGGTCGCGTTCAGCGTGTCGACATTGAACAAGAGGCAAGCGCAGCCGCCGCCGGAGATTCAGCCGTATTCTCATCCTCCGCTTCGGGCAGCGTCACGTCGGTCATTGGCAGGGCAGCGCAGCCGTAACGGATCAGGTCCGCGTCGCGTTCGATGCCCAGCTTTCTCATCGCGCTGCGCTTCTGGGAACTGACCGTCTGCACGCTGCGGCTGGAGATCTGCGATATCTCGGTAATGGTGGCGCCCGCGCAAAACAGACGGATGATCTCTGCCTCTCGCCGCGTCAACCGTGGCTGTTGCGCCGAGAGGGATTCGCGGATGATCATGTCCTTCACGGTCGGCGAATAGTAGGTCCGGCCGCGGCTCATCGCGTGTATCGCTTCGGCGATATGGCGCGTTGAATCCGCCTTGCTGAGGATGCAGAGGTTCTTTTCGGCCAGCAGCGCCCGCAGCAGCGTGGGATGCTCAACCATGGTGAGCACGGCCACTCGCAGCGCCGGGTAGCGTCGCCGCAGAAATCCAATGAGCCCCAGCCCGTCGCCGTGCTTGCCGCCCGGCATCGCGTAGTCCGATACCACCGCGTCGCAGGGTTGGGTTTCCAGCAGGGCCACCAGGTCCGTGGAGTTCCTGGCGCAGCCGATCACCTCGATGGCCGGGTCGCGCGCGAGCTCATGGCTCACGCCCAGGGACACGATGGGATGGTCGTCGGCAATGATGACGCGGATGCGGCCGTGTGACATGTTTCTTTTCCCGTTCATCCAGAGCCTGCTGCGGAACTGCCGTGCGTCCATGGCGATTGCCGCCAAGTTTCGCAAGCAGACGTTTGAAACGCTGTATGTGCGCGGCGGCTGTGACTATGCCGCTTGCAGCCATATTACCGACGGCGTCCTCGCGAAAGAATAGGAGGAGTACTAAAGTACTGCGCTTGCCGCAACCGCAGCCAATCGCGCTGCGCGGCGGGCGGTCGCCATATCGTAGAAGTACGACTCCGCTTTCGTAGTCTTCCCACAGTTCCACGCCTGTCCGCTCCGTATTCTGCCGGCAGGACGAGTATCGCCCGGCATGGCCGGCGAGTCAGCCGGTCGGGGACGAGCGCTTCCCGTGCAAGAACGGCAAGGAGCGGGGGGATGGGTGATGAAAGGGGAGAAAGCGCGCTATCGGATGGCCGCGCTGGGCGCCGGGCTGGCCATGGCCTTGTGTGCGGACGCTTTGCGGGCGCAGATCCCGGATGCGGGGCGCGCCATTCGTGACCTGCAATCGGTTTTGCCCGCCATGCCTTCGGGCCACACGGCTCCCGAGGTGCAGTTGCCCGAGCCGCAGCCGCCTGCAGCCGTGTCCGGCGTTGCGGCCGCAGGCCCCGCCGTCCGGGTGCTCGAGTTCCATGTCGAAGGCAACCACGCCGTTGACGCAGCGACATTGCAGGCGGTGCTGGCCGATCTGACGGGCGCGGCGCTGACGTTCCCGGACCTGCGCGCCGCCGCTGATCGCATCACCGCCTATTACCACGATCAGGGATATGTGCTGGCGCGCGCCTATCTGCCGCCGCAAGCCATCGATGCGGGCATCGTGCGCATCGCCGTGTTGGAGGGCAGGTATGGCGAGATTGGCCTGCGGAACCGCGCGCGGGTCCGCGATGCCGTGCTGGAGCAGGCGCTCTCCGCCCTGCGTCCGGGTCAGGCGGTGCAGGCCGGCGAGCTGGAGCGCGCGCTGCTGCTGTTGAGCGACCTGCCCGGCGTGGCGGTCAAGGGTACGTTGCAGCCTGGTGCAGAAACCGGGACCACCAGCCTGCTGGTGGACGCCGAAGCGGGACCGCTCGTCTTCGGCAGTCTGGACGCGGACAATTTTGGCGGCTACTACACAGGCGAGTACCGGCTGAGCGGAAGCATCGGCGTCAACAACCCCCTGCGCCTGGGCGACCAGCTCAATCTGCGGCTGTTGGGGAGTGATGGCGGCCAGCGCTACTACAACGCCGCCTATCAGCTTCCACTTGGCTCCCGGTCCACGCGCGTCGGCATGGGCGTGTCCAGCATGCGGTACGAACTCGGCAGGCGTTTCGGCCCTCTGGGGGCGCACGGCCGCGCCGACGTGTCGACCGTGTTCATCCAGCAGCCCTTGGTGCGCTCGCGCCACGCCAGCTTGCGCCTGCAATTGCAGCACGAGCGCAAGCGTTTGGTCGACAGCATGGATCTCTTCGAGGTAAGCAGCCGCAAGCGTATCGGGCTATGGACTTTGGCCCTGGCCGGCAGCAGCGAGGACGGATGGTTCGGTGGCGGACGGACCGCCTTGCAACTGTCGCATGGTCGAGGCCGGCTGCGCCTGGGCGATCCACAGGCCGAGGGCGAGGACCGCCAGACAGTGCGCGCCGCCGGCTGGTTCGCCAGGACCAATCTCTCGATCAGCCGCTTGCAGCAGCTCACTGGCCGCTTACAGCTATATGCGCGGGTGGATGCGCAGTGGGCTTCGAAGAACCTGGACAGCTCTGAGAAATTCAGCCTGGGCGGGCCCTATGGCGTGCGCGCCTATCCGTTGGGCGCGGTCAGCGGCGACGAGGGCTGGCTGGCCGGCGCCGAACTGCGCTACCAACTGGCTCCCGGGTGGCAACTGAGCGCCTTCGCCGACCGGGGCAACGTGCGCCTGAGCAAACGCCGCTGGACGCCCGGCCGCAACCACAACGGCCTGGCTGCGGCGGGACTCGGCGTCACGCAGTACGGCGCCGGCCATCAGGTGAACCTGAGCGTCGCCTGGCCGATGGGCCGGCAGCCGCCCGCCACGGAATCCGACCGGGAGCCCCGCTTCTGGCTCCAGGCGTCGCGCTATTTCTGACTCGGGCGCACCACGCGCGCAGTTTTCTTAACCGGCGCAGTCTGCCATTGCGGCGGATCCGCCATTCTTGCGAGGCAATCATGAACAAGACATATGCACTGGTATGGAACGAGGCCAGACAACGCTGGAACGTGGCGCGCGAGTCCGCGCGCCGCCGCGGAAAAGCCGGGAGCGGCAGGCGCGGCCGCGTTGCGGCGCTGGCCCTCGCCGGCCTGGCGGGCCTGTCTTGCGCGCATGCCGCGCCGATGGGCGGAACAATCGCGGCCGGCAACGGAATAGGCGATATCCACGCCACGCTGGACCAGAAACAGGTGTCGATCAATCAGCATACGCAAAAGCTGATCATCGACTGGAACAGCTTCAGTATCGGCGCGGACGAACGCATCACCTTCAACCAGCCCGGCAGCGGCTCGATCGCGCTGAACCGTGTGAATGGCCTGTCGCCCAGTTCCATCCTGGGACGCATGGACGCCAACGGTCAGGTTTTCCTCGTCAACCCCAACGGCATTGTTTTCGGCAAGGGCGCGGAGGTCAACGTGGGCGGACTGGTCGCCTCGACCAAGCAGCTTTCCGACGCCGATTTCAACGCGGGCAACTATCGCTTCACCGGGGCATCGGGGGCCTCCGTGCTGAACCAGGGCGTGATTGCCGCGCGCGACCGCGGCAGCGTCGCGCTACTGGGCGCCAAGGTCAGCAATCAGGGGGTGATCCGGGCGCGGCTGGGGCGGATCGCGCTGGCGGCCGGCGGAGAGTTCACCGTGAACTTCGACGGCAATGGCTTGCTCGATCTGCGGATGGATGGCGCCGCGCTGTCCGCCCTGGCCGAGAATGGCGGCATGCTGAGCGCCGACGGCGGGCAGGTGCTGATGACGGCCAGCGCCGCGGGAGCGGCCTTGCGCACGGTGGTCAACAGTCAGGGCATCATCGAAGCGAAGACGCTGCAGGGTCAAGGCGGCAAGATTACGTTGGACGGCGGCGGTGACGGTCTGGTGGTGGCTGCGGGCAAGATGAATGCCAGCGCGCTCGCCTCGCATGGCAACGGCGGCGAGGTGGAGATACGCGGGCAGCAGGTGGCCGTGCGGCTCGGCGCCGAGGTCGATGCGCGGGCATTGAACGGCGATAGCGGAACCTGGCGCATCGCGTCGTCAGAGGTGACGGTGGGCGCTAACGCCACGGCGGCAAACGTCACGGTGCACGCGGACACCGTCGCCAGCAACCTCGCGGCCACCAACATCGTGCTGGAAGCCGCTGCGGGTGACGTCGTGCTCAATGGCCCGATAGCGTGGCACAGCGGCAACGCGCTCGGCTTGGTTGCGGCGGGTGATATCGCGGTCAACGGAGACCTGGCCGCAACCGGCCAGAACGCTGCCATCGCCATGTCCGCCGGCGGGGAAATCGCGCTTGCCGGCAAGACTGCCATTAGCGGCGTCAATGGCGCCCTGTCCATGCAGGCGCCGGGAGGCCATGTGCTGGGCGAGGGGGCGGCGATCACGCTGTCCGGCGCAGGCGCGTCGTTCAGCGCCCATGGCCAGCGTTACGCGGTGATCCAGAACCTCGCCCAGCTGCAGGACATCGACCGCAATCTGAGCGGCTTGTACGTGTTGGGCAACAACCTGAGCGGACGCGGTTCGATCCAGGCGATAGGCGGTCCGTATGGCATCTTTTCGGGCACGTTCGACGGTCTGGGCAATACGCTCGGCGGCTATTCGGTCAGCGGCGCCGGTCCCAACGTGGGCTTGTTCGCCGCGTCGTCCGGCAGCATCAGCAATGTCAACCTGGCGTCGATGACTGTCAATGCGCCGGCCACCGGCGCGGCATCCATGTCGGTGGGCGCGCTGGTGGGCCGCAATTCTGGCCAGATCGTCAATGTGTCCACGACCGGAATGTCCGTGAAGGGCAGTTCGTATCACCGTAACGTGGTGGGCGGTCTGGTGGGCACCAACGCCGGCGGCAGTATCGACCGCGCCACCGTTGCAGGCAGCGTATATGCAGGTTCGCACACGATCGCCATAGGCGGGCTGGCAGGTGAAAATCTGAATTCCGCGGCGAGCCGCGGCGTCATTACGCGTAGCGTCTCGCGCAATGTCGTATCGGGCGCGATGCAGCGCGACGAGCTGGGCGGCATGGGCGGCCTGGTTGGCGTGAATCGCGGCTTGGTTGCGGACGCGTCCAGCCACGCGAACACGCAGGCCACCGGCGCAGGCCTCAATGTTGGCGGACTGGTGGGCAGCAACCTGGGCGGCGACATCGAGCGCTCGATTGCGACCGGGCGGGTGCAGAACGGCAGCAGCGCATACACCGGAGGCCTGGTGGGGGTGAATAGCGGGACCATTTCGGGCTCGGCCGCGGAAGGTGGCGTCAGTGCCGAGGGCGGCGGCTCCACCGGCGGCTTCGCAGGACGCAACAGCGGTGGCGGCCTGCTGCTGGATGTCAAGGCCGGGGGCGATGTGACGGCCGCCTATGGCGTCAATGTGGGCGGCCTGGTCGGCGCCAACGATGGACGCATCGACACGGCGGAGGCGGGTGGCGAGGTCAAGGCCGGCTACAACCGGAATGGAGGCCGGGCCGGCGGGCTGGCCGGCTACAACAGCGGCACGATAGAGGCCTCCGTAGCCCGCGGCAAGGTTGCGGGTGGAGACTACGGATACGCCGGCGGGTTGGTCGGCTACAACACCGGGACGCTGGGAACGGTCAACGCCAGCGGCAACGTGACGGCCGGGAAGAACAGCGCGGCCGGAGGGCTGGTCGGGGCCAATCAGGGCTTGATCGTTTCCGCGATGGCCAACGGCAATGTCTACGGTGGCTTCAACAGCCGCGTTGGCGGCGTGGTGGGAGAGAACGGCGACATGGGGGAAGTCCTGCAGTCGTCTTCCGCCGGTGAGGTGGGAGGCGCCGGCCAGGCTTACCTGGGTGGCATCGCGGGTCTCAACCAGGGCGCGGTTTCCTATTCCAGCGCGAGCGGCAAGGTGAATTTCGCCAACTCTCTTCAGCATACCTATGGCGGACTGGCCGGCGCGAACTACGGGGTGATGCGCGCCAACAGCACGTTGGGGCTGGCATCCCTGGTGCCGCCGGTGGGCTTGAACTACGGCATCGTCGAGCGTTGATGGACAGTGCATGAACAGGGCCATGGGCGCGCGCGTCCATGGCCCTGTTGGCATGAGGCGCCCTGGTCTCAGGGAAACTCGAAGGTGAACTCCGCGCTGCCGTCGGCGATGCCGGCCTTGACCGCTCCGTCGACCGGCGCCGTTCGGATGTAGTGGGCCCGCAGCGTCAGGACGGCCTGGTCGCCGACGCGCTGCATGTCATACGCGGCGCCGAAACGGACCGGGACTTTGCCGGTATCGTTGATCATGGCGATGCCTATGCCCTCGGCGGCTTCAGACCCGGGCTTCAGGTTCAGCACATGGGGATCGGTGTTGGGGCCGTACTTGTCGGCAAAAGTAATGGTCGGCTTGGCCGAGGCGCTGCATTGGGTGAGCACGATGGAGAATTCCTTGGCAGGCGAGGTGGCTCCCGGTGTATCGAACAGAGAGAGGGGCAGGTCTCCCAGCGAGACAGGGATCGTCCGGTAGGCGCCGACCTCGCATTTGTTGGGGACGATTACCCCCGTGCCGCCGCCAATGCCGATGACGCCGGTGCCCTGGTAGGAAAACGGCAGGCTGCCGCAGACGCCGGTAATGCCCGGTGTCCAGACGGGAAAGTTCTGGATGGCCTCGCCGTAGCTCACCGCGCCCTGCTGGTAGTTGATGGCATAGAGCATCAGCGTGATGTTGGGGTCCACGCCCGTCACTTTCAGTTCACCGCTGGGCAGGTTGGCCGCGGCGTCGGTCAGTATCAGGCGTTGAATGTACTCGGTGACGGTGGAGTTTTTCTGCGACGCGGACCCGGCGGTGTCGTAGTACACAGGACGCTTGTCCAGGACCACGGGCAGCGTGCCGGGTTTGATCCGTCTTTCGACGCCGTCGGCGCCCATGACGGATACCTGTAGCCCGATGCCGGGTACGTTTGTCTGCGCCGTGCCGTCGGCGGCCACGCCTGTATTGGGGCCCCACTGCGCAGCGGCAACCAGTTCGTGGAGGATGCCTGCTCCCACGCCCGAACCAAGCTGGAAATTGTTGAATAGCCCGGCGCCCCGCTCGAACAGCACATCGCCGATCTGCGAGGAACTGGTCAGCGGCGAGACTTCACGCCAGGGGCCGCCGGCCTGGTTCGACTGGCTGCAATGGATGGCGGGGCGGTTCATGACCAGTTCGCCGCGAACCGGGGCGCACGGCAATGCCACCGCGGCGGCCAGCAGGAGTAGGGCGGGCCGTGCCGGTTTTTCGATCGTACGGGTGCGTACGGGAATAGAGAGCTTGCTCATCAGGGTGTACTCCTGGATGCCGGGATCGGCTCGGACTCAGTTTGCGGCTGCGAGCGCTGCCGCGCCGTGGATCAGCTCGCCGGTGTCATCGGCGGCCTCGTAGCGCAGCGTGCTTGCGTGCGCCTGGGGTTGATGGCCGGCGGGCAGCGCGAAGCGGGCGGTGGCGTAGGGCGGCAAGGTCAAGCCGTCCAGGCGTTGCACGCCCGCCGCGGCGGGAAGCTCCAGCCGCGCCAGGGACACATGGAAAGGGGTGGGGTTGTGCGCTTCCAGCAGCCATGGCGCCGCGACGTCACCCGTGCGCCGATACTTCCAAGCGACTTGCGCCGGGGCCTCCCGAGGATCGCCTTGCAACTCCGGCGGACGGAACAAGACCTTCATCCGCAGCCGGAATGACAGCTGCAGCTGGTTGCGGCGCGATAGCCGCAGCGAGGGGATTTCAAGGAAATTGATCCAGAATGCCGATTCGCGGTCGCGCGGCAGGGGTTCGCCCGTGTAGCGCAGTTCCAGCGCCTTGCGCTCGCCGGCATCCAGCCGGTAGACCGGGGGTGTCAGCACGAAAGGAACGGGCAGCTTGCTGGGATCGGTGCGCGCCTGCGCTTGCTCCTGATCCAGCCAAGTCTGCACCAGGATGGGTATCTCCCCCGAGTTGCTGGTGCGTATCGTTAGCGACCTGGCTTGCGCAGGATAGATGAAGCGTGTGCCGGTCACGGTCAGATCCGCATGCGCCCAGGCTGCCATGCCGGCCATCGGCAGGCAGGCGGCCAGGCGCAGCGCGCATGCGCGCAGAAGGCGCATCATCGGCGCGCCACCGGGCCGGGACCCGCAGGCCTGCCGCCGTCCGCCGGCATCGGCGCGCAGGTAAGGGAAAGCGCGTCGTAACCCCGGGCGCGTTGCCGCGCGCGCTCGGGCAGAGCGTAGTCGATGGCGCAGCGCTGCTGCGGCCCGGGTCCCCACTGCACGATGACGCGGCCTTGATCCTGCTCCACCCGCATGACGATTCGGCTGCCCTGGCCCACCGCGCCCACCGGCTTGCCGTCGGCGGCGTTCAGCACTTCCGCGCCAAAGGGCAGCGCGGCGCCGTCGGCCTGGCGGGCGTCGATCAACACCGGCCGGGCCACGCGGGTCGGGTAGGACAGCAGCACGACTGCGCCGGCGCGGGGCGCCACGTTGCGCGAACTGGCCTGCAGCTCTACGTCGTCGGGAATGTCGCGCGGATCGATGTCGACGGTGTTGAGCTGGTATGGGCTCAGGCTGGCGACGACGCCGTAGCCGCGGCCGTCCAGGCGGTCGCCGCCGTGGCCGATCTGCGCGCCTTCCGCGTGGTCAGCGCTTACCAACGCGATTGTTTCCCCCAACGTCTGCGAGAAGGTCACGCCGCCAGCATGGACAAGCACCCCGCCCGACGCGTTCAGCGACGCCTGGCGGTAGCCTGCTCCCTGCGAAATACCGGCTCCCACCCAGGACTGCGGCAGCCGGTAGCCGATGTTTGCGCTTGCCGAGTTGGCGTTCTCGCGGCTGGCATGAGACGCGGATACCGAATAGGTGCCGCGGTCGGACTCGCCCATCGAGCCGGCGACCGAGGTGGTGAAGTTGGCGCCGGCGCGGGAATCGGCGCTGTAGTAGCTGTTGAGCGTAGGGGCGCCGCGCTCGGCCCGCCCCAGGGGAATCGAAAGGTTCACGGTGACCAGGGTGGAATTGTCGCGGCCGCCGCCCCGGTAGGAATTGCGGGTGGCCAGGTTCTGCATGCGCTGCACGCCGAAGGAATAGGAAATGTCGCGCCAACGGTTGCTGTAGCCCAGCGCGAAGTTGATGGTGTTGCCACGGCCTTGCCAGTATTGGATGGCCGACCCCGACAGATAGACGTTTCCGCCGTTGCCCCCCAGTTGCTGGCTGATGTTGGCGTCGAGCCGCCCGCGCGTGCGGCCCACGTCGCCGAACCAGCGGTAGCGCTGCGGCGCGCCTTGCAGCGCGATGCTCTCGCGCAAGCCCACGAAGCCGCTGGTGGAATAGCGGTAGGCCAGGAGCGAAAAGTTGGTACCGCTATTGGGCAGGTTCTTGCTGTACGACAGGCGGTAGCTGGCGCCCGTCCGCGTGCCTTCGTCCGGCAGCTCGGCGCGGGATAGCGTGACGTCGGCCGCGAATGCGCCCAGCGCGGTGTTCACGGCGGCGCCAGCCAGCGCCGAACCATAGTGCCGGGTGAAAGCGAGGCCGCCGTAACCCGTGTACATGTCGCCCAGCCCGCGCTTGAACGTGCCCTGCAGCAAATATTGTGAGCTGCTGCCCAGGCCCAGATCTATCGCCCGCCCCGCGGTCAGACTGTAGCGGCTGGTGCCGGGCCGCAGCAGTTGGACTGTCGTGGCGAAGGGCACGACGAAGCTGCGCGCGCTACCGTCCGCCTCCACGATGCGCACGTCCAGGTCGCCGCCATATCCCGCCGCCTGCAGGTCTTCGAGCGCGAAGGGGCCGGGCGCCACGGTGGTTTCGTATACGAGGTAGCCACGCTGATACACCGATACCTGGGCATTGCTGTTGGCCGTGCCGCGGACAACCGGGGTATAGGAACGCAACGCGCTGGGCAGCATGCGTTCGTCGCTGGCCAGTTGCACGCCCCGAAACGATACGGAGTCGAACAGGTCGCCGTCGGTGGAACTCTCTCCCATCAACAGCTGCGACTTCCATGCCGGTACGTCGGTCTTCAGATAGGTGTAGCCGCGCTGATAGTTCGCGCCGTGGCCCGGAGACCAGGTTGCGCTGCCGTAGTGGCGCAGCCGGAATGCGCCCACGTTGATGCCGGCATTCAGGCCCGCATAACCGCGCGTGGTGCGTGTGCCGCGGCTTTCAGAGGTGAAGAGATTGCTGTTGTAGTTCAGCCGGGCCGCGGTCACGCCGAAGTCCCAGTTCGACGGATCCACGTAGACGCCGGGCGTGGAGATGCGCAGATAGTACTTGGGTACGGTGAGATAGAGCTTCTGTTCGGCCACCTCCAATTTGACCTGCGCGCCGGGCACGTAGCGCGACAGCTCGCCGCAGGCTGCGGTAGCGTATAGCGCAAGCATGCCCTCGCCGCGCGCGGCCTTGTCGACGTCCAGGCCCAGGCGCGCCAGCAATGCGCTGTCATAGCACGGCGTGGTGCTGTCGCTGCCGGCCAGGAGGCGGAACGGGACCTCCTCCACGCCGCGCCACTGGCCGTTGACGTAGACGTCCAGCTTGTGCAGGCCGGGCTCCATGAAGTTGCCGCGCTCGAAGCGGCTGGTGTCGATGGCCGTGCCGCCTGCGCCTTGGAACATCATCTGGGGGTCGAAGAACGCCTGCTTGCCGTGTACGGGAGCGACCCAGGCCGCCGCCAGCGCGGCGGCAAGACCGGATGCGAGCCTTTCGGCCGCCCGGCGCCGGTTCGCGGGGCGAGCAAGGTCAGGCAAGCGGGGGCAAGCCCTTGCGTGTAGATTTTCCATCGGGACGTGTCAGCTCTGTGGTTCGCGGGCGCAAGCCGCGCCGCGCCTTTACTCGGTAACGGCCTGCTCTGCCTTGGTGGTTCCGCCGTAGTCGGTGATGACCTCGTACCGGACCGAGACCGGGCCCGCGGGTTTGGCCGCGCGGGGCGGCAACGCGAAGCGCGCGGTGTCGAATGGGGCGACCATGCCACCCTCGAGCGCGCTGCGCTTGTCGCCCGCGACCAGATCGACGCTGGCGAAGGAGACGTGGTAAGGCGTCGGGTTCGTGACTTCCAGCGCCCGTCCGCGCAGCTTCCAGCTCAACAGGGCCGGCGCGGCCTGGACGTGGGGGCGCAGCGAGGCGGGCCTGAAGAACACCTTGATGCGCGAGCGGAACTGGAAGATCAACACATTGGAGTCGTTCGGATCGCGCGGCGGCGTCTCCAGCACGTTGAGATAGAACAGGCTCTCGCGATCTGCGGGCAGCGGCTCGCGGGTGTAAGAGATCCGCAGCACGGCGCCGCTGTCCGGGTCCACACGCACGACCGCGGGCGCCAGGACGAAAGGCACGCGCATGTCCGCCGGTGACCTGTCCGCATTGCCATCGTCCAGCCAGCTCTGCGCCAGCACGGGGCCGGCGCCCGCGTTGCGGATGGCCAGCGTCGTGTCGCGGGAATCCGGTGAGATGACCAGGCGCGTGCTTTGCAGCACCAGTCCGGCCCGGACCGGTGTAGCCCAGGCGCACAGGGTCATGGCGCAGACGGCCGTCAGGGATGAAACGATGCGCGCTATCGACGCCATGACTGGCCCGCGCTTAGTTGTAGGACAGCAGATACTTGATGCTCGACGCGCCGGAGCCAGCGCCCGCCGCGCCGCCGACCTCGACATACTTGGCGGCGTACTTGAGTTCCGCCGTGCCCGGATTGCCCGTGATCGTGGCGACCTGCGGCGTGATTTCCGAACCGCCAATGGGAATGATGCCGGTGTTGCCAGCCGCGTTGTTGCGGATCTGGATCTCCACGTTGGGCGCGCGGTCGGCGTCCAGCAGCGCCAGGTTGCCCGCTGAGGTGCCGTTGGTCGGGTCGAACATGATGCGGACCTTCCTGCCGTCGGTGCAGCCTGCCCCGCCTGCAAGATTCAGCTGGAACTCGGCTTCGACGGCATTGCCCAGACCGACTTCTTCCGGCGTGGGCGTGCCCAGCTGCACTGTCTGCGTGTTGCCCAGGCCCGGGGTGTTGCCATTGATGTCGCAACCTGGCGCGCGGATGACGCCCATGAAGTTGATGACGCCGTCGACCGCATGGGCAGGTACCGGCGCGAGCACGGAGATCAGGGCTCCGGAGGCCAGGAGAGAGGCGACGAGACTGCGTTTCATGTTGTGTTTCCTTTGAAGCTAGGCTTGCCCGCGGCGATCGAAACTGCCCCGGGCGCGAGACGGACCGGGGTCCTTGCGCGTCCGGAAAGCAGCGATCTTTCTGGGGATTCATGTAAGGCCGGACGCCGCGAATGCGGTGATATCCAGGCGGTTCGTACCCGTCGGCCGCATGCTCGAATCTGTGCGAGCCGGCGAGTACGAACACTTTATGGGGCAGGGCCGGGAAATTTAGTCGGAAGACATCGATTTCCGCGTCTGAGGATTACGAATTTGCGTAGGGTTGCGTTGGCCGGGGAGGTTGCGGATGCGCCGGGTGGTCAGAGGCATCCGGCCAGACCTCGCGTTGCGCGATCCGCAATACTGCAGTAGTGGAAGTCATGCCCGCGCTGCCGGGCGCATGGCCGAATGCGGGCTTTTTGTGATCGGGGGCCAGCGGTCCGAGGGTTGGAATCGGCTCACTTGTATTCAAGCGTGAACGTGGCGGTGCCATTCGCCACCCCGGCCGTCACCTGATCATCTTGCGTCTGTTCAACCGACGACGGATTGGCTGGCGCTGTTGAGCGGATGGACGAAGGTGTAGCCCTGCCCATAGCTCGTGCGCAGCGGCAGTTCGATTCCCGCCATGCGCGCTCTCCGGCGCAGGCGGCCGACCACGCTGGAAACGATGGCGCGTTGCAGATGCACGGGGCGGCCCGCGGCATCCGGCCAGACCTCGCGGTGCAGGTCCGCAATGCTGCAGTATTGGAAGTCATGCCCGCGCAGGCACGACAGCAGTGCAAATTCCTTGTTGCTCAACGCGATCTTGCCCGCGCTGTCAGGCGCGTGCAGCGCTTTCTCCGTTTCGACCAGCGCCCATTCGCGGACCGGCGTCACGCGGACCGTCGCGATGGTCCCCGCCAGGGCGCGGCGCTGCCGCGCCAGGGCTTCGGGGGCAGTGGCGGCTTCACGCTGCAGGCGCGTACGCAATGCCGAGGACAGGCGTTCCAGGCTGCTCAGCGCCGCCAGCAGTTCATCGATGCCCGCGTTCGAGGCCAGGCAGGCGTCGGCGCCGGCGCATATCAGTTCGGCCCGCGCGTTGGAGGAGTCATTGGCGGTGATCATGACCACCAGTCCGGCGACGTAGGGGCCGCGTCGCGCGCCCAGCATGGCGGCCAGCCACTCCACGCTGCCGTGCATGACGACATAGTGCAATCCTGGCTCGGCCAGCTGCTCCTGCAATCGAAGGACGGATTGGGTCAGGCATACCATCTGGACGCGGTCGCCCAGTCCCTGCACCAGCGTCGCGGCCGGCTCTATGGCTTCGACGCAAACATGGACGGTGTGGTTGAAAGCGGGTTTTTTCATGATCAGTGGCCTGTGGTTCGTGGGTTCGATGGGGCTTATTTGTATTCAAGCGTGAACGTGGCCGTGCCGTTCGCCACGCCGACGGTAACCTGGTTTGCAGTCTGGTAGTAGCGAGCGTGGAATGGCACGTCGTAGACACCGTCCTTGGACATGCCGACCAAGTTGCTTTGGCCGTAGGTGACCGGCTGGCGGTCTTTGTCCAGGATCTGGATGCCCACGCCGGTCGCCGCATTGGCGTCGGGGCTCAAGGCGATCACGCCGGGTATCCCCGAGGCGTCGGGTTTGGCGTCCATGCGCAGGTACACGGCATTCAGTTCGGGCTTGGCTTCGCGGCAGTTCAGCTGGATGTTGAAGCGCTGTTCGGCGGCGGTGCTGCCGACCGAGCTGAACAGGTTCTTCCAGACCTTGCCTAACTGGACGGGCGCGGTAGGGGCGGCGGTGCATGACGGGGTGACGATGGACGTGGAGCGCCCGCTGACGGTCACTTGCAGAGCCTTCAGCGGCTCGTGGGACGAGTACATGGCTGCGTACTGTCCTGGTTCGAGAGCTCCGTTCCCGGTGGTTTGGCCAATCTTGAAGAGCTGGGCATGTATTACCCAGTTGGGGCTGGTGCTTGTTCCGTAGCTGCCCTTGCCCATGGGCGACGTGATGGGGAAATACTGGGTTCCGTCCTGCTCCCACATCCGAAATCCGATTCGAATGCCGATGCCGGGAATGTTCGTCCGAAACACGGAGTTGGAGCCGCTTACCGGCGCTCCTTTCAGGATGGAGCCCATCCTGGCGCCGTCGATTTTGCTTTTCCTGCAATCGATCAGGACTATGCTCTTATGGCTGATCCGAAATCTCTTGTCAGCTATCGGGCTGGTCAGGCTCACCGGCGTGTTCGGCGGTACGACAACGGGACCAAAGTCCAGAGTGATCACATTCTTGTCTATCCCTTCTCCCAGTACGCATTGCGCGAGAGTTTGCGGCGCATACCCGAACGACATCAGCGCCAGGAGTGCCGCGGCCAACATGCCGCCTATGTGTTTTCCTTTGACCGCGTGAGGTGCTTTCATCTCATATCCGTTCATGTGTCTTGCGATTTTCAATGCGCGCATCATTGGCACACGTAGCTGACTTCCCGTATGGGGGCGGGACGCTCCTCTTGCGGCAGGCTGTAGGACACGCCACAGCTGTCGCTGGCGCCACGGCCCCACACGATGCGCATCTTTCCGGACTGTTGAGCACCCGTCACGAAGGCCTGGCCGTCCGGCCCCACGATGCCGATTTCCTGGCCCGCTTCGTCGTCGATGCGCGCCCCGAACGGCACCACGCTGTTGTCCTTGCGGGTTAGCGTCATCATCAGGCGATAGCCCACGACCGTATCGAATCCCGCCTGTATCACCGCGCCACGGGTGGGAACCAAGTTCACCGCCGCGTTCCTGACTTCAACGGTGTCGCCCAGGTCAGCGGTGCGCATGGCCAGGCGATTGGAACGGTAGGGGCTCAGGCTCGGAACGATGGCGTAGCCGCTGGCGTTGGTGCTCACGCCTGGATGCGATTCGAAGCGCACATCCTCGGCTGACGGCGCGCGCACCAGGGCAACGGTTTCACCCAGGGGTTGGCCCAGCGTCACGCCGTCGGCATGCGCCACGATCCCGCCCGACAGGCCCAGGTTGATCTGGTTGTAGCCGCGTCCCTGCGACGCACCCAGATCGAAGCGGCCAATCTTGGACAGATAGCTGGCGTTGCCGGTGCTGCTGACGCCGCTCTGATTGGACGTGGCGGCCGTCAGGTTGTAGGTAAGCTGGTCGTCTTCGAGCGCGGAGCCGAAAACGCTGGCCTGGTGGCTGGTCTGGCCGTTGTTGCCCGTGACCACGGAATACTGCGCGCTGCTGCGCGAGGTACCCAGCGGAATCGACACGGACAACATGACTTGACGGTCGTTCGAACCATTGCGGCCAGTGTTCATGTTGACGAAGACGTTGTAGCTGACCTGCCTGTAGAAGCCGGAGTATCCGACCTGGATCAGCCGTTCCTTCTGATTCGTCTGCCAGTACGATTGCTGGCGCGCCGACGCGTAGACCGACCCCCAGGAACCGAGCGACTGGGCCACGTCCAACCGCAGTTCATTGCGGCGGTTGGGCATTCTGCCGCCCAGTTCGAATTCGTCGGCGCCGGTCGCTTCCTGGAAAGTCCTGTAGCCGCTGGTGGAATAGCGATAGCCGGCGATGCGGAAATTCGTGCCTGCTTCGTCGAATGACTTGGCATACAGGAAGCGCACCGATTGCCCCTGAGTCTTCAAGCGCTCGGTGGAGGTGCGGGCATGTGACAGATCCAGGGAAACCGCGCCGAAACTGCGCAGGTTCTTGCCCACGCCCACCAGTCCGGATTGATAGATGCTGGCTGCGGTGACGCCACCATACAGCGAGAATTCCTGGCCCAGGCCGCGCGCGACGGTGCCTTGCACAAAGGTGGGCTCGCGTTCGCTGGAACCGTAGGCGTTGCGGTAGCGCCCGGCGGTGGCGCTGTAGCGCCAGGTGCCTTCGCGCAACAGCGTGGGCACCGAGGCATAGGCTTGCACGTAGCGGTTCTGGCGGCCGTCCGATTCCGTAATGGTGACTTCCAGGTCCCCGCCGGAGGAGGAGGGGTACAGATCGTCCAGCACGAAGGCGCCGGGCGCGACATAGGTGCTGTACACGATGTAGCCGTTCTGTCTGACGGTGACCAGCGCATTGGTCCGCGCGATGCCACGTATGGTGGGCGCGTAGCCTTGCATGCTGTCCGGCAGCATGGAGTCGTCCGAAGAGACCTGCACGCCGCGGAACGGCACGCTGTCGAAGAAGTTGCCGGGCGTGTTGCCGTCGCCGATCAACAGTTGGCCATTGATCGAGCGCAAGTCGCGCTGCAGATTGGTTTCCACCGTCTGCCATTTGCCGCGGCCGTCGGAGCCGCGGTTGTAGTTGGAGCTATGGCGCAGGCGCCAGTCGCCAAAGTTGAAGCCGCCGCGCAGGCCGGCGAAGCCCATATAGGGCGATTCGGCGCCGTTCTTGGATGAGCCGTCGTCGCTGCGGGATGAACCGCCGCCTTGGCGGGACATGTTGAGCTGATAGTCCAGCAAGGCCGCGGTGATGCCTCTATCCCAGCGGGTCGGATCGACAGAATCGCGGGCCGTGCGTTTGACTGCGGCCTGCGGAATGCTCAGGAGCAGCCGCTGTTTTCCTCCGTCGAAGCTCACCGTCGCATCCTGTATCAGCGCGGCCAGGTCCACGCAGGAGCCGTCCGCGCCTGCCGATTCGGGCAGCGCGGCCATATTGACGCCCCAGGTTTCCAGCTGGTTTCGGGTCAGACAGACCGAGGGCTGCTGCTGGCCTTCCTGGGCTTGGATGATGATTCTGCTCTTGCCCAGCGACTGGTCGTTGACGATTACGTCGGCCAGGTACTCGCCCGGCAGCACGCTATTGCCGAAACTGAAGATGGACAGGTCTGCCTGCGGCTGGTCGCCACCCGTGCCGAGGAATTCCTGATTGAAGACAGCGCCCGCCGGCTCGGCGGCCTGGCCTGAAAAGGAGGCCAGGCCCAGCAACAGCGATGCCAATGCCGCGGAAGGGGGCATGCGACCCTGCGATACGCCTTTCATTGCTTGAGCTCCGGGCGTTAGCGGCTTGCGGCAGGCGCGATGGGTTCGGCCTTGACGTGAACCGGGACCTGCGCGCTGGGCACGCGGACTTTTTCCTCGGGAGTCTCGGCGCCGTAGTCGTTGATGGTCGTGAACACGACGTCCAGGTCTCTAGGCGCGGACAGTCCGGACAAGGGGTACTCCAGCACGGCGCCGGGCGACACCATTCCGCCGTTGATCTGCTGTTGGCCGTTGTTGATGTTCAGCGTGGCGAAGGTGACGTGATAGGCGGAAGGATTGGCGATCTTCAGCACCGCGCCGTTGCCGCCGGAGGCGACAGCCCATTGCAGCTGCTGACGCTGTTCGCCAGGTTTGCCCGCCAGGCCCGCAGGCCGGTAGAACAGTTTGATGCGGGTGCGCACTGCGATCTGCAGCACGTTCTCGTCCGGGCTCTTTTCCGGGATTTCCTTGACGTTCAACCAGAACACCGATTCGCGGTCGAGAGGCAGATTGCCGGCCAAGCGCAGTATGCGCAGCACGTTTTCCTGGCCGGGGTCCAGCCGCGACAGCGGCGGGCTGGCCACGAACGGCGTTTTTGTATTGCCTTCGCCGCTATCGATCCAGGCCTGCACGACGTAAGGGGACGTGCCGGTGTTCTTGACGGGAATGGAGGACTCGCGGTCCTTCTCATTGAAAATGACGCGGGTGCCGCCGACCAGTACGCCAGCCATTGCATTGGCGTGGGCCAGCGTGGCCGCCAGGGCGAAAATCATGAAGGGTCGCGCCTTGAGCACGAACTGTTGCGCGATGTCTTTCAGCATGAGGATCTCGATGTCTTGCTCGCAAGCCTTCCATGGGCTTTGGCGGCGATTCAGGTCGCGGTTCCGTTGGAACCGTCTGCTCTGTGGAGGCTTGGCGCCGGCCCCGCGCGGGGCCGGCGGTCGGGCAAAACGGCGTCAGTTGTAGTTCACCGTGAACTGCGCGGTGGCGTTGGCCGGGCCGGGGGTGACGGTGGCGGCGGTCGAAACGTAGGCGGCCTCGAACTTCAGGTTGTTGGTGCCAACGCCGAGTACATACTTCGGGGAGGGCGAACCCAACGCGATCTTGGCGCGTGAAGCGTCACGCAGTTCGACGGCGACGCCGGAGGCGCTGGCGGTCAGGCCGCCCGAATTCGAGATGGCAAGCACGTCGGTGCTGATGCTGTCCGGCGTGCCGCTGAACGTGATGCTCGCGCCCTTGGCCGATGCGCTGCAATCGGTCAGCTGGATCTCGAATTGGGCGGGAGTCGAATGCTTGCCCGCGGCGCCGTCCATGCTGGCGCGCGAAACCTTGCCGAGGGGGACGACCAGATTCGTCGCGCCAGGGGAGACCGAGCAAGGCGCATCGACGATTTCGCCGTTGAATTGGACACGTCCGTCTTCGGCCAGGGCGGCTTGGGAAACCGCTGCCGCCGTGGCGAGCAGGGCAAACTTGGCAATCGTATTCTTGTTCATGGAAGTAAATATCCTGAGTCGATTAATAATCAAAAGCGCCGCCTGGGGTTATTGAAAACAGGGGGCGACCGACTTTCGAAATGCTGTCTTTCGGTTTTCAGGAATTAACTTCCGTGCGATCCGGCTATTATCGAAATTCAATTCGAATATCGATGAAAGGGCGCAGTCAAATAATCCATTTTTCTGCTCCTCCGAATCCCGCTGCCTGCATTTCGTCGGTGACTGAAAATTAATGGAATCAGGATTCTGATAGTGTAGGAATCCTCCCTTCTTGTTGTATGAAATTTCATATGAAAAAGATGATTGGCGATTCTTGCCAATAATTGCCAATATTGTCCGAATAAGGCGTCTTGATTGGTATTTTTTGGGCTCTTCTGGATCGTGATTTGAAAGCAACGTTTCAACGGTTTTACTGACGCGCGGACGTGTGCAATAGGATGACGGCAGGCCTTCTGCGATAAAATCGCCGGTGCGCAGCGCATACCAAATCCAGCCACAGGCACGACCACCGACACTCTCCAGATGAAGCCGGAAGTTCTTGCGAGCGCCATGCAGCGCAGCGGCGTCGTCCGCGCCCGGTCGGCGGTTGGGGCGGCCGCCATTCTTGTCTCCCTATGCGCACTGGGCGCACCGACTGCTGCCGCGTTCTGGCAGCGGTTCGCATTGGCCGAGCCCCTGTCCTGGGCGCTAAACGGCGTATTGCTTCTTGCCCTTCTGTGGGTCGGGCTGATACTGAAACGCACCACGGCACAAGACCGCGATCCGCAGCGGCGCTTGCAGCAAGCCGTGCATCTGATCGCTGCGGCCCCCGTGGATATGTCCGTCCGCGAAAAGTCGCTGCGCATGGTCGGATCCAGCGCGGGTATGCAGCGCTTCGCAGACATTGTCATCAGGAATGGGTGGTCGAGACCCGAGTACATCGATCTGGGGTTCTTGTCCGGCGAGGAGAAAGACCAGATTCCGTTGCCGCGCAACACGGCCGAGGTCGTGCAGGTGTATCGCGCCGCAGTGGCCACGGGGGAAACTTGTGCGTTCGATTTTTACAATGTGCTGGAGGCTGTCGGCATCAGGGCGCCATACCAAGGGCTGGCCGCGCCTATACGCGGGTTGGATAGCCACGTCATTGGCGTGCTATGCGTGGGCAGCTACTTCCTGGGTCATAGCCAGTCGCTGGACGACTCGGCAGGCGCACACCGCAGGGCAGAGCGCATCAACAACATGAAGACCCGATTCCTGGCTGCGGTCAGCCGAGATGTGCGCAATCCCTTGAACGCCATGGCGGGCCTGTTGGAAATGGCGTCCTTTGACGCCGCGATGCCGCGGCAGTCGAAAGAAATGTTGGCGACCGTGCGTTTGTCCACCCAGTCTCTGCTCCAGTTGATTCCGTCCATCGTCGATACGCGGAGGATGGAGACTGGCGATCTGGCGAGCGCGCGTGTATCCAATTCGGTGCCCAGGGTCTTGGCCGACGTGGCTTCGTTGTTCGCGCCTAGCGCCTACGAGAAGGGCATAAGCCTGACGGTCGAAGTGGCTCCCGGGGTTGCCGCCAGCCACATGATGGACGTTCAGGGGCTGAATCAGTTGCTCAACAACTTTCTTTCCAACGCCATCCGGTACACGGAACGGGGTGGCGTCCGGATACATCTGGACGGCGCTCCGGTGGAGGATGGCCGGCAATGGCTCACGCTGTCGGTGATCGATACCGGTAGCGGCATAGACCCTTACATACAGCAGAAGCTGTCGGCGTCCCGCTACGAAGCGGGGTTGAGCGCCTCGCCCGATGGCGCCGGACTGGGCTTGCACTATTGCCGGCAGATAGTGGATCGTGTTGGAGGAACCATCCGCATCTCCAGCGTCGTGGGCGAGGGTACGCACGTCTATGTCCGCGTGCCGCTGATGCTTGGATCCGGCGAGCAGCCCGACCCGCCGCAAGAGATCATGCTCGGAATGACGCAGCGGCCCGCCACCGGGCTGCGGATGCTTGTGGTTGAAAGCGAGGCCGGCAACCGCCTGCTGTTGAAAAGCCAGTTGGAATTCCTCGGCCATGCCGTGCAGATGGCGATTGATGGCGCGCAGGGCTTGGCGTTGATTAGGGGAAGCGGGTTCGATCTGGTCGTCTGCGCTGGTGAGATGCCGGACATGGACGGAGCCGAGTTCACGCGGACGTTGCGCGCAGGCGCGGGCGAAAACGCGGCCATTCCCGTACTGGGATACACGGCCGGTGCGCGTCCAGAGGATCGCGAGACGGGCCTGCGGGCCGGCATGAACGAGGTGTTGGTCAAGCCCGCCGGTCTGCGGGCGTTGGCGGACGCCATTGATTCCTGTCTGCCGGCGGCGCGCGGCGCAAGCGCACTGGCGCGGGACGGAGCGGCATAGTGGTTCATCGCGAGCCTGGCGCCATGCTCACGCTTTCCGTGTTCCTGAACATGGCGTTGGTCGCGGCGCTGGTGGTCATGCTGGTCTGGATCGCGCTGCGCATTCTCGGCGCCAGGTCGCCGCGCCGCGAGCTGGCCGAGCTTGCGAGCTTGGCGGATACGCTGCCCGCCGGGATATTCATCCGGGATCTCGACCTGAATCTGGTGACGCGCAACGACGCGCTCAAGGAGTACGCAGCTATCTGTCGCCGCGAGGGTTGGAACCGCCCTCTGCATGTTCCGCAGGACTCCTTGTCCGCGCCGGCCTCCGGCAGCGACCTGCCGGCCAATCTGAACGAAATAATCCGCGACTATCGCCAAGTGCTGGCGAGCGGCGAAACCTTGGTCCGCGAACATCCGTTCCAGCATGATTCCACTTGCGGGGTGGCCGCGTGGGCGGCGCCGTTGCGAGGGGAGGACGGCACCCTCATCGGCTTGATTGGGGGTAGCGCGCGTTTTCGCGGTTTTCCCGACATGTTGCGTGACGTGTCCGAAACCCGGCTGAACATGGAAAGGGCCAATTTGATGAAGTCGACGTATCTGGCGTTCATCAGCCATGAGCTCCGTACCCCTCTGAACGCGATCATCGGCATGCTTGAACTGATCCTGTCGCGTGATGGACTTTCTGGCGCGGTGCGCGAGCGGCTTGCCATGTCGCGCCAGTCGGCGCAATCGCTGCTGTCGCTGATCGGTGGCCTGATCGACATATCCAAGCTGGAAACCGGTCACTTGCAGCTGCGGCGGCAGAATGTCGACCTGCGCGCGCTGGCGGCGGACACGCTGGCTCCGTTTCGGGCCGCAGCGCAGGCAAAGGGCCTGCAGCTAACACTGGACATCGGCGGCGACCTTGCCGAGCGTCATTTTTCGGATCCGATCCGCTTGAAGCAACTGCTGGATAACTTGTTATCCAATTCGGTCCGCTTTACGGATCATGGCCGCATCGATGTATCGCTGAGCGCCACGCGCGCGACGGAGGAGGTGCAGTGGATTGCGCTGTGCGTCGCGGACACCGGCCCCGGGATTGCCGAGGAGGTGCAGGCCAGACTGGCAGTGCCGCACTTTGAACCCATGGTTCGGGAACAAGGCGCAGGCATCGGACTGGGACTGTCCATATGCAGCGAATTGACGCGTCTGATGGGCGGTTCCATGGAAATATCCAGCACGGCCGGGCAGGGCGCCAGGGTAACGGTGCGCTTGCCCTTGGCGCTGCCGCCTTCGGAAAGCGCCACTGTGGCGGCGGCTACTGCGCCAATTGCGGCCGATGCCGGCGGCTTGCGCTTGCTCGTCATCGACGACCATGAAGCCAACCGGCTGCTGCTCAAGCATCAATTGCGGATGTTGAAGCATTCCGCGCAATTCGCGCAGAATGGCGCGGCCGGTCTGGCATTGGCGGAACGGCTGGAGTTTGATCTGATCATCTGCGACTGCGTCATGCCCGTCATGGACGGCACCGCTTTCACTGCCGCCTTGAGAGCCGGCGGCGGCATGAATGCGGCCACGCCGGTGCTGGGCTATACCGCCAGCGAACTTGAGCTCGATCTGGCTTCGGGCGCGCGTGCCAGCATGAACGCCGTGCTGATCAAGCCGGTGGATCTGCAGACGCTGCAGTCCTTCATCCTCGCGCATGCCAAGCGGCCGCCGGGCGGCACACCTAAGATACATTGAAGGGAGGGGCAGCATGTCGACAGTCTTGATTGTGGATGATCATCCAGCGTTTCGTCTGGTGCTCAGGACGCAAATCGCCCTATTGCCCAGCGCCAGCCGGATACTGGAAGCGGACAACGGGGTCGATACGCTGGCGCTGGCCCGCAGCGAACGCCCGGATCTGATCGTGCTTGATCTGGATATGCCCAAAATGGGCGGCCTGGAAGCCATTTCCAGAATCCTCGCCGTCAATCCGGACTTGCGGATACTGGTGGTGTCGGCGCATGATCCTTCGGTCTTCGCCTTGCGCGTGGCCGAGCTCGGCGCCTGTGGTTACGCCAGCAAGCGCCTGGAGATCAAGGAACTGGTCCGCTGCATCGAGTCCGTGCTGGCGGGCTACCGCGTGTTTCCGAACGCGGCCAAGACGGCCAACCAGGCGGATGTGGCAGACGCGTATCAGAAGAAACTCGAGCTGCTTTCCAACAAGGAAATGGTCGTCACGCAGATGCTGGCCCAAGGATTGAGCAACAAGGAAATCGGTGATGCGCTATTCATCAGCAATAAAACGGTCAGCACGCACAAGACCAGGATAATGACCAAATTGCAGATCGGTTCCTTGGTTGAATTGGTCGATTTCGCCAGAAAATCGAAAATATCGATGTGAAAACCTTATAGGACTTGTTTCCGAGTGAACAACCCAGCGGCTTCGGCCATGCATCCCGACCAGGAAAGCTCACAGGACCAGGCGGTGGCTGCGCTGCGCGATGAACTGCTTTCCAAGGTCGGTAACGACCGGAGCATCGCGGCGGAGCTGGCGCATAGCCTGCACGTCAACCACAGGAAGGACGTCGATGCCTTGCAGCTGGCGATCGGACAGGAGCAGTGGTTAGACGTCAAACGATATGCGCATCGAATTCTGAATACCGCGCAATTGCTGGGCTGCAGCGCCCTGGTTGAACTTTGTCTGCGCGTTGAGACCATGCTAGTCAGGGAGCCTGGGCAGGCGCGTGAGGAGCTTTTGGCGGACTACGTCCCGGTCGTCAAGAATCTGAGCGCGGTTCTGGAGCGCGTGAGCCGCACATTCTGAATCCTCCTACATTTTTCGTTCCCGAAGCGCCTTAGAGTGGCTGTATGTGAATTTCCTCCCCTGTCCACCAGGAATGATGTATGAAACGCGCTGCAGCGCAATGCCAGCAACTTGGCGACCACGAAGTCATGTTGATGGCATGGCGAGGCAACGGCTTGAGCGTCGCCCTACAGCCGCAATTCAACCTGCTGAATGGCGAAATGGTCGCCGCGGAATGTCTGGCTCGTTGGAAACACCCGACCATGGGCGATATCAGCCCGGCTGATTTCGTGCCCGCCGTCCATCGACTGGGCCTGGATCTGTTTTTCTTCGAGCAGATCTGCCGGCTGGCGGTGGACGCGGCGCAGGCGCTGCAGGAGCAGGGAATCGACGTGCCGCTGGCGATCAACGCGTCGGCCTCAACCTTGGTCAGCCATGATGCGGTCGACGTCCTGACGGGCTATGCCGCCGCGGCAAACATCCCAATGACGCGCTTCCGGATCGAGCTGACCGAAGACCAGCCCATCACCCACCTTGAACTGCTGCGCAAGTCCTTGAAGAAATTCGCGAAGGCCGGCTGCCAGGTCAGCATGGACGATTTCGGAACCGGCTATGCTTCCTTGCAGCTATTGAACGCCCTGCCCATCGCCGAGCTGAAGATCGACGGACGCTTCGTGCGCCGCATCCGCCGCGACCGGAAAGCGCGGGAAATCACGCGTCTGTCGGTGTTGCTGGGGGAACGGCTAGGCCTGCGCGTAATCGCCGAAGGCATCGAAAGCGCGCCGGACATCGCTCTGCTCCAGTCCATGGGGTGCAGCCACGGGCAGGGCTATGTGCTGTCGCCGCCCGTCGTATTGTCCGAGTTCATCGAAAGCCGGAAGCGGTAGCCACGCCTGGCGCGAAATTCCTGTGAAAATACCAACTTCCAGGGATATCCGGTTTCGCGCGGCTGAGACATAGTTCAGGCTGGGCAATTCCGCCCGCCCTCATCCGATGACCGCCCACATGCTTGCTTCCGAGTCGACCCTGCCTGCCCCGGTGCTGCTGGTGGAGGACGAACCCCTGATCTGCCGCCGGCTGGAAGGCCTGCTGCTGCAGCTTGGCTATGCGCCGGAGGCGCTGGTGTTTGCCGCCACGCTGGCGCAGGCGCGCGAGCAGCTCGCCAGCCAGCCGTTTGCGCTGGCGCTGGTCGACCTGGGCCTGCCCGACGGCAATGGCACCGATCTGATCGCCGAGATGCACGCGGAGGACTCCAGCCTGGCGATCCTGGTGATTTCAGCATGGAGCACGGAAGACGCAATTCTTGCCGCGCTGCGCGCGGGCGCCACGGGCTATGTGCTCAAGGAGCGCGACGACCTGGAGGTGTCCCTGTCCATCCGCAGCGTGCTGCGGGGCGGGGCGCCGATCGATCCCTTCGTGGCCAGGCGCATCATCGAAGAACTGCGCCCCAGACGGGCCGAACGTGCCGACGAGGCTGCGGACGAATCCGTCGAAACCCTGAGTCCGCGCGAAAGCCAGATCCTGCGGCTGGTCTCCGAGGGACTGGGAAACCGCGAGATCGCCGAGGAGCTGCATCTGTCGCGCTACACCGTCGAATGCCACGTCAAGCACATCTACCGCAAGCTCGCGGTCTCCTCGCGGACGCGGGCCATACACGCGGCGCGCACGCGCGGCTTGCTCGATTGAAGTGGCTGGCCGCCCTGTGGTTGGCGCTATGGCTGGCGCCGGCGTGGGCCCAGCAGCCTGCTGACGCCTGTACGGCGCAGGTACTGTCGGTGCAGGTCGCCAAGGGCGGCGACGATGGCCGGCGTCCGGAGTCGGCGCAATGGCAGGCGGTGGAGCTGCCCGACGATTGGAGCGCCCGTTGGCCGGGATATAGCGGCACCGCCTGGTACCGGATCGGTTGGACGCGCAGTTGCGCCGGCGCGGCGCCCGGCCAGGTGGCCCTGGCGCTGGAATCCGTCGTCATGGCGGGCGAGGCCTATATCAACGACGAACGGATCTGGAGCGATCCGCACCTGACGGAACCGCTGTCGCGCAGCTGGAACATGCCGCGTTACTGGGTGATTCCCGATGCCTTGCTGCATCCGGGCGAGAACACCTTGTGGATCCGCGTGGTCGGCGTGGCGGGGCAGACGCCCGGCCTGGGGCCGGTGCATCTGGGCGGGCAGTGGACGGTGTTGCAGCAGTACGAAGACCTGTGGTGGCGCAACCGCACGCTGTTCACGCTCAACCTGATCGTCTCGGCCGTCCTGGGCGGCTTGTGCTTCTTCATCTGGCTCATGCGGCGCGAACAGCGCGCCTTTGGCTGGTACGCGCTGATGGCCTTGTTCTGGGTGCTGTTCATCGCCAACGTGCTTGTGACCAGTCCCTGGCCGTTCTCCGACAGCCTGACGGCGGCCCGGGCCAACATCATGGTGTTGGTGCTGTACGTTGCCTGCTTCTGTGTCTTTACGTGGCGCTTTGGCGGGCAGTCCGTGCCGCGCATCGAGAAGGCGCTGTGGCTGCTGGCGGCCGTGCTGCTGGCGGCGATGGTCTTCGTGCCGCAGCGGCATCTGGCGGAGGTGCAACTGGGCGTGGTGCTGATCGTGTCCGCGATCTTCTTCGCCAATTGCCTGCAATTCCCGGTGCACGCGTGGCGTACCCGCCGACCCGAGCACGCCATGCTGGCGGCTTGCCTGCTGGTTTTCGTTGCAGCCTGCGCCCACGATCTGCTGCGGGTGCTGAGGCTCATCGACAGCGATACAACCTATACGCCTTTCACCAGCGTGGTGGTCATGCTATGCATGTCCGCGGTGCTGGGGCTGCGCCATGCGCGCAGCGTGCGCCGCATCGAGCGCTTCAACCAGGAGCTGGCCAGCGGCATCGAGCAGGCGCGCACCGAACTCGCCACCACGCTGGAACGCGAACATGCGTTGGCGCTGACGAACGCCCGGCTTCAGGACCGGCTGCAGATCGCGCACGATCTGCACGATGGGCTGGGCGGCTCCTTGGTCCGCATGATGGCCGTGGTGGAGCAGGCCAGCGCACCGCTGCACAGCCAGCAGTTTCTTTCCATGCTCAAGCTGTTGCGCGATGACCTGCGGCAGACCATAGACAGCGGTTCCAGCGCGGGCGTCACGGTGCCGGCCACGCCGCGGGAATGGATCGCGCCGTTGCGCCACCGCTTCATGCAGCTGTTCGACGAGCTGGACATCAGCGCCACCTGGCGGGTGCCGGAACTATGGCGCACGCCGCCCAGCGCCCTGCAATGCATGGCGTTGACGCGGCTGGTTGAGGAATCGCTGGTGAATGTGCTCAAGCACAGCCGCGCCCGGCGCGTGGAGCTGGAGCTGCGGCAGTCCGAATCCGACCACCTCGAACTGCGCATCGAGGATGACGGCGTCGGCTTTGACGTGGCCGCGGTGCTGCGCGCGGGCATCAGCGTGGGCATGCGCAGCATGCATACCCGCATCGCCAGGGTAGGGGGCGCGCTGGAGGTTGCGTCGCAGCCGGGACGGACCGCGCTGACCGCCACGCTGGGGCTGCGCGCGCCTCAGGCTTGATGGCTGGTTATTTCGCGGTGTTTTCGTCGTCCACCGTCAGGCCACCGCTTTTCATGATGCTCTGGGCGATTTCCTCCGCGGACTTGCCGGCAAAGCCATGTTCCCCCGCTGTGATGCGGAAGCTGTCGCCCTCAAGGGGGCTTTGCAGCGTGGCGGACGACAGCAATACGCCGCCTGAACGCAGCTGGATGCGCTTGCCCACGCGGTCGCGGGTGAAGTCGGCCAGGGCCTGGCGGCTTTCGGGTTTCAGCTCGACGTCCACTGTCCTGGCGGAGGTTTGCGGGTCGGCGCCGGCAGTGGCCCGCGCCACCTGCAGCACGACCGTTTCCGCGTAGGCCGCGCAGGGCAGCAGCAGCGCAAGCGCGGCCGCGCGGGCGAGTTGTCTCATTGATGGCATGGCAAGCTCCTTCTGATGGACATCCTGGCCTGGCCCCATTTGAGGGCTCGGGCGGGTTCCTACATCCTAGCGCATGTATCGCGGGCTGATCTCTGGCGCAAATCTGACCAGCGCGAGCACGCAATGGGCGCTATGCTTCGCGGCGCAAGGTTCAGCGCGGCATCCGCCGTGCGATCCATACGAAGAGAGTCGAAACATGTCGAACATCACTGCCGGCGCGACGCCGCTTGCCGCGCTTTACCAACATGTGGTTCAGGAAGAGTTGGGCCTGGTCGCCCGGGTCGACGAAGAGGGCGATGTCCTGTTCCGCCATCCCGAACTGGGCACCCTGTATTTCAGCCTGACCGCCGACGATCCGGAGTTTCTGCGCCTGGTCTATCCGTCTTTTGTGGATGCGGCCGACATAGGCCTGGGCCGCGCCGAGCTGCTGGAGATCATCAATACGGTCAACAACCGCTGCAAGGCGGTGAAGCTGTACATCACGCAGGGTAGCGGAGACCCGGTGACGAACCGCGTTTCGGCTGCGATCGAGAGCTTTGTGGCGGCACCCGACGCGCTGCCCTCGGAGGCCTTGCTGCGCGGCATCGTCGCGCGTTGCCTGTCGGCGATCCGCCATAGCGCCGCCGAGACGCTGCGGGAAGCCGGCGTGCTGAAGCCGGCGGACGAAAGCGCGCACTGATGCTGCGTAATGATCCCGGATCAAGACCGGGTCCCACGAAGGAGAGTCTCATGGCGGTGCGAGGAATTTGGTTTGCGGCCTGCTTGTCGTTGAGCGGCGTTGTCCATGCGGGATCTGCACCCGCCGAATTGAACTGCGTATCCGAAAGCGGCAAGGTCAAACTGGAAGGCGCGATCCCATCACCATCGTCCGAGGAAATGAAGCTGAAGCTGAGCTACGCGGACGGCAGCCTGACGTTCGACTCGGATGCGACCCAGGGTTTCGTGGTGGCGGACTTTCCGCAGTCCGTATTCACGCTGGTGATCGCGGCCCAGGGCCAGCCGCTCACGCTGTACGCCATGCCGTCCAGCCTGACGGTGAAGCGGGAAAGCAATGGCGACGCCGCCGGCAAGTTTCAGGCCAAGCTGATGGCGCCGCGGCCGCGCAGCGTGTCGGGCGTGCAGGCCGATACGCCGCTGAAGGCCACCCTCAACTGCGAGTACCGGTACTCGCTGTAAGGTTGGGCGACGCGTGGCTGGGAGTCTGTCCAGCCCCTTTCCCCAGAGGATTCGATCTCTGGAGAAAGGGGCTTTTTTCATGCGCAAAGCCTGAGGATGAGCGCCAATGCGAGCGTGCTGTGAACAGATTGATGCGCACGGATTGTTGCTATCGCGCCGCATTATGGTCTTTTGATCCTGCCAAATTCCACAAAATTGACAATTTTCTGAATAAATCCTGACTATTTGTTGAATGTAAAAATAAGAATGAATATCATTGGCACTCTTAAAAAACCAAGACCGCGCTGATAGCGCAGCCGCCGCGGGGCGGTTTCTGACAGAGTCCAATGAACAAAGCAGATACATCGACGGCCTATGCCAAGGCCGGTGGGAACACTTCGACCTCCATCTATGCCGCGGTGTGCGGCGCGCTGATGTCGCCGGGCCTGGCCCTGGCGCAGGGCAGCGTGGCGCCAGGCGCCGTGCACGAACTGTCGCCGGTGCACGTGCAGGGGCAAGCGGTCAGCGATGGCTACGAAGCCAACATCGCCTCGTCGCCCAAGATGACGGCGCCCCTGCTGGACACGCCGCGTTCGGTCACCGTGATCACCGAACAGCTGATGCGCGACCGCGCCGCGACTTCGCTCATGGATGTGTTGCGCACCGCCCCGGGCATTACCTTCGGCGCCGGCGAGGGCGGCACGCCCACCGGCGACCGGCCCTTCGTGCGCGGCTACGAAGCGAGTACCGACATGATGGTCGACGGCATGCGCGACCTGGGCCGTTTCTCGCACGAGACCTTCAACCTGGAGTCGGTCGAGATCCTGAAGGGGCCAAGTTCCGCCTATTCCGGCCGCGGTTCGACCGGCGGCAGCATCAACCTGGTCAGCAAGAGCCCCAAGCTGGAGAACTTCGCGGAAGGCACCGTCGGCGTGGGCACCGACGACAACTGGCGCCTGACCGGCGACGGTAACTGGGCGCTGGGCGAAAGCTCGGCATTCCGCCTGAATTTCATGAAGCAGGGCGGCGACATCCCGGGCCGCGACCACGTCGAGACCGACCGCTGGGGCGTGGCGCCCTCGTTCTCGTGGGGGCTGGGCACGCCGACGCAAGTCACGCTCAGCTACTACCATCTGCAGAACGACGACACGCCCGACCTGGGCATTCCGTTCAAGAACGAGTCGCGCCCGGACCGCGGCACGCCGCCCAAGGTGGACCGCAACAACTACTACGGCCTGATCGGCCGCGACTACCGCAAGAACCAGGCCGACATGACCACCCTGATGGTCGAGCACAAGTTCAGCGACAAGCTGAAACTGCGCAACGGCACGCGCTATAGCGAGTCCACCAACGAATACGTGATGACGCGCCCGTCCTTCGACAATTGCGCGGCGCGCGTGGGCGGCAGGCCCAACCCCGCCTATGGCGTGGCGCCGTGCTCGAACGAGGCGGACGGCGTGAAGATGAGCAAGGCGCTGCGCAGCCTGAACCAGACCAACCGCTCCTTCATCAATCAGACCGACATGTTCGGCGAATTTACCGCCGGCGGCCTGCGGCACAGCTATGTGGCCGGCCTGGAGTTCAGCACCGAGACGATCAGCAAGCGCGACGGCGTGCCCTCGGGCGGCTTCGACAAGACCCTGCAGGACGACCTGTACAACCCCAATCCCCGCCAGCCGTATACCGGCAGCCTGCGCTGGGGGCCGCGCTACGACGCCGCCAAGACCATTACGCGCGCGGCCTACGTGTTCGACACGGTCAAGTTCAGCGAGCAATGGGAAGCCAACGCCGGCCTGCGCTATGACAACTACCGCGTGACCAGCGGCAACGTCGAGCGCACCGACAACATGTGGAACTACCAGCTGGGTCTGGTCTACAAGCCCGCGCCCAACGGCAGCATCTACGTGTCCTACGGCACCTCGTCCAACCCGTCCGGTGAAACGGCGGGCCAGTCCGGCGGCGCGGACGGCGCGGCAGGCGGCCGCCTGACCGCGGGCACCGCGGCGTTGGCGCCTGAAAAGAGCCGCAGCATCGAGCTGGGCACCAAGTGGGACGTGTTCGACGAGCGCCTGTCGCTGACGGCGGCGGTGTTCGAAACCCGCAAGACCGATGCCCGCAGCTCCGATCCCATCACGGGCGATGTGACGCTGTCCGGCAGCAACCGCGTGCGCGGCATCGAGCTGGGCGTGGCGGGATCCATCACGCCCAAGTGGCAGGTCTGGGGCGGCTACAGCTACATGGACCCCAAGGTCACCAGCTACCAGAGCGGCGGCACCGACTACAGCGGCAATCAGATGAAGTTCATTGCCCGCCAGAGCGCCAGCCTGTGGACCACCTACAAGTTCCTGCCGGAGCTGACGGTGGGCGCGGGCGCCACCTACACGGGCAAGCGCTATGTGGACGATGCCAACGTCTATCAGCTGCCGTCCTACTGGCGCTACGACGCGATGGCGGCCTATCAGTTCAACAAGAACTTCGGCCTGCAGCTGAACCTGAACAACCTGACCGACGAGACCATCTACGAGGCTTCGCACGTGGGCCTGTTCAGCTACGTGGCGCCCGGCCGTTCGGCGATGCTGACCGCCACGTTCCGCTACAACTGATGCGCATCACGCCAGCGCCGCAGCTGCGGCGCTGGCGTCGTGCATGCCGCCTTAGTCGATGCGCGCGCCGGAGATCTTGACGGCCTCGGCCCACTTCGCGATTTCCTGCTGCACAAAAGCCTGGAACTGTTCGGGCGTGGAAGGCGTGAATTCACTGCCGGAAGCGGCGAGCTTCTCCTTGGTCTTGGGATCCGCCATGACTTCGCGCATGTCCGCCGAGATCTTCTCCACCAGCGGCTTGGGCGTACCCTTGGGGGCGAAGAAGCCCGACCAGGGCGGAGCGGCGTAGCCGGGGAAGCCTTGTTCGGCCACCGTGGGATAGTCGGGCGCGCTGGCGAAGCGTCCCGCCGTGGTCAGCGCCACGATCTTCAGCTTGCCGCTCTTGGCATAGGCCTGCACCGCGGGCAGGCCGGTGACGCCTACCTGGATCTGGCCGCCCAGCAGGTCGGTCACCATCGGCGCGCTGCCGCGGTACGGAATGTGGGAAATCTCGAACTTGCCCTGGTTCTTGATCAGCTCCATGCCCAGGTGCGATGCCGTGCCGTTGCCGTCCGAGCCGTACGAGTAGTGCGCATCGGGCTTTTTCAACAGCGCGATGAGTTCCTGGAGATTGTTGGCCGGCACATCGTTGTTGACGATGATGGCATTGGGATACAGCGTTGCCTGCGTGATGGCCTCGAAATCCTTGACCGGGTCATAGCGCATGTTCTTGTAGAGCGACGTATTGATGCCGTGCGAACCCGTCACGCCCAGCACCAGGGTGTAGCCGTCGGGCGCGGCGCGCGCCACGTATTCCGAACCGACGTTGCCGCCTGCGCCGGGCTTGTTTTCCACCACCACGGGTTGTCCCCACTTCTTGGACAGGCCTTCGGCCACCAGGCGAGCGGTGATGTCGGTGGCGCCGCCGGCCGGGAAGGGTACGACGATGGTGACCGCGCGGTTGGGAAAGTTGTCCGTGCCCTGCGCAAAGACGGGGGCGGCGGCCAGCCCGAAGGCACCGGCAAGCAGCGCCAGCATGCTGCGGCGCAGGGCCGGACGCGCCGGGCGTCCGTGCGTTGCGGAGGTGGTGGTGATGTGCTTCATGGTTCTACCCCTTGCTGTGTGATGTAAGTCTTGTGTGAAGTCGATGGTGGCGGCCGGAGCTATAGCGCGGTGTAGCCGCCGTCCGCGCGTATGTCCGTGCCCGTGATGAACGAGGCGGCGTCGCTGATCAGGAAAACTGCGGTCTGTGCGATCTCCTCGGCCGTGCCGAGGCGTCCGGCTGGGTACTTGGCCGCCAAGGCGGCGCCGGCGGCCTGTGCGCTGCCATAGCGCGCGACCAGCCTGCTGGTCAGGACCGCGCCCGGCGACAGGCTCAAGGCGCGGATGCCATCGGCCGCGTGATCCACGGCGATGGCGCGCGCCAGCGCGATCAGACCGGCCTTGCTGGCGCCATACGCGCCACGGCCCGGCGCGGCCACGCTGCCCAGCTGCGAGGCGATGTTCAACACGACGCCGCCGCCCGCCTGCGCCATGTGGGGGATGGCGCACCTGCTCATCAGCCACGCGCCCGTCAGGTTCACGTCCAGCGCCTGGCGCCATTGCTCCAGCGTCAGGTCCGCGATCTTGTTGCCCGGCGTGACGGTGGCGGCGTTGTTCACCAGGGCGTGGATCGCGCCCCAATGCGTGGCCGTTTTTTCGACGGCTTCGCGCGTCGCTTGCGCGTCCGTCACGTCGCAGGCGATCGCCAGCGTCTGGGTGTCAGGTGCAGCGAGGGTCTGGCGGGTTTGCGCGAGCAGTTCCGAGTCGCGGTCCAGCAAGGCCACGCGGGCGCCGGCAAGCAGGCATTGCGCCGCGATCGCCTGGCCCAATCCGCCGGCCGCGCCGGTCAGGATCACGACCTTGCCATGCAGCGTGGGTGCGTTCGCCTGCGTCATAGCGGCATCGCTCCCAGCGAGGCGCCGCCGCAGACGTAGAGCGTCTGTCCGGTGACGGCGCCTGCCTGCGCGCCCAGGAAGAAGGCAATGGCCGCGGCGACTTCGCCCGCGTCGATCAGGCGGCCCAGCGGCAGCTCCACCTGCGGCGGAGCGCCGCGCTTGGGATCGCGCAGCATGGGCGTGTCGACCGCGCCGGGCGCGACGACGTTGACGGTGATGCCGCGCACGATGAGTTCGGCGGCCAGGCTGCGCGCCAGGCCGATCTGGGCGGATTTGGTCGCGGCATAGGCCAGGCGCTGCGCGCGGCCCAGCACGGCGCGGCTGGACACCAGCACGATGCGGCCGCGGCTGTCCGGCAGTTGTGGCGCCAAGGCGCGGACCAGCGCCATCGGCGCCGCTCCGTGCAGTTGCCAAAGCCAGTCCGCGTCTTCCGGGCGCGTGTCCAGCGCGCCGCCGGTGCGCACGGCGCCGGCGCAATGCGCCAGCGCCGTCGGGGCGCAGCCGTCCAGCAGCGCGCATAGACCGCGCAAGGCGGCGGCGTCGGTCAGATCGCACACCAGATGGCGATACTGTCCATGGCCTTTGATTGCCGCCGGCGCGATGTCCACGCCCGTCACCTGCCAGCCGGACGCGAGCAGCAGTTCAGCCAGCGCCAGGCCGATGCCCGACGACGCGCCCGTCAGGACGCAATGCGCCTGCGCATTCCGCTCAGTCATGGCGATGCGCTCAGTCGGCCAGCGTCGTCAGGCGCTTTTCCATGGCGCGCATCTGCTCGTAGCCCATCAATTGCATGATGTCTTCGATGCCAACCAGCAAGTCGGGACGGTCGGCCGGCTCGCCGCTGGCGATCACGCCCTGCATCACCTGCAGCGCCTGGCGCATGCCGTAAATGGCGGCGGCCGGCAGCATGCGCGGCAGGCTGATGCGCTTGACGCCGATTTCCTTCAGGCGCGGCAGGGGAATCAGCGGCGTGGTGGGACGGTTGCGGATGCCGAATCCCATGTTGATGCTGACCGGAATGCCGGCGGCGTCCACCAGGCGCTTGATGTCGTCCTCGGTGCGCACGGCGTCTGGGAACAGCATGTCGGCGCCGGCCTGAGCGTAGGCGCGGGCGCGCTTGACCGCGCCTTCGATGCCCTCGATCGCGAGCGAGTCGGTGCGGGCGATGATGACGAAGTCATCGTCGCGCCGCGCCAGGCAGGCGGCTTCGATCTTCTTGACCATTTCCGCTTCGCTCACCACGTCCTTGCCGGGCATGTGGCCGCAGCGCTTGGGGCTGACCTGGTCTTCGAGGTTGATGCCGGCGACGCCGGCTTCCTCGAACATCTGCACCGTGTGGTAGACGTTCACCGGGTTGCCGTAGCCGGTGTCGGCGTCAGCCGTGAGGGGAATGGAAACGGAGCGTGCCAGATGACGGCAGTGGGTGACGTTTTCCGACAGGCCCATCACGCCGATGTCGGCGATGCCCAGCAGTGCGTTGGACACTGCCGCACCGCTGGTGCAGGCGGTCTTGAAACCCGCGGCCTCGACCAGGCGGATGCTGTATCCATCGTACACGCCGGGGGAGACGATGAAGGGTTCGTTCTTCAGCAATTGCCGGAACTGGTGGCGCGGGTTGTGCATGTCGTACTGCTCCAAAGAGTGTCAGGCAGCGGAGACGGGGTGCCCGGCGGTGCCGGACGCCCCTTCCGCCAGATGTTCAAAAAGGTGTTGCGCCGCGCGTTCGATGTGCGAGCGCATGAGCGATTCCGCCAATTCGGCGTCGCGTGCGCGGATCGCGCGCAGGATCTGCCAGTGTTCGGCATAGGCGTCGTCCTTGCGCTCCAGCACGGTGCCGGAGTGCCGGCGGTAGACGCGCAGCAGGTGATAGAGGTCGCCGCAAAGGGCGTTGATGATGCGGTTGTTGCCGCTGGCCCGCACGATGCGCTCATGGAAGTCGAAGACCCGCGGCGCGGGGGCGCCGCCATTGGCCGCTGCCAGGCGCCGCTGGCGGTCCTGTTCCAGCTCGGCCAGCAGCTGCGCGATTTCTTCGTCGCTCATGCGGCGGGTGGCCAGATTGCAGGCCACGCCTTCCAGTGCCATGCGCATCTGGAACAGTTCCAGCGCGGATTCCGCCGACAGCGTCACCACGCGCGCCTTGATGTAGGGCTCGCGCGTGATCAGCTGGATCCCTTGCAGGCGGCGCACGGCTTCACGCACCGGACCGCGGCTGACGCCGAATTCCTGCGCCAGCGCGACTTCATTGATGACGCTGCCCGGGGCCAGCCGGCCCTGGTAGATCGCGTCCAGCACCTGGTCGAAAACGACGTCGGCCAGCGGGCCGGAGGCGTCGTCCTTGATGGCGATGGAGGTCGTGGCGATGTTCATAGTGTTGACAGCCTATCAAAGGAATTTAAAAAGTGTCAACTCTTTTGGAGTTGGCTTGGGTGTGAAATCGATGCCAGATCGGCGGCATCGCCATGGATGTTTTGGCTATTTTACCGATGTTGTAAGGGGTTATCCCTAAGCCTCCGATGAGGCTCCATCTATTTACACTTCACTTGCGTAAGGCAAAAACTGTTTTTGATGAGTCTCTATCTGATTTTGAATAATGCGATAGTGTTGACACTATTCTTTCGTAAGCCGTAAGATGGCCTCAGTTGAGATTTTCCCGATTACCGCTGCCATGATCCAGTCTTTCTCCTGTTGCGGCAGGACGCTGCGCTACGCGGACCTGTCCGCCGCGGCCCAAGCCGCGGGGCGTGACATTCACGCATATCCCTATGTCATCCGCGTGCTGCTTGAGAACCTGCTGCGTCATCGCGCCTGGGGCGCCGCCGTGTCCGACGAAGAGATCGGCAGGCTCTGGGATTGGCGCGAGCATGCCGGCGCCGACCTGCCGCTGCACGTGGCGCGTGTGATCCTGCCGGATTCCAGCGGCCTGCCGGTGCTGCAGGATCTGGCGGCGTTGCGCGACGCGGTGGCCCAGGCGGGCGGGGACGCGGCGCGGGTGGACACCCGGATTCCCGTGGACCTGATCGTGGACCATTCCCTGCAGGTCGACCATTGGGGCGATGAGGGCGCGGTGCAGCGCAACCTGCGCCGCGAGTTCGAGCGCAACGACGAGCGCTACCGCTTCCTGAAATGGGCGCAACAGGCCTACAAGGGACTGCGGGTCATCACGCCGGGCATCGGCATCATCCATCAGGTCAACCTGGAGTACCTGGCGCCGGTGGTCGCGCGCCAGTCACGGCCGGACGGCGACTGGGCCTATCCCGATTTCGTCATCGGCGGCGACTCGCACACGCCGATGGTCAACGCCCTGGGCGTGTTGGGCTGGGGCGTAGGCGGCATCGACGCCGAGGCGGCCCTGCTGGGGCATGCCTATACGTTTCCGATCCCGGAGGTCGTGGGGGTGCGGCTGCGCGGCGCCATCGAGGCGCCCGCACTCACCACCGACGCCGCCCTGCTGATCACGCAGCAGTTGCGCGCGGCGGGCGTGGTGGGCTGCATGGTCGAATTCTTCGGCCCTGCGGCACAGGCGCTCGGCGTGCCGGAACGCGCCACCATCGCCAACATGGCGCCCGAGTACGGCGCCACTTGCGGCTTTTTCCCGATAGACGCCCGCACGCTGGACTATGCCCGCATGACCGGGCGCAGCGACGAGCAGCTGGCGCTGATCGAAGCCTATGCCCGCGCCAACAGCCTGTGGCGCGATGCCGGCGAGGTCGTACCCGTCTATAGCCGGGTGATAGAGATCGACCTGTCGGCTGCGCATCCCAGCGTGGCGGGTCCGCGACGACCGCAAGACCGCATGGACGTGGGCGAGGTCGCGGCGGACTTCCGCCACCGCCTGGGCCAGCCCCTGGCCGAGGGCGGATTCGGCGTGGACGCCGACGCGTTGGTCGCGTATCCGCCCAGCCGCGCTTCCCTGGGCCATGGCTCGGTGGCGCTGGCGGCCATCACCTCCTGCACCAATACGTCCAATCCAGGCGTGATGCTGGCCGCCGGCCTGGTCGCAAAAAAAGCGCTGGCGCTGGGCCTGACGCCGCCCGCCTGGGTGAAGCGTTCGCTGGCGCCGGGTTCGCGCGCGGTGACGCGCTACCTGGAATCCGCCGGCTTGCTGCAAGCCCTGCAGGCGCAAGGTTTCCACGTGATCGGCTACGGCTGCACCACTTGCGGCGGCAAGTCCGGTCCTTTGGAGACGACGGCGGCCGATGCCATCACCGAGGGCGGCCTGGTGGCGGCGGCCGTGCTGTCCGGCAACCGCAATTTCGAAGGCCGCATTCACAAGCTGCTGCGCGCCAACTACATTGGCTCTCCCGCCATGGTGGTGCTGTACGCGCTGGCCGGCAGGATAGACCTGGACTTCGAACGCGAACCGCTGGGGCCGGGCGCCGATGGCGCGCCCATCTATCTGCGCGATGTCTGGCCCAGCCAGGAAGAGATCGCGGCCCTGCTGCCGCTGGCCGCGGATCCGGTCTTGTTCGCCGAGGTCTATGACCCGGCGAGCCTGGACAGCGCGATCTGGCGCGACCTGCCGGCACCCTCGGGGCTGCGCTTTCCCTGGGACCCGGAATCGCAATACCTGGTCGAGCCGCCATTCTTCAGGACCGAACCCGGCCGCGATGCCCTGGCCGACCTGGAATCCAGCCTGACGCACGGCCGTGTGCTGGCCGCGTTCGGCGATTCGCTGACGACCGACCACATCTCGCCCAGCGGTGAGATTCCGACGGATACGCCAGCTGGCGCGTACCTGATCGGCAAGGGCGTGGCGCCGCGCGATTTCAATACCTATGTGGCGCGCCGCTGCAATCACCATGTGATGACCCGCGCCACCTTTGCCAACATCCGCATCAAGAATGCACTGGTACCGGACATGGAGGGCGGCGTGACCCGCCATTTCCCCAGCGGACAGCGCATGGCGGTGGTCGACGCGGCCGAGGCTTACCGCGCTGAGGGTGTGGCCAGCGTGATCCTGGGCGGCAAGGACTACGGCATGGGCAGCAGCCGCGACTGGGCCGCCAAGGGTTCGGCGCTGCTGGGCGTGCGCGCCGTGATCGCGGAATCGTTCGAACGTATCCACCGGGCGAATCTGGTGGGCATGGGGGTGTTGCCGCTGGCTTTCGCCCCGGGCGAGGGTTGGCGCCAGTTGGGCCTGACGGGGGCGGAAACCCTGCGTTTCGACAACGTGGCTAATGGTGTGCGCAAGGGCGAGCCCATCACCGTCGTCGCCGAAGACGGCGAGCGCCGCATCGTCTTCCAGGCCTATGCCCAGGTGCTCACTCGCGCCGAACGCAAACTCATGGCGGAGGGCGGCATCCCCGCCAGCGTCCTCAACGGATTCTTGAACGACACGCAGGCCGCGGACGCGGCCCATTGCTGAAAACACGCATCTATCGGGAAAAACCACATCATGCTGGATCTGCTACTTACCAACGCCAGACTGTACTTGCCTCAGCAGGGGCTGACCGAAGGCGTGCTCGGCGTCATCGACGGCCGGATTGCCATCATTGCCGAGCCGGGCGCGCAGTTCGAGTCCCGTGAGACCATAGATTGCCAGGGCTTGTGGGTACTGCCGGGACTGATCGATCCGCACGTGCATTTCGGCTTCGGCTCGCCAGAGACCGACTTCGAAACCGAGTCGCGCTTCGCCGCCCTGGGCGGCACCACCTCCGTGCTGTCGTTTCATCGCTCGGCGGATATCCGCGAATCCTTCGATAAGGTGCGCGATCGCGCCTTGTCGCAGAGCTGCGTGGATTTCGGCTTCCATTTCGGCATCACCAGCAATCTGCACGTGGAGACGCTGGAGGAAATCTCGCGCCGCTTCAACGTCAATTCCTACAAGCTCTACATGATGTACAAGGGCGCTGCAGGGCTGTCCAAGGGCTTTACCGATATCGACGACGGTCTGCTGTATTCAGCGCTGCGCGCCACCGCGGCGATCCCGGGCGCGATCATGGGCGTGCATTGTGAAAACGTAGAAGTGATTCCGGTCCTGCGGGACCCGCTGCGCGCCGCCGGCCGCGACGACCTGAAGGCCTGGAACGAACAGAGCCCGGACTTCCTGGAAGCGGAGAACGTGCACCGCGTCTGCTACTTCGCATCCAAGACCGGCGCCGCGGTCAACATCGTGCACCTGAGCAGCCGCGAGGCGCTGGACGAGGCGCGGCGCCACCGCCGCACGCCCGACGCGCCGCCGATCTACGTCGAGACCTGCCCGCACTACCTGTTCCTGAATGACGAATCGCCCGCCGGGACTTATGCCAAGGTCAATCCGCCGGTGCGCGGCCAGGCCGATGTGGACGCGATGTGGGAGGGCGTGCTGGACGGTTCCATCACCACCATCGGCACCGACCATGTGCCGCGCAAGCGCGCCACCAAGGACACCGACATCTGGGCGGCCAGCAACGGTTTTCCCGGCACCGGCCTGATGCTGCCGATTTTGCTGCACGAGGGCTATCACCGCCGTGGCGTGCCGCTGGAAACGCTGATGAAGGTCGGCACGGAGAACTCCGCCCGCATCTATCGCATGCCGGCCAAGGGCAGCATCGAGATCGGCAAGGATGCCGACCTGGTGCTGGTGGATCCGGACCTGGAGCGCACCGTCGATCCCGCTGCGCTCGAATCCAATTCCGATTACTCGCCCTACGAGGGCATGACCCTGAAGGGTTGGCCCGTGCGCACGTTGGTGCGCGGGCGCACCGTGGCGCTGGACGGCCGCATTACCGACGCCGCGCGCAGCAATCCGGGCGGCCGCTATCTCAAGCGTCTTTGAACTGAACCTACTCTCTTTCTGGCAGGCATTACCATGAGCGAAACCAAGCGAATCTGGGACGATTTTCTGACCGAGCGCGACAAGCAGGTGCTGGCGCAGGCCGGCTATGGCAAGCGCGGCGGCTTCGGCAAACGTCCGGCCCTGTTCATCATCGACGTGCAGTACAACTTCTGCGGCGACACGCCCCAGGACATCCTGGAAGGACTGAAGCAGTACCGCACCCATTGCGGCCGCGAGGCCTGGGACGCGGTGGCGCACATCGTGCCGCTGCTGGAGCTGGCGCGCGACAAGAACATACCGGTCTTCTATACCGAAAGCGGCCGCCGCGCCGATCTGCTGGACAGCGGCGTGCAAGTGGGCAAGAACCATCGCGGCGGCGAGAAGACCGTGCTCGCCAATACCCACGCCACGCAGACCGTGGAGCCGCTGGCGCCGCGGCCGCAGGACATCCGCATCACCAAGCAGAAGCCGTCCTGCTTCTTCGGCACCATCTTCATGAGCCACCTGAACTTCCTGGACGTGGACACCCTCATCCTGGTGGGCTGCACGTCTTCGGGATGCCTGCGCGCCACCACGGTGGATGCCTACTCGTACAACTTCAAGGTCATCATTCCCGAAGAGGCTGCGTTCGACCGCTTCCAGGCCAGCCACGCGATGAGCCTGTTCGACCTGAACTGCAAGTACGCCGACGTGATTCCGTCGCGCGAAGTGCAGGACTATCTGCGCAACCTGCCCGCGCCCGCCGCGGAACAGGCCTGAGCTGCCCATGCCCACGACCGCCGGACCGTTGCCGGTCTACCTGCTGACGGGCTTCCTGGGCAGCGGCAAGACCACGCTGCTGTCGCGCCTGGTGCGCAGCCCGCGCTTTGCCGACACGGCGGTGGTCATCAACGAGTTTGGCGAGATCGGCCTGGACCACATGCTGGTGGGCCGCGCCGACGATACCGACGTGGTGCTGCTGGATTCCGGCTGCCTGTGCTGCGCGGCGACCAGTTCGCTGCAGGATACGCTGGAGTCGCTCTATTACCGGCGCCAGCGCGGCGAGATCCCCGCGTTTACGCGGGTGGTGGTGGAAACCTCGGGGCTGGCGGATCCCTGTCCGGTCATCAACACGCTGGCGGCGGATCCGCTCATTGCCCGCCACTACCGCTTCGGCGGCGTGGTGGCGACGGCGGACGCGCTGCATGGCCTGCCGACGCTGGACGCCTACCGCGAAGCCAGCACCCAGATCGCCATCGCCGACCGCATCGCGCTGACCAAGACCGATCTGGCCGATGAGGCCGCCGTGGGCGCACTGCGCGTTGCGCTGCGCGGCTACAACGCCAGCGCGCCCATTCGCCCCGTGTCGCCGGACACCGTGGATGGGGACGCGCCCGCGCTGTTCGACGGACTGCGCGCCGAGCATCTGGATGTTGCGGCGCTGCACGCGGCGCCAACCGCGGGGCCGCTGGCGCACGTGTTGCGCTACGGCATCGTGTCCTACGCCTTTACCCAGAGCCGGCCGGTGGGTTGGGAGGACTATGCGCGCTGGACCCGGCACATGCAGCGCCAGGTCGGCGACCGGCTATTGCGTGCGAAGGGGCTCTTGCTCTGGACGGACGGGACCCTGCGGGCCGTCCACGGCGTGCGCCATGTCTTCTCGGTGCCCGAGCCTGTGGAAGGAGCGGATGGCGCGCAGCGGGCGGGCGCCATGGTCCTCATCGTGCAGGACATGTCGGCGGAAGACGTGGACGAGGCGATCCGGCCGCTGGGCTTGTGATGCCGCGCCGCTGGCGCGAAACGCCAGCATTCAGGGGCGCGCGCCGTGGCCCAGGTGCAGCGCCACCACTTCGGTATCCGCGCCGCTCAGGCCCGGATACCGCGTCCTGACCAGAGGATCGTGTCCTGGCACGATGTGGTCGGGCGATTCCGCGAATTTCAGCAGGATCTCGTAGCCCGCCAGCATGTCGGCCACGTTGTCGACGATGGGAAAGGGCGCATCGCGGCCCATGTTGTCGTAGTAGTGGCTGGCGTCGGAGGCCAGCACCATCCAGCCGCGCGCGGTGTGCACGCGCACCGCCTGCAGCCCGCGGGTGTGGCCGCCGATGTGCAGCAACTGCAGGCCGGGCGCGATCTCGTCGTGGCCGTGGTAGAAGGCCACGCGCTTGTCGTACACGCCCCGCACCACGTCCACCACGTCTTCCACCGCATAGGCGTGGCGCAGCATGTCGAAGCGCATATTGCAGCCGCAGGCGTAATGCAGCTCGCTTTCCTGCAGATGCAGACGGGCTTGCGGCAGCTTGCGGATGTTGCCGGCGTGGTCGTAGTGCAGATGCGTGACGATGACGTCGCGGATGTCGGCGGGCGCGATGCCAAGTTTCGCCAGCGCCTCTATTGGGCAGCGCAGGAACTCGCGGCCACGGGCGCGCGCAGCCTCTTCATTGAATCCCGTGTCCACCAGGTAGGCGCGCGCGCCGTCGCGGATGACCCAGACGAAATAGTCCATCGGCATGGGGCCGTCGTGCGGGTCGGGCGGCGTGATGAAGTTCTGGCTGCGCTGCCGCGCCACCGTGGCGTAGCGCAGGGCGTAGACCTCGTAGTTGGGCAGCGTCATGCGATGGCTCCGTGATTGCGCAGGCGGTCCAGCTCGGGCCGCAGATAGTCCATGAGGCGTTGCGGGTTCTCGACCATGGGGAAATGTCCCAGTTCTGGCATGGCCTGAAAGCGCGCGCCGGGAATCAGGGCCGCGACCCGGCGGGAATCCTCGGGGCTGGCCGAATAATCGTAGGCGCCAGTCAGCAGCGATATGCCGAAGGCATCGGCGTTGAGGCCGGCCAGGTGCTCGGCGGCGTTGAAATCTTCGCTGTAGAACCAGAGATCGTTGGCATAGACATTGAAGCCGCCCTGCGAGTAGATCCAGGCCGCGTCGCGCCGCGCCTGCAGGGTGGAAGCCGGTCCCATCAGGCCGCGCACGTAGGCGGGGTTGTGCGCCGCCTGGTTGACCTGGGGGTGGCACAGCATGGGGGTGCGCCGTCCAGCGGCCTTATAAGGAGCCTCCAGCGCGACCACGCCGGCCACGTCGGCGGGGCTGCTTGCCGCGACCACCAGCGCCATCGCCGCGCCCATCGAGCAGCCCAGCAGCGCCGCCGGCGCGCCCGCGATCTGGCGGATCACCGCCAGGCAGGTCTGCAGATAGGCGTCGCGCGTGAGACCTTCAGCGGTCCAGGCCTGGTCGGACAGGGGCATGCTGCGCCCGTGCCCGGGCATATCGAAGGCGATCATGCGCCATTGCCGTCGCAGTTCGGGATCGGCCATCAGCGCATGGTACTGGCGGGAGTCCGCGCCCGCCGTGTGCAGCATCAGCAGTGGGGGGCCGGCGTCGAGGCCGCTGGTTTCATAGTAGAGAGAGGTCCGGGCCGGGCCGATATCGAGGGTGGCGTAGGCGCCGGAAATCGGGCTGCGGTCCAGCCATTCGGGAGTGGCGGCGAGCTGGCCGCGCAGGATCTCGAACAGCCGTTCCAGCGGGTGCAGGGCCTGGGCGACGGCCAGCGCGTCGCCGCTGACGCGCAGGCCTTGCGCCTGGCGGCGGGCCGCGGTGAAGGAGTGGTAGCCCGGGGGCGGGGTGTCGCTGAGCAGCTTGTGCCAGGTTTCGGGCGGCGCGCTGACGACAATGCATTGCGAGGGGGCGGCGGGCTGGCCTGCCCAGGCCGCGATTCTTTCATCGGGAGCGGGTCCTGCTTGCAGCCAGATGGCGCAGGGCAGGCCGCGCGCGGCCAGGATGAATTCGCTATCCTGCTGAGCCAGGGCTGCCCCGGCCTTTAGTTTCTGGACGATCGCCTTCACTGTCGGATGTCTCCTGTTGCTGGCGCTTGAGCACTTCGAGCGCGGTGCGTTCCGCGTTCACGATATGGCTCTGCGCCGCGCTTTGCGCGCCTTGCGGATCCCGAGCCCGGATGCGCTCGAAGATCAGGTCGATTTCGGCCATGCTTTCCGGCAGGCGGTCGGCGCGCGCGAACGAGGTGGCGCGCAGCAGATTGATGCGCGACAGCAGGCCCGGCAGCATGTCCTTGACCAGGTCGTTGTCGCAGCCGCTCAGCAGCACATCGTAGAAGTCGCGCTTGGCCGCCAGCAGGGCCGCCTTGTTGCTGCCCTTGGCCTGGCGGTGCAGGGCGTCCACCGCCTTGCGCAGGCGTTCGACGTCGGCATCGCTTGCCAGCCTGGCGAATTCATGCGCGGCGTAGCCTTCCAGCAGGGCGCGCAGGGCATAGAGGTCGCGGGCCGCTTTTTCGGTGATGCGCACCACGGTGGGGCCGCGGTGCGGTTCGATGGAAATCAGGCGCTCGGCCTCCAGGGTGCGCAGCGCCTCGCGCAGCGTGCTGCGGCTGATGCCGAGCTGATCGCACAGTTCCTGTTCGCGCAGGCGTTCTCCGCCCTTGATCCGTCCGTCCATGATGGACGCGCGCAGGAATTCCTCCACGCGGGTGCGCAGGGTGCCGGGTTTTTCGAATACCGCGCCTGTCGGGCTGGCCATGGCTGTCTCTCGCTTAAGCTGGCGGCGGGCCGGCGCGCCGGCGCAGGCTCATGGCCGCGCCGCGGCGAACCGCCGTGTCTACGTAAAGACGCAATATATCCCGTCGGCGGGCCATGGCTACAAACCGAGGTAGGCCGCCCGCACGCGGCCGTCTTCCAGCAGTTCGGCGCTGGGGCCGGACAGCACCAGGGAACCCGACTGCAGCACGTACGCGTACTCGGCCACCGATAGCGCCAGGCGCGTGTTCTGCTCCACCAGCAAGATGGTCAGGCCGCTGCGGTGGATGTCTATCATGGCCTGGTGCATCTCCTCGACGATTTTGGGTGCCAGGCCGTGGCTGGGCTCGTCCAGCAGCAACAGCCGCGGCTCCAGCATCAAGGCGCGGCCGAAGGCCACCATCTGCTGCTCGCCGCCGGACAGCGTGCCGGCCTGCTGGCGGCGCCGTTCCCGCAACCGTGGAAACAGCGCGTAGATCCGCTCGCAGCCGCGCCTGACCGCCGCCATGTCGCGGCGGCGGGTGTAGCCGCCCAGGTACAGGTTTTCCTCGACCGTCATTTCCGGAAAGACGTGACGGCCTTCCGGCACGTGGGCGATGCCTAGCTCGGGGACGCGGTGCGGCGCCAGGCGCAGGATCTCCTGCCCGTCGAACCTGACACTGCCGCCGACCTTGTCGAGCAGGCCGGAGATGCAGCGCAGCAGCGTGCTCTTGCCAGCCGTGTTGGCGCCGACCACGGCGACGAAGCCGCCCGCGGGCACGTCCAGCGTGATGTCGCGCAGCACCGGGCTGCGGTCGTAGGCGGCGGTCAGCCCCTGGATCTGCAACAGGCTCATGCCGGCACCTCCAGCTGCTCCAGCGACTTGCCCAGGTAGACCTCGATCACCGTGGGATCGGCCGCGATCTGCGCCGGGCTGCCCTCGGCGATCTTCTGGCCGAACGACAGCACCAGGATCCGGTTGCACAGGCGCATGATGGCGCGCATATGGTGTTCCACCACGATGAAGGTGATGCCGGACTCGTCGCGCAGGGTGCGGATCAGGTCCAGCAGGGCGTCCATCTCGGATTCGTTCAGCGCCGCCATGACCTCGTCCAGCAGGAATACCTTGGGGTCGGTGCACAGCGCGCGCGCCAGTTCCACCCGCGCCTGCTCGGGAAACGACAGTTCGCCGGCGGGCTTGGCGGCGATGCCGGACAGGCCGACGCGGTCGAGATTTTCCAGCGCAAGCCGGCGCGCCCGGCCGACGTCGTGGCGCAGCAGCCCGCCGACCAGGACGTTGTCCAGCACCGTCATCTCGGGAAACAGCGCCACGTTCTGGAAGGTCTTGGTCATGCCCAGCGCCGCGATCTGGTGGGGCCGCAGGCCGCTGATGTCGCGCCCTTCCAGTTCGATGCTGCCGCCATTGCCGCGGTACAGCCCGACCAGCAGGTTGAACAGGGTGGTCTTGCCGGCGCCATTGGGGCCGATGAGGCCCAGGATGTCGCCGCGGGCCACGGTGAACGACACGTCGTCCACGGCTTTCAGGCCGCCGAAGCGGCGCTGGATGCGTGAGACCTTGAGGATGTCAGGCATGCTGGCCTCGCGTCAGGTTGCGCAGCCGGGTCCACAGCGCCGACAGGCCGCGCGGCTCGATCAGGATGATGGCGATCAGGATCAGCCCGAAGGCCAGCTGCGATACGCCCGCGGTGTGGCCCGACAGCCAGTCGTTGAACGTCTCTTCCAGCGGGATGATGACCAGCGCGCCGATCAGCGGGCCGGCTACCGTGCCCACGCCGCCGATGATGCAGATCAGCGCCACGCGCACCGAGATGCCGACCAGCGAGAAGACCGTGTCCGGGTCGAAGAAGTAGATGAACTGCGCGTACAGCGTGCCGCAGGCGCCCATCAGCGCGGCCGAGATGACGGCGGCAAGGATGCGGGTGCGGGCGGTGTCGACGCCGATGACTTCGGCGGCCTGCGGGTTGGCCTTGACCGCGCGCAGGCGGTAGCCCAGGCGCGAATGGCTGATCAGCGCGAACACGATCGAGGTAATCACCGCGGCCGCCAGCATCAGGTAGTAGTAGGGGATGCTGGACTTGAACTGCATCTGGGCCAGTCCTTCCGAGAACGGGATGGACACGCCGACCGGCCCGCCCGTTACGGAGGCCCAGGTGTTGGCGATGGCGCGCAGCACTTCGCCGAAGGCCAGCGTGGCCAGCGCGAAGTAATGTCCGCGCAGCCGCATGGTGGGCAGGCTGAGCAGCGCGCCCGCGGCCGCGGCCACCGCCATGGCGGCGACGATGCCCAGCCAGGGCGAGATCCCGTAGCGCATGAGCAGCAGGGTCGAGGTGTAGGCGCCTAGTCCGAAGAAGGCCGCATGGCCCAGCGAGATCTGGTTGGCCAGGCCGCCCACGATGTTCCAGGACTGGCCCATGGCGGCAAACAGCAGCACCAGCGTCAGCACGCGGATACCGTAGCCCTGGTCTTCCATCAGCCACGGCACGATCAGGGCGGCCGCCAGCGGCAGCGCCCACAGCAGGAGTTGTCGGTTCTTGGTCATCAGCCCGCCCTTTTCAGAAGACCTTCCGGGCGCACGGCCAGCACCAGGATGAAGATGGCGAACAGCGCCAGGTTCTGCAGCTGCATCGGCAGCACCAGCGACGACAGCGACTGGATCACGCCGACCGCCACGCCGCCCACTACCGCGCCTATCACGCTGCCCAGCCCGTCCAGCACCACCGCCGTGAACATCAGCACGCTGAACTGCGCGCCGACGGTGGTCGAGGCGGTCAAGTAGGGCAGGATGATGCCGCCGCCCAGCGCCGTCATGCCCACGCCCAGCCCGAAAGCCAGTTGGTGCACGCGGTGGGTGGAGATGCCGGACAGCCTGGCGGCCATGGGATCCTGGGCGGTGGCCCGCACCGCCATGCCCCACCAGGTTTTCTTCAGGACCCACCACAGGGCCAGGCCCGCCACCGACGCGACCGCGAAGGCCAGCAGGTAGGGGGCGCTGAGCAGGATGGGGCCCACGGCCAGCGCGGTCATCTGGTAGGGCGTCTGTACCGAGCGGAACTCGGATCCGAACAGGATCAGCGCCAGGTTCTCCATGACGATGAGCAGGCCCACCGTCAGGAAGATCTGCGCGACCGCCGGCGCCTTCAGTACCCGGTTGATCAGGTACTTCTGCGTCAGCACGCCCAGCGCAAAGGCCACCGCGAACGACAGCAGCGACCCCAGCAGGGGGTCCAGGCCGAGCAGCTTCCAGGCGAAGTACGCCACGAACATGCCCACCATCAGGAATTCGGCCTGGGCGAAGTTGACGATGGACACCACGCCGAAGACGAGCGTGAGTCCGATGGAGATGACCGCGTAGACCCCGCCCAGCAGAATGCCGTCCATCAGTGCCTGCAGAAATTGCATGACCGTGCTCCGCGCGTGGGGTTCAGGAGGCCGTGATGACGCGGCCCTTGGCCAGCGCCTGCGGCCAGACCGAGACCAGTTCGCCCTTTTGCCACTGGACCATGATGGGCTGCGCCATGGTGTTCAGGCCGTTGGCGTCGAAATGCACGCCGCCACCCGACATCACGCCGGCCCAGCCCTGGTCGTACTTCTGCGCGCGCAGCGCCTGGGAGACCGCTTCCGGCTTGTCGGACGCGGCGACTTCCAGCGCCTGGGCCAGCACGCCCGCGCACACCGCATGTTCCAGCGCCTCGTGCGGCATGAAGGTGCCGAAGCGCTTGCGGTAGCGCTCGGTGTATTCGGGCGCCTGGTCGTAGTTGGCGGGGGCGATCGACAGCACCGCCTCGGAGTACTGCCCCAGGGCCTTGGCGAAGTCGGGAATGACGTAGCCCGCGGCTCCGCCCACGATGGGCACGGTCAGGCGCTGCTGCCGCATGACGCGGATGATCAGCAGGCTGTCGTTCAGGTACGAGATCGGGAACACGATCTGGGCGTCCGATCCGCGCAGCTTGCTGATCAGCGGCGTGACGTCGGTGATGCCCAGCGGATAGGCCTCGTCCAGCACGACCTGCGCGCCCGCCGCCTTGGCCGCATTGCGCACGCCAACCGCCTGCGAGGTGCCGTAGGCGGTGTCCTCGTACAGCAGCGCGATCTTCTTGATGTCCGAAGCGCCCGCCACCACCGAGGCCGCATAGTCATACTGCGCGCGGCCCAGCACCGAGCCTTTGGATACCACCTGGAAGATGTGCTTGAAGCCGCGCTCGGTGAGCACGTCGGAGAACGACATGGTGAGCAGGGGGATGCCGCGGCGCTCGGTCACTTCCGAGATTGCCAGCGTCAGCGACGAGGCGTAGGCGCCGATGATGGCCACGCAGCGGTTCTGCGTGATCAGGCGCTGCGCCACGGTGGCCGCGGTGGTGGGCTGGGAAGTGGCGTCGGCAATGATGAGCTTGAGCTTGGCCCCACCCATGGCCTTGATGCCGCCGGCTGCGTTGATCTCGTCGGCGGCCAGCTCCAGTCCCTGGCGCGAATTGATGCCGAACTGGGCGTTGGCGCCCGACAGCGGCAGGATCACGCCGACGTTGATTTCCGCCGGCGCGGCCAGCGCGCGGCCGGGCAAGCTGGCGGCCAGCGCGGCCGCGCCCAATCCAGCGACGAATTCCCTGCGCCCGCGGCGCATGGCCTGTTGGGGTTTTGTCATGTCTGTCTCCTGGCTTTTTTCGGGTGTGGCGCAAGGCTGCCGGCCCGGCGCTCTGCGGCACATTATTCTGCTCAAATCTTAAGCAGTCAAGAAGATTGTCTGACAATCTGACTATTGACGATTGCGGGAAAGTTGCCGGACAATCAGACAAAATGGATCAGGCGGACGCCTGCTCCGCAACCCCTCACCCCATCACGCAAGAGGAACTCATGGCAGACACCAAATCCGAAACCCAGGCCCTGTTCGACCAAGGCCTGAACCTGCGCCGCGAAGTGCTGGGCACCGAATACGTGGACGGCTCGCTGGCCCGCGCCAACGAATTCATGATGGCCTTCCAGCACATCACCACCGAGTGGTGCTGGGGCTACACCTGGGGCCGCCCGGGGCTGGAGAAGAAGACGCGCAGCATGCTTAACCTGGCCATGCTGACGGCACTGAACCGTCCCGCCGAGATCAAGCTGCACGTCAAGGGCGCGTTGAACAACGGCGTGACGGTCGAGGAGATCAAGGAAATCCTGCTGCAGGCCACGGTCTACTGCGGCATTCCGGCGGGGCTGGATGCATTCAAGGTCGCCAACCAGGTGCTGGAAGAAGAGGGCGCCTTCAAGGAGTCCAAGGCATGAGCGCCGCGCAGGAGCGCGTGGGCCTGATCGGCATCGGCAGCATGGGCTGGCCCATGGCGGCCCGTCTGGTACAGGCCGGCTTTGCCGTCACGGTGTTCGACGCCGTGCCGGGCCAGGCGGACAAGTTCGCCCAGGAAGTGGGCGGCCAGGCCGCCGCCACCTGCGCGGAATTGGCGGCTCAGTCCGACATCGTCTTCACCATGCTGCCCACCAGCGCGATCGTCGAGCAGGTGCTCAACGGCGAACAAGGCGTGCTGGCGGGCCTGCGCCCGGGCAGCGTGGTGGTCGACATGAGTTCCGGCGTGCCGGCGCATACGCAGCGCCTGGCGCAGGCCGTTGCCGCCGCCGGCGGCGTCATGGTCGACGCCCCGGTGTCCGGCGGCGTGCCGCGCGCACGTACGGGTGAGCTGGCCATCATGTACGGCGGACCCGCCGCGACGCTGGAGCGGGTGCGCCCGGCCCTGTCCAGCATGGGCACGACGATTACGCCGGTGGGCGAGGTCGGCAGCGCCCACGCCATGAAGGCCTTGAACAACCTGGTGTCGGCCGGCGGCTTCCTGATCGGGGTGGAGGCGATGCTGATCGGCCAGCAGTTCGGCCTGGATCCGAACGTGATCGTCGACGTGCTCAACGCGTCGACCGGCATGAACAATTCGACCCAGAAGAAGTTCAAGCAATTCGTGCTGTCGCGCCAGTTCAACTCGGGATTCGGCCTGGACCTGATGGTCAAGGACCTGGGCATCGCGCTGGGCATCGCGACCGATACCGGCACGCCCACGCCGTTCGCCTCGCTGTGCCGCGAACTGTGGGCCTCGGCCGGCAAGACGCTGGGCAAGGGCCAGGACCATACCGCCGTTGCGCGCCTGTCCGAACAGCTCGCAGGCGTGGAGCTGGGCGCCAAGCCCAAAGGCTGAGCAAGCCGCGGCCGGGCTGTCGCCCGCGCCGCTTCCCTTCCAACGTAGCGCAAGAATCCGCCGGCACAAGGCGGAGGGCCGGCTGTTGCCGGCAACCATGAAAACCGAGGAGCAAAACCATGAGGAAGACCATACTGGCGTCTGCTGGCGCCTGCCTGTTTGCATTCAGCGCCCTGGCGGGGGCGCAGGGCTATCCCGCCCGCGCCATTTCTATGGTGGTGCCTTATGCGCCCGGCGGGTCCACGGACGGCCTGGCCCGCATCGTGGCGCAAGCCATGGGCGAGAATCTGGGGCAACCCGTCGTGGTGGAAAACCAGGGCGGCGGCGGCACGATGATCGGCAACCAGCGCGTGGCGCGCGCGGCGCCGGACGGCTACACCATCACCTTCGGCAATATGGGATCGCTGGCGATCGCGCCGTCGCTCTATCCCGCAAGCAAGTTCGATCCGCGCCGCGACATGACCGCGATCGGACTGGTGGCGACCGTGCCGATGGTGCTTTCCGTCAGCAAGGCCAGCGGCATCACCAAGCTGTCCGATTTCGTCGAACGCCTGCGCAAGCAAGGCAAGGACGTGAACTTCGGCAACGCCGGCTCGGGTTCCACCAGCCATATCGCGGCGGCCTATTTCCTGCACGTCACCGGGACCCAGGGCATGCAGATTCCGTATCGGGGCGCGGGGCCGGCGATCAGCGACCTGATGGCGGGCACCGTGGAAGCCGTGATCGACCAGACGGTCACCATGATTCCCATCCATGAAGGCAAGCGCGTCACGGCGCTGGCCGTGGCCAGCCCGAGCCGGCTGCCGCAGATCCCCGATGTGCCTACGTTCGCGGAAGGCGGCGTGCCGCAATTCAATATGAGCGTCTGGAATGGCATTGCCGCGCCGGCGGGCACGCCGCCGGCGGTGGTGGCGCGGCTGGAGGAGGCGCTGGCGGCGGCGCTGAAGAGCCCGAATGTACGCGAGTCGCTCGACAAGCTGGCGGCGCAGGCGCCGGGGACGCAGGAGCAGGGCTCCGCGGCCTTCCAGGCCTTGATCGCGCGCGACGTGCCGCGTTTCGCCGAACTGATCCGGGATGCCGGGATAACGGTGAACTGAGGCTGGCCGGGCAGAGATCGCGGATTCCTGCCCGGGACTTACCCTGGGTGTCTTTTTTTGCCAGAATTTGTATGATGACCTTATGAATTCTGAAGAATCCCGCATTCGCGAAGAGATCTGCGCCGTCGGCGCCAGTCTCTATAACCGCGGCTATACCGTGGGCGCCGCCGGCAACATCAGCGCGCGCCTGGACGACGGCTGGCTGATCACGCCGACCGACGCCTGCCTCGGACGGCTGGATCCCGCCGAACTGTCCAAGGTCGATGCGGCGGGCAGGCACGTGTCGGGCAGCAAGCCGTCCAAGACGCTGGAGCTGCATCGCGGCATCTACCAGGCCAGTCCCGGCGCCCGCGGCATCGTGCACACGCATTCCACGCATCTGGTGGCGCTGACGTTGGCGGGCGTCTGGCGGCCCGATGAAGTGCTGCCGCCCATCACGCCCTATCAGGTCATGAAGGTCGGCCGGATTCCGCTGATCCCCTATCGCCGTCCCGGCGATCCGCAAGCCGCGGCCGAGGTCGCCGCGGTGGCCGGCGAGGTGCGGGGGGCGCTGTTCGAGCGCCTGGGGCCGGTGGTATGGGAACGCTCCGTGGCGCATGCCTCCTACGCGCTGGAAGAACTGGAAGAAACCGCCCGCCTGTGGCTGATGAGCAATCCCCGGCCGGCGCCATTGAGCGCCGCGGCCATCGATGAACTGCGGGTCGTGTTCGGCGCGCGCTACTGAATCAAGGAACCGCGATGCCGCGCCTGGCCGCCAATCTCAGCATGATGTACACCGAGCATCCCTTCCTGGACCGCTTTGCTGCGGCTGCGAGGGACGGGTTCGCGGGTGTGGAGTTCCTGTTTCCCTACGAGTATCCGGCGGCCGAGCTCCAGGCGCGGCTGCAGGGGCAGGGGCTGACCCAGGCGCTGTTCAACGCGCCGCCCGGCGATTGGGCCGCAGGCGAGCGCGGCACGGCCTCGCTGCCGGGCCGCGCCAGCGAGTTCCGGCGCGGGGTCGACCTGGCCTTGGAATATGCCGCCGTGCTGGGCAACCGCAAGCTGCATCTCATGGCCGGGCTGATACAGCACGGGCAGGACCGCGCAGCGCATCGCGCGGTCTATCTGGAGAACCTCGCTTGGGCCGCGCGCGCCGCGGCATCCGCCGGCGTGACGGTGGTCATAGAGCCGATCAACACGCGCGACATTCCGGGCTTTTTCCTCAACCGTCAGGACGAGGCCCAGGCCATATGCGCCGAGGTCGGCGCCGATAACCTGAAGGTGCAGTTCGACATCTATCACTGCCAGATCGTGGAAGGCGATATCGCGGTCAAGCTCAAGCGGGACATGGCGGGCATTGGCCACATCCAGATCGCGGGCGTGCCGGACCGCCACGAACCGGACCTGGGCGAGCTGAACTATCCCTATCTGTTCGAACAGATCGATGCGCTGGGCTATGCCGGCTGGATCGGCTGCGAATACCGGCCCCGGGCCGGCACCTCCGCCGGGCTGGGCTGGGCCCGGTCCTATCTGACCCACACGGGGCATACCGCGATATGAAGATACTCATCACCGGCGGCGCCGGATTCCTGGGGCAGCGCCTGGCCCGCAAGCTGCTGGAGCGCGGCACGCTGGCATTGGATGGCGGCAAGCCTGAAGCCATCACGCGGATCGACCTGCTGGACGTGGTGCTGGCTCCGGGGCCGGACGATCCGCGCATCCATGCGCAGGTCGGCGATATCGCCGATCCCGCAGTGTTGCGGCAGGCCATCGACACCGAGACTCGCGCCATCTTCCATCTGGCGGCCATCGTCAGCGGGCAGGCGGAGGCCGATTTCGATCTGGGCATGCGCATTAACCTGGACGCATCGCGCGCGCTGCTGGAGACCTGCCGCGCGCTGGGCCACAAGCCGCGGGTGATCTTCACCAGTTCGGTCGCGGTGTACGGCGGCGCGCTGCCCGACACCGTGCGCGACGATACCGCGCTCAATCCCCAATCGTCCTACGGCACGCAGAAGGCCATTGCCGAACTGCTGCTGGCGGACTACACGCGGCGCGGCTATGTGGACGGGCGCGTGCTGCGCCTGCCCACCATCAGCGTACGTCCGGGGCGGCCCAATGCGGCGGCTTCCTCGTTCGCCAGCGGCATCATCCGCGAACCCTTGAACGGCCTGGAGGCCGCCTGCCCGGTGAGCGCCGACACGCGCCTGTGGCTGCTGTCGCCGCGCGGCGCGATCCAGGCCCTGATCGCCGGCTGCGAACTGGAAGCGGCCGCCGTCGCGGACCGTGCGCCCATCAATCTGCCAGGGGTTTCGGTCACGGCAAGCGAGATGGTGCAGGCGCTGCGCCAGGTCGCGGGCGAGGAGGTCGCCGGCCGCGTCGGCTGGCAGCCTGACGAGCGCGTCGAGCGCATCGTGGGCAGCTGGCCTGGCCGCTGGGACACTGCTCGGGCCGAGCGCCTGGGCTTGCGCGGCGACGCCGATTTCGCGGACATCATCCGCGCCTACATGGCCGACGACCTGCCGCGCTGAGCGCAGGCTGCTCTCCATTCCTACCGTAGCCGGGACCGCCAACGATATGAGCAATCCTCAAACCCCCTCCCGCCGCGTCGGCGTCATCGGCCTCGGCACCATGGGCGCGGGCATCGCGCAAAGCCTGCGCCGGGCCGGCCACGACGTGCACGTGTTCGACGTCCGCCAGGAAGCTTGCGCGGCATTCGCGGCGCAGGGCGGCGTGGCCTGCGCCACCCTGGCCGACATGGCGGCCGCCTGCGACATCGTCATCAGTGTGGTCGTCAATGCCCAGCAGACCGAGGAGGTGCTGTACGGGGACGGCGGCCTGGCCGCCGCGCTGCGCCCGGGGGCGGTGTTCGTGATGTGTTCCACCGTGGATCCCAACTGGTCCATCGCGCTGGAGGCGCGGCTCGAAACGCAGGGCATCCTGTACTTGGATGCGCCCATCTCGGGCGGCGCCGCGCGCGCGGCCTCCGGCGAGATGACCATGATGACTGCGGGCCGCGCGGCGGCTTACGCCGCCTGCGGCGCGGTGCTGGAATCCATGGCCGGCAAGGTCTACCGCCTGGGCGATCGCGCCGGCGCGGGCAGCAAGGTCAAGATCATCAACCAGCTGCTGGCGGGCGTGCACATCGCCGCTGCGGCGGAAGCCATGGCGCTGGGCCTGCGCGAGGGCGTGGACGCGGACGCCCTGTATGAAGTGATCACGCACAGCGCGGGCAACAGCTGGATGTTCGAGAACCGCATGGCCCATGTGCTGGCGGGCGACTATACGCCGCTGTCCGCGGTCGACATCTTCGTCAAGGACTTGGGACTGGTGCTGGACACCGCCCGGCATACCCGCTTTCCCTTGCCGCTGGCTTCCACCGCGCATCAGATGTTCATGCAGGCCTCCAGCGCCGGCCACGGCCGCGAGGACGACAGCGCGGTCATCAAGATATTCCCGGGCATCGCCTTGCCGGAGGCTAAATGAGCATCAAACTGGGCTGCATCGCCGATGACTTCACCGGCGCCACCGATCTGGCCAACAACCTCGTGCGCGCCGGCATGCGCACGGTGCAGACCATAGGCGTTCCTGGCGAACCCCTGCGCGGCGAGGCGGATGCGGTGGTGGTCGCGCTCAAGACCCGCACGCTGCCCGCGGCCGAGGCCGTGGCGCAGTCGCTGGCGGCGCTGGACTGGTTGCTGACGCAGGGTGCGGAACAGATCTACTTCAAGTATTGCTCCACCTTCGACAGCACGCCCGAGGGCAACATCGGACCGGTCGCGGATGCGCTGATGGCGCGGCTGGGCACGGACTTCACCATCGCCACGCCGGCCTTTCCGGACAACAAGCGCACGGTGTTCAAGGGCTATCTGTTCGCGGGCGACGTGCTGCTGAACGAATCGGGCATGCAGCACCATCCGCTGACGCCCATGACCGATCCCAATCTGGTGCGCGTATTGTCCGCGCAGACTTCGCGCCGCGTCGGGCTGATCGACTACAGCGTCGTGGCGCGAGGTAGCGAGGCCATCCGCGCCCGCATCCGGGAGTTGCGGGCGCAGGGGGTGGAGATCGCGATCGTGGATGCCGTGTCCAATGCCGACCTGCTGGCTTTGGGACCCGCGCTTGCCGGCATGCCGCTGCTGACGGCGGGTTCGGGCGTGGCGATCGGACTGCCCGGCAACTGGGGTCTGACGGCGGCGTCCGCAGACGCGCGGCAACCGCGCGCGCCCGGTTTGCAGGCGGTGGTCGCGGGTAGTTGCTCGGCGGCGACCAATGGCCAGGTGGCCGCGTTCATGGAAAGCGGCCGGCCGGCGCTGGCGCTGGATCCGTTGCGGCTGGCGGCGGGCCACGACGTCGTGGGAGAGGCGCTGGCCTGGGCCGATGCGCGCATGCATGACGGCCCGGTGCTGATCTACTCCACCGCTCAGCCCGCGCAGGTGCGGCAGGCGCAGAGCGAACTCGGCGCCGCGCGCGCGGGCGCCTTGATCGAGGACGCCATTGCGCGCATCGCGGCGGGCCTGGTCGAACGCGGCGTGCGGCAACTGATCGTGGCGGGCGGCGAGACCTCGGGGGCGGTGGTACAGGCCTTGGGATTGCAGCAGATCGTCATTGGCGAGCAGATCGATCCCGGCGTGCCCTGGTGTTCCGGCCATGCGCCCGCGGCGCAAGGCGACATCAGCATCGCGCTGAAATCAGGCAATTTCGGCACGCGGGATTTCTTCATCAAGGCATTCGGCTAGGCGCCGGCCGCAGCGCGCGCGCCGCGGCTTTCCCGCCTAGCGGTGCGCCTGGCTCAAGCGCTTGGCCGCGTTCACCATATGGATGCGTGCGGCCTCGCGCGCGCCGTCCACGTCCTTGCTGCGTATGGCTTCGACGATGGCGACGTGTTCCTGCAGCACGTCGCGCATCAGGCTGGCGTGGCGGGCCTCGTTGGCGCGCGTGACGCGTGTGGCCGCTTCCAGGAACTGGCTGACGAAGGCCAGGGTCGTCAGGAAATAGGGATTGCCGGTGGCGCGGGCGATGCTGCGATGGAAGGCCACGTCTTCCTGCACGCCGTCGCCGCCGTTTTCCACCGCCTGCGAAATGGCGGCCAGCGCGGCGTCGATCTCCGCCATGTCCTGCTTCTTGCGCACTGCCGCGGCTTGCGCGGCGATCTCGGTTTCCAGCGCGCGGCGCAGGTCCACGATATGCAGCACGGCGTCCAGCGAGGACAGGTCGGCCGCATCGATGCGCAGGGCGCGGTTGCCGGCGTGGCCGGTGACGTATACGCCGCTGCCTTGCCGCGCTTCGACGATACCGTCCTGCCGCAGCCGCGAAACCGCTTCGCGGATGACCGTGCGGCTGACGCCGAATTGTTCGGCCAACGCGGTCTCCGTGGGCAATTTTTCCCCGGGCGGCACGCGACCCTCGTCAATCTCGGCGAGCAGGCGCTTGGCGACCGTGTCGGTCAGCGTGGGAGGAGTCGGGAGTCGGGGGAACACCATCGCCCTATGATACGCGCGCCCGCGCCGGCCCGGCCATGAGCCGCGGCGGCCGATTCACGGCGTCGCCAAGCTTGCGCCATTTTCGAAATGTTATATCATTCGCTAATTATTTGGTACGTTATAACATTTGAAAGAGGGCGATGATGAATGGCAAGAAACTGGGGTGGCAGAGGGAACGCGGCGGCAGGGTTGCCCTGCGGGCGGGCCGCCGGGGCGCGCTGAAGCCTCTGGTCTGCGCGTTGATGCTGGCCGCGCCCGCCGCGCAGGCCGACGAAGCTGCGGAAGCCGCCGCGGAACGTTCGGCCGCCAGAACCCTGGCGCCGATCACGGTTTCCGCCAACCCGCTGGGGTTGGACCTGAACAGCACCACCTTGCCGGCTTCGGTGCTGGAAGGCGACGCGCTGATCGAACAGCGCAACGGCACCCTGGGCGACACGCTGAAGAATCTGCCCGGCGTTAACAGCGATACCTTCGGCGGCGGCGCCAGCCGCCCCGTGATCCGCGGCCAGACCGCGCCGCGCGTGAAGGTGCTGTCCGACGGTTCCGAGGTCATGGACGCGTCCAGCATTTCTCCCGACCATGCCGTGACCGTGGAGCCGCTGCTGGCCGAACGCATCGAAGTGCTGCGCGGTCCGGCTACGTTGCTGTATGGCGGCGGCGCGATCGGCGGCGTGGTCAATGTGGTGGACAAGAAGATCCCGACGGCGGTGCCGGAGAAGGGCATCGAGGCCGAGGCCGAACTGCGCGGCGCCACGGGCACCAAGGAACGTGCGGGCGCGGTCGGCATTACCGCGGGCGAGGGGCAGTTCGCCGTGCGCGTGGAGGGCCTGAAGCGCCGCACCAGCGACTACGACGTGCCCGACTGGCCGGGCGGCAAGCTGGAGGGCTCATACAGCGAGTCGACGCAGGGCACGGTGGGCATGTCCTGGATTACGCCGCGCGGCTACGTCGGCCTGGCGTTCACGCATCTGGAAAGCAAGTACGGCCTGCCCGGACACAACCACGAATACGAAGGGTGCCACCCGCATGGCACGCACCTGCATTGCGGCGGCCATGATCATGGCCACGACGAAGACGGCCACGATCACGACCACGAGCACGAACACGGCGGCGTGCCTTACGTGAAGCTGCGCAGCAACCGCCTCGATCTGCGCGCCGAGTACCAGGATCCGTTCGCTGGCTTCGAGAAAATCCGCGTGCGTGGCGGCCTGACCGACTACCAGCATGACGAAATCGAAGGCGGCGAGGTGGGTACCCGCTTCAAGAACAAGGGCTACGACCTGCGCGTGGAAATGCAGCACAAGCCCATCGCAGGCTGGCGCGGGGTGGTGGGGGTGCAGAATGCCTACAGCGATTTCCGCGCCGATGGCGAAGAGGCCTTCTTGCCGCGCAGCAAGACGCGCTCTTACGGCCTGTTCGTGCTGGAGGAGTACCAACTGAACGACTGGCGTTTCGAGCTGGGCGCGCGGCAGGATTGGCAGCGCATCTCGCCCACGGGCGGCGCGCAACGCAGCAGCCTGTCCGGTACGTCGTTGTCGGCCGCGGCCATCTGGGACTTCGCGCCGCAGTATTCCGTGGCCCTGTCGTTGTCGCGCTCGCAGCGCCTGCCCACCGCGCAGGAACTGTATGCGGACGGCGTGCACCTGGCCACCAACACCTACGAACTGGGCAATCCGGACCTGGGCCGCGAGACCTCGCACAACATCGACCTGACCCTGCGCAAGCATTCCGGCGACACGACGTTCTCGGCCAGCGTGTTCCATAACCGGGTGAAGAACTACATCTACGCCAACACGCTGGACCGCTACGAGGACTTCCGCCTGATCGAGTACACCCAGCGCGACGCGGAGTTCACGGGCGTGGAAGGCGAACTGCGCCACCAGTTCACCCCGGTGTTCTCGGCCGCGGTGTTCGGCGACTATGTGCGCGGCAAACTGACGGGCGGCGACGGCAACCTGCCGCGCATCCCGGCAGCGCGCGCCGGCGTGCGCGCCGATATGAAGTGGCAGCAGTGGTCGGGCGGCGTCGAATACGCGCGCGTGTTTGCGCAGAAGGATATCGCCGCCTACGAGGAAAGCACGCCTGGCTACAACATGGTCAATGCGGTGGTGGCCTATCGCGGCCAGTATGGCGCCACGGGCTATGAGGTCTATTTGCGCGGCACCAACCTGCTGAACAAGCTGGCGTACAACCATGCCTCCTTCATTTCGACGGTGGCGCCGCTGCCCGGGCGCAGTGTGCTGCTGGGCGTGCGCATGACGTACTGAGGCTCGGAAACACACAGCAGCAGCGGAGACGGCAACCCCGTCTCCGCTTTTTTTTGCACGCGCGCCGATGCAGGGACCGGTTCCACGGCGTCCGCTCAGGGCTGGCGCTTGCTCAGATGGTTTACGAAGAGCTTGGCGGCGGTCGGCAGGGCGTCGAAGGAGCGCACGCAGATCTGGATCTGGCGCCGTGCCCAGGGTTCGGTCAGGGGAATGATGCGGATGTCGAACATGGCCGAGTAGCGGCGCGCGATGTCCAGCGGCAGCACGCCTATGCCCAACCCAGAGTTCACCATGAAGCACAGCGCGTCGAAGCCAGTGACCTGCACCTTGAGCTGGATGTTGCGCTTTTCATCGCTGGCGGCGTTGGAGAGGATGCGGTTGATGGCGCTGCCGCGGTGCAGCCCCACGAAGTCGTATTCCAGCGCGTCGGCGAAACGAAAGCCGGGCCTGTCCTGCAGCGGGTGGTCAGCGGGCACCACCAGCGCCAGCGTGTCTTCGCGGTAGGGGTGGATCTCGACGTCGTGGTCCGGCGCGGTGCCCGAAAAGATGCCCACGTCCGCCGCGTTCTCGGCGACCGATTTGATGATGGTCGAGGTGATCTTTTCTTCCAGATCGACTTGCACGTTGGGGTAGTCGTTCAGGAAGAGCTTGATGTCCTGAGGCAGGAACTGGGTGATCGCGGAAATATTGGCGTGTACCCGGATGAAGCCCCGCAGGCCGCGCGAGTAGTCGCGCATGTGCACCGATATTTCATCGAGTTCATGCAGCGCGCGCCGCGCCATGGTGGACAGCGCGACGCCGGCCGGCGTGGGGCGGATGCCCTTGTTGGTGCGGATGAGCAGCCGGATCTTGAGGTTCTCTTCCAGTTCGCTGATGCGCTTGCTGATGGCGGCCGCGGCGATGTGCTCGTGTTCGGCCGCCGCGGCGATGGTGCCTTGCTCGACCACGCTGATGAAGAGCTTGAGGGAGGTGGGGTCGAGACGCATGGCGGGACGGGCGGGAAAGCGGACGAGAGGTTCCATTGTAGCCATGGGCGGGCTTGTCATCGCGGATGGTGATGGCGGCATCGCTAATGACTGCTGTTGCGCAGGCGGGCGCCAGGGCTATCCTCCCCAAAAAATTTCGCACGGCCCAAGCGCGGACGGTGCGGAGCATGATGGATGGAGCGCGAGACAAATGAATCTGCAGAATAGCCAGCTGCTGCGGCAGCAGGCCTACATCGGCGGCGCCTGGTGCGACGCCGACAACGGCGCCACCATCACGGTGCGCAATCCCTTTGACGCCAGCGTACTGGGCACGGTGCCCAATCTGGGCCAGGCCGAGACGGCCCGCGCCATCGCGGCCGCCGATGACGCCCTGCCGGCCTGGCGGGCCAGGACGGGCAAGGAGCGCGGTGCCATCCTGCGCAAATGGCATGCCCTGATCGAGGCGCATGCCGACGACCTGGCGCTGCTGCTGACGCTGGAGCAGGGCAAGCCGCTGGCCGAGGCCCGCGGCGAACTGAATTACGCCTTGTCCTTCGTCGAATGGTTCGCGGAAGAGGCCAAGCGCGTCTACGGCGACGTGCTGCCCCACACGCGGGGTGACCAGCGCATGCTGGCCATCCGCCAGCCCGTGGGCGTATGCGCGGCCATCATCGCCTGGAACTTTCCGTCGGCCCTGGTCACGCGCAAGGTCAGCCCGGCGCTGGCCGCCGGCTGCACGGTGGTGCTCAAGCCGTCCGAACTGACGCCGTTCACCGCGCTGGCGCTGGCCTGGCTGGGCGAGCAGGCCGGCATACCGCCCGGCGTGCTCAACGTGGTCATTGGAGATCCCGCGCCAATCGGCACGGAACTGACGCAGAACCCCACGGTGCGCAAGCTGACCTTCACCGGGTCCACCCAGACGGGTCGGCTGCTGATGCAGCAGAGCGCCTCCAACATCAAGAAGCTGTCGCTGGAACTGGGCGGCAACGCGCCCTTCATCGTGTTCGAGGATGCCGACCTGGACGAGGCCGTGCAAGGCCTGGTCCTTTCCAAGTTCCGTAACGCGGGCCAGACATGCGTCTGCGCCAACCGCGTCTATGTCCACGCCAGGGTCGCCGACGCCTTCAATGACAAGCTGCTGGCGGAAATGCGCCGCATGAAGGTGGGCGGCGGGCTGGAAGAGGGCGTTACCCAAGGGCCGCTGATCGACCAGCGCGCCGTGGACAAGGTGGCCCGCCTGGTGGACGACGCCACGGCGCGCGGCGCACACCTCTTGGCAGGCGGCAAGCTGCGCGAGCCCGGCTCGCTGCTGTATGAGCCGACCCTGCTGGCCGGCATCACGGATGCCATGGAACTGGCGCACGAAGAGATCTTCGGCCCGGTGGTGGGCATCAGCACCTTCGAGTCCGAAGCCGCCGTGCTGGCGCGGGCCAACGATAGCGCCTCGGGCCTGGCCGCCTATTTCTACACCGCCAACCTGGAACGGGTCTGGCGCATGATGGAAGGGCTGGAGTACGGCATCGTCGGCGTGAACACCGGCGCCGTGTCCAACGAGGTCGGGCCCTTTGGCGGCATCAAGGAGTCGGGCGTGGGCCGCGAGGGCTCCAAGTACGGCATCGAAGAGTTCCTGGAAATCAAGTACGTCTGCCTTGCCGGCAAGTCGTTCAACGCGATTCCCTGACGCCCGCGGATTCCAGACATGAGCCAAGCACAGCAGCCCTCCCTCCGCGACGCGGATCAGTTCGATTATGTGATCGTGGGATCCGGCGCGGCCGGTTCCATCCTGGCCAACCGCCTGAGCGCGGACGGCTCGACGGTCTGCGTGCTGGAGGCCGGCCCGCCGGACCGCAGTCCCTACCTGCACATACCCGCAGGCTTCATCAAGGCGGTATTCAACAAGAAGTACGCCTGGCAGTTCTCCAGCGAAGGTACGGCGCAGACCAACGGACGGCGTGTGCCGATTCCGCAGGGCCGAACCCTGGGCGGGTCGACTTCCATCAACGGCCTGGTCTACAACCGCGGCCAGGCGGCCGACTTCGACCACTGGGCCGCGCTGGGCAACAGCGGCTGGTCCTACGACGAAGTGCTGCCGTACTTCAAGTCCATGGAACGGCGCGTGGGCGGCGACGACCGCTACCGCGGCCGCAAGGGCGAGCTGCCGGTCACGGACATAGACTGGATCCATCCGCTCTGCGAGGCCTTCATTGCCGGCGCGGTGGAACAGGGCATCCCGCGCAACCCCGATTACAACGGCGCGGATCAGGCCGGCGTGGGCTACTTCCAGCGCACCGTCGACCGCGGTTGGCGCATGAGCACGGCCAAGTGCTTCCTCAAGCCCGCCATGGGCCGCAAGAACCTGGAAGTGCGTACCTACGCGCAGGCGACGCGCATCCTGTTCGATGGCGGCAAAGCTGCCGGCGTGGCCTATTGCCACCCGGCGCATCCTTCGCAGGTCCGCGCGGTGCGTGCTCGTCGGGAAGTGATCGTGTCCTGCGGCGCGATCAACACGCCCAAGCTGCTGCAGCTGTCGGGCCTGGGGCCGGCGGACCTGCTGCGCCAGCACAATATCGACGTGGTGTGCGACCTGCCGGGCGTGGGCGAGAACCTGAGTGACCATTATTCGGTGCGGGTCGTGGCGCGCGTGAAGAACAGCCAGACCATGAACCAGCTGGTCAAGGGTCTGAGCCTGGCCGGCCAGATCAGCCGCTGGATGATGAAGCGTCCCAGCATCATGGCCCTGAGTCCGTCGCTGCTGCATTACTTCTGGAAGTCCACGCCTGACCTCGTCTTGCCCGACCTGCAGGGCGTGTTCACGCCGGCCAGCTACAAGGAAGGCTATGTGGGCATGCTGGATGACTTCCCCGGCATGACAGCGGGCGTCTGGCAGCACCGGCCCGAAAGTCGCGGCCAGGTGCGCATCCGTTCGGCGGACCCGCTGCAAGACCCCGTGATCCTGGCCAACTACCTGGAGAACGAGCGCGACCAGATGACGTTGGTGCGCGGTATCCGGCTGGCGCGCCAGCTGCTGCGTTCACAGGCCCTGGCGCCTTACTTCGACAGCGAGGTGCTGCCCGGCCCGCTGTGCGAATCCGATTCCGAATTGCTGGACTTCGCGCGCCGCTATGGCGTGTCGTCTTATCACGTCAACGGCACGGCCCGCATGGGCCAGGCCGATGACAAGTACGCGGTGGTCGACCCCCAGCTGCGGGTGCACGGCGTGGGCAATCTGCGCGTCATCGACTCCTCGGTGATGCCGGCCATGCCGTCGGCCAATATCTGCGCGGCCACCATGATGATCGGCAACAAGGCCGCCGACCTCATCAAACAATCCTGAATTGCCAATCAGCGGTCACCAGAGTGATCCAGAAGGAGACAAGATGTACTTCAAACATTTCCCCAAGACCATGAAATCCCTGCTGCTGGCGGCGGCGTTGGCGGGCGCCAGCGGCGCCGCGCTGGCCGACGACATCAAGATCGGCTTCAACAGCGACATGTCGGCCACTGGCTCGGCGGACTTCGGCATTTCGGCCTTGGCCGGCGCGCGTCAAGCGGCCGACGAGCTGAACGCGGCCGGCGGCGTGCTGGGCAAGAAGGTCGTCATCGTCGAGCGCGATGACGTGGGCGCGCCGCCCAAGGCCATCCAGAACACCAACGAGCTGGTCGACAACGTCAAGGTCAACGCCATGCTGGGCGGAGTCAACTCCGGCAATATGCTGGCCTGGCTGCACCTGGTGCAGCAGAAGAAGATCCCGACGATCTCGCCGGTAGCCACTGCCACCGACATCACCGGCCGCTATGCCAAGTCGCCGCCGAACTACGTGTTCCGCGTGTCCATGCGCGATCGCGACCAAATCGCGTTGCTGGCGGCCTACGCCGCCCGCGCCAGCAAGAACGGCAAGGTCGCCATCATTGCCGACACCACCGGCTACGGCCAGCAAGGCGCCAAGGACGCGGTCGAGATCCTGGCCCTGCACAAGATCACGCCCGTGGCCAACGAGAAGTTCGGTCCCAAGGACACGGACATGTCGTCGCAGCTGAACAAGATCAAGAGTTCGGGCGCCGACACGCTGATCGTCTATGCGCTGGCGGATTCCAACGCGCACGTCATGCGCAGCCTGGAGAAGATCAGCTACTTCCCGACCACGCTGGCCTCCTGGGCCAACCTGAGCTCGCCGTTCCTGCGCATCGCCGGTCCCGAGCTGGCCAGCAAGATGATCTTCACGGCGTCGATCACCGAAGACTCCTCGCCCGAGTCCAAGGCGCTGTATGACACGTTGATGAAGCGCGACGGCCGCGTGCCGACCTACGTCATGGCCGCGCAGGCGTATGACTCCGTCAAGCTCATCGCTGCCGCCATGGAGCAGGCCAAGTCGACCGAAGGCGAAGCCGTGCAGGCCGCGCTGCAGAACCTGGCCCAGGCCAAGGGCGTCATCAAGACCTACGAGAAGCCGTTCACCGCGGAAAACCACGAAGCCCTGTCGGTGAAGGACTTCCGCCTGGTGCGCTGGATCGACGGCAAGGTGGTGTCGGTGGATGACGAATACACCCGCGCGATCAAGCCGGAAGACCTGAAGCTGTAAGACGGCGCGGCAACGAGAAAGATCTCTCCCCGGTGCGCCGCGGCGCGCCGGGGAGTCGTCAATAGGGGGGCATCCAGCATGCAAATACTACAAGCCATCTTGAGCGGGTTGGCCATGGGCAGCGTCTATGCCCTGGTCGCATTCGGGTTCAGCATCACGTACACCACGACCAAGACCTTCAACTTCGGACAGGGTGCGTTCCTGGCGCTGGCCGGCCTGATCGGCATCAGCGCCATCCTGCTGGTCAGCCAGGGCAAGCTGATCGGCTTTCCAAATCCGGAGGACGTGACCTGGGGCACGTTCCTGTTCGCCCTGCTGGCCGCCATGCTGGTCCTGAGCTTGCTGGGGTACGTGCTCTACATCACCGCCATCCGCCACTTCGTGGGCGAGGCGGGCCTGTCCTGGGTGATGAGCACCATCGGCTTTGGCATCATCATCCAGAACCTGGCGCTGCTGGTATGGGGCCCGGCGCCGATAGCAGTGGCTTCGCCGCTGGGCGAGGGCATCATCACGGTCCTGGGGACCGGCGTGCGGCCGCAGGAGATCCTGGTTTTCGGCACCACGCTGGCGCTGATGATCGTGTTCGATTGGGTCTTGCACAAGACCAAGATGGGCAAGGCAGTGCGCGCGGTGGCGTTCAGCAAGACCGCCGCGAGCTTGATGGGCATTAATGCCAACGCGGTGGCGATCGCCGTGTTCGCGATCAGTTCGGCGTTGGCCGCGATTGCCGGCGTGATGGTGGCGCCGATTGCGACCGCCTCGGTATTCGTGGGCACGCTGTTGTCGCTCAAGGCCTTTTCGGCCGCGATCCTGGGTGGGCTGGAGAATCCGCGCGGCTGCATTTTTGGCGGCTTTCTGATCGGGTTGCTGGAATCGCTGATCGGCCTCTGGTATTCGAACCTGCGCGAAATCGCCGTGTTCGCGCTGATCATCGTGGTGCTGTATTTCCGCCCGGCCGGCATCCTCGGCCGCGTGCACGCGGAGAAAGTATGAAGCTCTCCAAGATTCTCATTCCGCTGGTCATCGCGGCGCTTGCCATCGGCTACGCCTATTCGGGCCTGAATGACTTCTATCTGTTGATCCTGTTCAACATCGGGGTCTATTACATCGCTGCCACCGGTTTCAACATCCTGGTCGGCCAGACCGGCCAGAAATCGCTGGGCCATGCCGGCCTGTTCGGCGTGGGCGCCTATACGGTGGCGCTCCTGACCGTGAATTACCAGGTCGATCCCTGGCTGGCGCTGGGCTGCGCCGCGGTTGTGTCCGCGGTCTTCGGCGTGGTGATCGCCATCCCGGCGCTGAAGGTCAAGGGGCCGAGCCTGGCGATGGTGACCATCGCCTTCGGCCTGCTGATCGAGAAGATCGTGTCCGAATGGACCGACGTGTTCAAGGGCCAGGAAGGCTTCTACGGCATCACCGGCCTGACCTTCGGCGGCGCCACGCTGGACAGCCGCCAGTGGGTGGTGGTGGTCGTGGTGCTGGGCCTGGCGCTGCACGCCATGACCTCGCTGCTGTTGAACGGCCGTTTCGGCCGCGGCTTTGCCGCAGTGCGCACCTCTGAAATTGCGGCCGAGAGCGTGGGCATCAGCGTCTACCGCTTCAAGATCCTGGCCTTCGCCATCAGCGCCATTACCTGCGGCATCGCGGGCGGCCTGGTGGCGCAGCAGAACCAGTACATCAATTCGGACTTCGTCAATTTCAACCTGTCGGTGTTCTTCCTGGTGTTGGTACTGTTCGGCGGCCGCACGCCGGCGGGCTCGTTCCTGGGAGCGGTGGTGCTGACGGTAATCGACGCCATGCTGGCGCGCTGGCCGGAAGTGCAGCATTTCGCCTACGGCCTGATCCTGCTGTTTGCGCTGTACGCCATGCCGGAAGGGCTGTCGGGCTTGTTGGCCAAGGTGCTGCCCAAGCGCGGCCAGCGCGAGGCGTTGGCTGCCGAGGCGGGCGCGGCCGATTGGACGCCGGCGCCTCCTGCCGACCATGGCGGCGCGGCGTCCGGCTTCCTGGAAGTGAAGGACCTGTACAAGGCCTTCGGCGGCGTGGTGCCGACCAACAAGGTGTCGTTCTCGCTGGAGCGCGGTTCCGTCGTGTCGCTGATCGGTCCCAACGGCGCCGGCAAGACCACCACGCTGAACCTGCTGTCGGGCCTGGTGGCGCCGGACGCCGGCAGCATCCGCTTCAAGAACCGCCAGATGGTGGGCCTGTCGCCCAATGAGATTGCTGCGTCGGGCATCGGCCGCACGTTCCAGAACCTGAAGCTGTTCGACGGGCTGAGCGCCCTGCAGAACGTGATGGTGGGCTTCTATCGGGTGCAGCAATCCAGCTTCTTCTCCAACCTGCTGGGCCTGCCCGGCAGCCTGGCGGAAGAGCGGCGCATCCGCCGCCAGGCCTACGCCATCCTCAAGTTCTTCGAACTGGACCGCTACGCGGACGAGGCCGCCAACAGCCTGCCCTACGGCCTGCAACGCCGCCTGGAAATCGCCCGCGCGGTGGCGGCCATGCCGGACCTGTTGCTGCTGGACGAGCCTGCCGCCGGCCTGAATCCCGCGGAAACCGACCAGCTGACGGACCTGATCGTGAAGCTGAAGAACATGGGCCTGACCATCCTGTTGATCGAGCATCACATGGATCTGGTCATGGCGATTTCCGACCATATCGTGGTGCTGGATTACGGCGTGAAGATCGCCTCAGGCCTGCCGAACCACATCCAGGAGAATCCGAAAGTCATCGAAGCCTACCTGGGCGCGCCGGCATAGGAGACCGCAATGAGCCGTTTACTCGACATCAAGAACCTGGCGGTCAGCTATGGCGCCGTCAATGCCCTGAAGCAGGTGTCGCTGCATGTGGACACGAACGAGATCGTGACCATCATCGGCGGCAACGGCGCGGGCAAGAGCACCATGATGCGCGCGCTGTCGGGCATCGAGAAATCCACCGGCGACATCGCGTTCGCCGGGCAGGACCTGGGCGGGATCAGCGCGCACAAGCGCGTGGGGCTGGGTATCGCCCACGTGCCGGAAGGGCGCCAGGTATTCCCCGACCAGACCGTCCACGACAACCTGATGCTGGGCGCGTTCCTGCGCAAGGAATCGCCCGCTGAACTGGCTGCGGAGATCGAGCAGTGCTTTGCGATGTTCCCGCGCCTGAAAGAGCGCCGCGCGCAGTACGCGGGCACGCTTTCTGGCGGCGAACAGCAGATGCTGGCCATCTGCCGGGCCCTGATGAGCAAGCCGCGCATCCTGATGCTGGACGAGCCGTCGCTCGGACTGGCGCCGCTGATCGTGGCCGAGATCTTCAAGATCATCAAGTCGTTGAAAGAGCGCGGCATGACGATCCTGCTGGTCGAGCAGATGGCCAACCAGGCGTTGGCTATCTCCGACCGCGCATATGTCCTGGAAGTGGGCTCCATTGTGATGGAGGGCACGGGCCAGGAGTTGTTGGCCAGCGAGCGCGTGCGCGAGGCCTATCTGGGCAAACACAAGAGCTGACGAGGCAATCATGTCATCCAAACCATTGAGCGGTATCCGAGTGCTGGAGTTGGGCCAGCTGATCGCCGGACCGTTCGCCGCCAAGATGCTGGGCGAATTCGGCGCCGAGGTCATCAAGATCGAACCGCCCGGCAAGGGCGATCCGCTGCGCAACTGGCGCCTGATCCACGACGGCACTTCCGTCTGGTGGCAGGTGCAGTCGCGCAACAAGAAATCGGTCAGCCTGGACCTGCGCAAGCCCGAAGCGCAGGACCTGATCCGAGCCTTGGTCAAGGACATCGACGTGGTGGTCGAGAACTTCAAGCCCGGCACCATGGAAGGTTGGGGCCTGGGCTGGGAAGAACTGCGCGCCATCAACCCGCGGCTGGTGATGCTGCGCGTGTCCGGCTACGGTCAGACCGGTCCGTACCGCGATCTGCCCGGATTCGGCGCTATCGGCGAGGCCATGGGCGGACTGCGCCACCTGAGCGGCGAGCCCGACCGCACGCCGGTGCGCGTGGGCGTGTCCATCGGCGATTCGTTGTCAGCGTTGCACGGCGTCATCGGCATCCTGCTGGCGCTGCGCGCGCGCGACCAGAATGGCACGGGCCAGATGATCGACGTGGCGTTGTATGAATCCGTCTTCAACATGATGGAGAGCCTGCTGCCCGAGTATTCGGTGTTCGGCGAGATCCGCCAGCCGGCCGGCAGCAGCCTGCCGGGCATCGCGCCCAGCAATGCTTACCGCTGTCAGGACAACAAGTACGTGCTGATTGCCGGCAATGGCGACAGCATCTTCAAGCGCCTGATGGGCGTGATCGGCCGGCCCGACCTGGCCGAAGCGCCGGAACTGGCAAACAACGCCGGACGCGTGAAGCACGTGGTCATGCTGGACGACGCGATTTCGCAATGGACCGGCCAGCATCCGCTGGACCTGGTGCTGGAGCGCCTGAATGACGGGCAGATTCCCGCGGGCAAGATCTATGACGTGGCCGACATCGCGGCCGACCCGCATTACCAGGCGCGCGGCATGATCCTGGACGGCGCGCTGCCCGACGGCACGCCCGTGCAGGTGCCGGGCATCGTGCCCAAGCTGTCGGAAACCCCGGGCGAAGTGCGCAGCCCGGCGCCCACCCTGGGCCAGGACACCGACGAGGTGCTGGCCGGCCTGGGCATCGGCGAGACGCAGCGCCAGGACTGGCGCACGCGCGGCATCATCTGAGGATAGCGGCCATGAATATGACCAACCCCGAAACCACTGCCAGCCGCCCGCGGCTGTACATCCAGGAAGTCGCGCCGCGCGACGGCTTCCAGAACGAAAAGCAGTTCATCGAAACGCAGGACAAGATCGCCTTCATCAACCGGCTGTCCGCCAGCGGATTCGCCAAGATCGAAGCTACGTCGTTTACGTCGCCCAAGGCCATTCCGGCCCTGCGCGACGCCGAGATCGTGATGCACGAGATCGAGCGCAATCCGGACGTCGTCTACACGGTGCTGGTGCCTAACGTGCGCGGCGCGCAGCGGGCGCTGGAGTGCAAGGTGGACGAGGTCAATCTGGTGATGTCGGTCAGCGAGACCCATAACCGCGCCAACTTGCGCATGACGCGGGAGCAGTCGTTCGAGCAATTGAGCGATGTGGTCAATGCGGTGCGCGGCAGCCGCGTCGCCATCAACGTGTCGCTGTCCACCGTGTTCGGTTGCCCCATGGAAGGCGACATCAATGCCTTCGAGGTGTTCGAACTGGTGGGGCGCTTCGCGGCGTTAGGCGTGGACGGGGTGACGCTGTGCGATACCACCGGCATGGCCTTTCCCACGCAGGTCGGCAAGATCGGGCGCGAGGTTCGCAAGCTGTTCCCGGGATTGATCACCACCATGCACTTCCACAATACGCGCGGCATGGCGCTGGCCAATACGCTGATGGCCATCGAGGCGGGCATCAACCGCTTCGACGCGTCGCTGGGCGGGTTGGGCGGCTGCCCCTACGCGCCTGGCGCCAGCGGCAACGTCTGCACTGAAGAACTGGTGCACATGCTGGAACTGATGGGCTATGACACCGGCGTGGACTTGGACGCCATACTTGGCGTATCGGCGACCTTGCCCGCGCTGGTGGGACACGACATTCCCAGCCAGCTGCTCAAGGCGGGACCGCGGCTGACCCTGCACCCGGCGCCGGACTTCGGCGCCTAGCGCCGCGGCGATGGCGGGGCGGGCGGTTGTGCTAATTTCCATGCATGCCGCCCGGTCCGGAGCCTCCGCCATGTTGAAGTTCGCCGCCAATCTTTCGATGATGTACACGGAACACGCGTTCCTGGACCGCTACGCGGCCGCCGCGGCGGACGGGTACGCCGGCGTGGAATGCATGTTTCCCTACGAGGCCCCGGCTGCCTTCGTGCGCGAGCGCATGGACGCGGCGGGCGTGACGCAGGTGCTCTTCAACGCGCCGCCTGGCGTGGCCGCTCGCGGCGATCGTGGACTGGCCGCGCAGCCGGGCCGGCAGGCGGAATTCCAGGCGGGCATTGAACAGGCGCTGTCCTACGCCACGGCGCTGGCCTGTCCGAATCTCCATGTGATGGCGGGGCTGGTCCAGCCCGGCGCGTCGCGCGAGGCCATGCTGGACTGCTATCGCGAGAACCTGGACTGGGCCGCGCGCCAGGCGCGTTCGGCCGGGGTCACCGTGCTGATCGAACCCATCAATACCCGCGACATACCCGGCTATTTCCTGAATCGCCAGGACGAGGCGCATGCCGTGGTGCAGGCGGTCAATGCGTCCAACCTGAAAGTGCAGATGGATCTCTACCACTGCCAGATCGTCGAGGGCGACGTCACCATGAAGCTGCGCGAATACCTGCCTACCGGGCGGGTCGGCCAGCTGCAGATTGCCGGCGTGCCGCTGCGCCAGGAGCCCGACCGCGGCGAACTGGACTATGGCTGGGTGTTCAACGTGCTGCGCGAACTGGAATACGGCGGCTGGATAGGCTGCGAGTATCGGCCGGCCGCCGGCACGTCGGCGGGCCTGCGCTGGCTTGCCGCCGCGCGCACCTGACCCGTGCCGCGTCCACGGACTTCGGGTTTCTCCCGTGGTGTGTACCTGCGTGCCGAGCCCGATAATAAATCATTAATATGTTAAATAAATAAGCAGGCGAGGAGAGCGCGTCATGTTCAAAGGCACACTGCATCGCGCCTTGCTGGCCGCGGTGCTGGCAGGGGCTGCGATCGTCCCGGGCCAGGCTGCGGCGGCAGGGTTTCCCGATCATCCGATCCGCTGGCTGGTGCCGTTCAGCGCGGGCGGGGGCAGCGACATCGCCACCCGCATCGTCGCCAAGCATGTGGGTGACGCGCTGGGGCAGCCGGTGGTGGTGGAAAATCGTCCGGGCGCGGCCACCATCGTTGCCGCGCAGGAAACCGCCCGCGCGGCGCCTGATGGCTACACCCTGCTGACGGCCGGCATGAGCACGCTGGCGCTGAACCCCTGGCTGTACCAGAAGCTGCCCTATGATCCGGGGAAGGACCTGACCCCGGTTTCCACGCTGGTGTCGCTGCCCATTGTGCTGGTGGTGTCGCCCGATTCCCGGATGCATACGCTGGCCGACGTGAAGGCTTACCTCAAGCGCGATCAGCCGGGCAGCTATGCGTCCCTGGGCGTGGGCAGCCCCCATCACCTGGCCATGGAGCTGTTCCTGGATACCGTCCAGGGCCGCGCCACGGCCATTCCCTACAAGGGCACGCCGCCCGCCCTGCAGGACGTGGCTTCCGGCGTGGTGCCGATGATGATGGCCGACCTGGCCGCCGCCCGGCCCTTGATCCAGGCGGGCAAGCTGCGCGCCATTGCGGTGCCGGCGGCGCAGCGTTCCGGGCAATTGCCGCAGGTGCCGACCTTCGCCGAGGCGGGTGGTCCGGCGTTCGAGGCGGCCGCCTGGCAGGGCGTGGTGGCACCCGCTGGCACGCCAGCGCCAGTGGTGGAGAAGCTCAGCCTGGCCATCGCGCAGGCCTTGCGTTCGCCGGAGGTGGCCGAGCAGTTGAAGCTGCAGGGCATGGAACCCACGGGCAGCACGCCGCAGGCCTTCGCGGACTATGCGCGCAAGGAATACGAGCGCTGGGGGGCGGTGATCCGGAGCAAGAACATTTCCGCCAACTGACGGCGGCCGGTAACAGCCGCCGCAAGGTGTAACCGGCGCGCGCGCGCAGGCGGCGCGGGCGTACGATAAAGACACGTACATCCTGCCCGGCAGCCCGGGCAAGGAGCACATCATGTCTCTGATCGTAGCAGCCCGGTTCGAGGGTTTCGAAGCGGCGAACGCCGCGGCCGAGCGCCTGTCCGCCAGCGGTTTTCCCGACTGGGACATCAATACGTTTTACGTCAATCCGGCCGGCGAGCATGGCCGCTACCCCTTGGGCGGCGACCGCCGCTCCGACCCGGACTCGGGACGCGCCGACATCGGCGCATTTCTGGGCGCGGGCGGGGTGGGCGCAGGTTTTGCGGTGTTTGGCGGGTTCGTGATGTCCGAGATCAGCGATTCCACGCCGCTGATCCTGGCCGCGGCCGGCGTCGGCGCCTATCTGGGATCGCTCTTTGGCGCCCTTTGGGTGACGGGCCACGGCAGCACCCAGCATGGCCATTTCAATCCCGATTCCCATGCCGAGATCCGGCAGGCCGGCGTGATGGTCGCGGTACGCACGCGGCCGCAGCGCGAAATGCTGGCATGCCGCGTCCTGCGCGATGCCGGCGGCGTGGACGTGGAACACGCCAACGGCCGCTGGCGCAACAACCACTGGGAAGACTTCGACCCGCTGGCGCCGCCCCAGCGCGAGATCGGATTCGGCTGAAGCGGCCCTTGGCCACGGCGGCGGCGCGCGTCCGCGCTCAGTCCGGCGCGGGCGTGGGGGCGGTATTTTGCCGCCGGGCGGTCGCCGCGCAGCCTGCGGAAGCGACGATGATCCCGCAGATGGCCAGCCATTGCGTCTGCGACAGTTGCTCGTTCAACACGATCACGCCAGCCAGCGCGCCCATGGCGGGTTCCATGCTGAGCAGCACGCCGAAGGTCTTCTGCGGCAGGCGGCGCAGCGCCACCATTTCCAGCGAATAGGGCAAGGCGCTGGACAGCACGCCCACCGCGATGCCGGCCAGGATCAGGGTCGGGTCCAGCAGGGCCGTGCCGGCGTGCGCAGCGCCTATGGGCAGCGCCACCAGCGTTGCCGCGGTCAGTCCCAGCGAGGTGGCCTGTCCGCCATGCACGTTGCCGGCCATCTTGCCGAAGATGATGTAGAGCGCCCAGCACACCGCCGCGCCCAGCGCAAAGGCGATGCCGACGGGATCCAGGTCATGCACCGATTGCCCAGTGGGAATCAGCAGCACCAGCCCGGCGATGGCGCAGCCGATCCAGACGAAGTCGATGGCGCGCCGCGACAGCGCCACCGCCAGGGTCAGCGGGCCGATGAATTCGATGGCGATGGCCACGCCCAGCGGCAGCGTGCGCAAGGCCATGTAGAACAGCAGGTTCATGCAGGCCAGCGTCACGCCGTACAGCGCGATCTTGGCCGCGGCCTGGCGCGTCAGCGGAAAGCGCCACGGGCGCCAGATCGCCACCAGGATCAGCGCGCCGATGGCGATGCGGTAGGCGGTGGTGCCCTGCGCGCCCACCATTGGGAAGAGCGACTTGGCGAACGACGTGCCAACGCATAGCGAGGCCATCGCGCCGATCAACGACAGGATGGGGAGCAGGGTGGAGGACGACGCGTTGCGTCCGGTGTTCAGGGTTGCGGCGGTCATGGCAATGGCGGAAAGGCTGGATACGTACAGGACGGCGGGCGGCTCAGGGCGTCAGATTTGCGGCGGTGGAGTAAAGCACATACAGCGCCAGGCCGAGCATGACGGCGCCCAGCAGGCCTTGCTGCATGCGCAGGAACCAGGGATTGCGCCCCACCCAGCCGCGGATGCGGGAAGCGCCGTAGGCGAAGAAACTGCCGTAGGGCAGGCTCAAGACTTTCATCGTCACGCCCAGCACCAGCATCTGGATCCACACCGGCCCATTGTCCGGCGTGGTGAACTGCGGCAGGAAGGCGATCATGAACAACAGCACCTTGGGGTTCAGCAGATTGGTCGTGAAGCCCTGCCAGAAGGCGTCGCGCGCATCCCCGGGGCGCGCGGCCAGCGACACGTCGGCCGAGCGCGCGCAGCGGACGATGGCCTTGACGCCCAGGTAGCCCAGGTACATGCCGCCGGCCGCCTTGATCCCCATGAACAGCGACGGGAACGCCTGCAGCACCGAGGCGAGGCCCAGCACCACCGCCGGCACCTGGATGAATCCGGCGGCGACGTTGCCCAGGACGCTATGGAAGGCGGGCCGGAACCCCTGCGTCATGCCCCGGGAAAGGGTCAGCGCCATATCGGGGCCGGGCGTGAGTTTGAGCGCCGCGTCGGCAGCGAGGAACAGCAGGAAAAGCTGGAGTGACGGCATGATACGGGGGGACGGACGTACCCGCGGCGCGGGCAGAGGGCTCTCAGTGTAAGCAAGCCTGCTGAATAATTCCTGCATCGCGGGACGCGGAAATGAAGTTTCCCGTCAAAATGGGGCCGGATTCCGGCGCGGCCGGGCTTAGAATCTGTTGGCGAGCCCTTTCCAGCCCGTTTCCAGCCGTTCCGAGACCCTTATGGAACTAGACGATTTTGACCTTCAGATCCTGCAAAGCCTGCAGGAAGACAACCAGCGCACCAGCCAGGAAGTCGCGCAGCGCGTGAACCTGTCGCCGGTGTCCTGCCTGCGCCGCATGAAGCGGCTGCGCGAATCCAAGGTGGTGCTGGGGGACGTTTCCGTGGTCGATCCGGGTGCCGTGGGCCGCGGCATCATGATGGTCGTGCTGGTGACGCTGGAAAGCGAACGCGCCGACAAGCTCGACCAGTTCAAGCGCGCCATGCAGTCCGCGCCGGAAATCATGCAGTGCCTGTCGGTGACGGGCGAGGTGGACTTCGTCCTGACCATCACCATGCGCGACATGGCCGAATACGAGGCCTTCGCCCAGCGCAATTTCTGGGGCAATCCCAACGTCAAGCGCTTTTCCACGCTGGTGGTGCTGAACCGCGCCAAGTACGGCATGGCGGTGCCGGTGGGCTGATTCCCCCCCGTGCAGTCCGCGCCGGAACGCGGCGCGTTTTCGCGACATCCAACCCCATAAGCAGGCAAGGTTCCTGGCCATTCCGGCCGCGCCTGCATTCATGGTTTGGGGGATGAGATGAAAGCGATTCAAGCAAGATGGTTCCATGCGCTGGCCCTGGTGAGCTGCGGCGTGTTTGCCCATGGCAACGGGCCGACGGATCCGCAGATCGCGGCCATAGTCGTGGTTGCCAACCAGGTCGACATCGACGCCGGCAAACTGGCGCAGGACAAGACCGGCAACAAGGATGTGCGCGAGTTCGCCGCGTTGATGGTGACCGACCATGGCGCCGTCAACCAGTCGGCCGGCGAACTGGTGCAAAAGCTGAAGGTCACGCCCGAACCCAATCCGACCAGCGACAACCTGCAGCAAGGCGGCGACAAGAACCTCGCCGCGCTCAAGGGCATGAGCGGCGCCGCGTTCGACAAGGCTTATGTGGATCACGAGGTGGCCTATCACGAGGCCGTGATCCAGGCGTTGGATACGACCCTGATTCCGGGCGCGACCAACGCGGAGTTGAAGGCCTTGCTGGTCAAGGTGCGGCCCGCGTTCATCGCGCATCTGGAGCATGCCAAATCCCTGCAAAAGAGGCTCAACGGTGGCTGAAAGAACGATCCCCGGCGCGCGCGGGTCCGGACGCGCAAGTCTGGCCGCGCTGGCTGCGGGCCTGTTGCTGGCGGGCGGGTTGGCCACCGCCCAACAGATCCCGCCCGCCACTCAGCAGGCCGAACATGTGGTGACCATCGAAGGGATGCAGTTCACGCCTGCGACGCTGACGCTGAAGCCGGGCGAAAAGGTTACTTGGATCAACAAGGACCTGGTCCCGCATACCGCCTCCGCGGTATCCAAGGCGTTCGACTCAGGGGTTATCGCAGCCGGCGCCTCATGGACCTACACTGTGCGGGAGGCGGGCAGCAGCGCTTATGTCTGCCTGTTCCATCCGACGATGCAGGGCACGTTGATTGCGCAATGACGCATGGCGGAGGTCAGACCCATGACTGCACTTGCGGCGCTGGCGGCACCGCTGGCCGAAGAGGAAGACCTGGCGCTCGCGCATCGCATCGTGGCGGGCGAGCAGACCGCGTTCGAATTGATGATGCGGCGGCACAACCGGCGGCTCTACCGCCTGGCGCGAGCCACCCTGCGCAACGACGCCGACGCCGAGGATGCCTTGCAGGAAGCCTACCTGGCGGCATACCGGAACATGGCCGCGTTCCGCGGCGAATCGACGCTGTTCACCTGGCTGACGCGGCTCTTGCTCAACGAATGCTACGGCCGGCTGCGCAAGCACAGCCGGCGCGAGGCGCTGTTGCCCATCGCCGACGACATAGAGAAAGAGATTGATGCGATGACCATCAACGACTTCAACCCGCCTTACCACGCCGCTGCTCGAGCCGAGCTCAGGGGCCTGCTCGAAGCGCGGCTGGACGCCTTGCCGGTCTCGTTCCGGACCGTGTTCGTGCTGCGCTCGGTCGAGGAGCTTTCCGTCGAGGAAACGGCGCATTGCCTGGGCATCCCCGAAGCCACCGTCCGCAGCCGCCATTTCCGCGCCAACGCCTTGCTGCGCGAGGCGCTGGCGCGGGATGTGGGGGTGGTGGAGAAGAGCTTGTTTGAGTTCGATGGGGATGATTGCGACAGGGTGGTGGCGAGGACGCTGCAGCGGTTGGGCGAGTGTTCCGGAAACTAGGTAAATGTTGATATGTACCTGCATATAGGAACAACGCGTCTGAGCGCAGGCACCTTATAGGCCGAAAACGTCCCATACGCTGTTGTGTGCATCGTCGATGTAGAGCCAGAATTGCTGAAATCCGCAACGACGAGAGAAGCGTATGCAACCGGCGAAGCAAGGGCCCGTGTGTCAGTCTTATAGTGCAAGAATGGGCGTTTCCATTGCCGAGCCTCTAGGTATACTGCGCTTAACAACACCCGCCACACTTCAGGCCTGTGCACGAGCGCAGGCACAGTGCTCCCAGGGCGGGTTTCTCATTTCTGCGATGAATCGAGTTTGGCCAGTGCGAGCGCATTGACGTGGCCGTTCGTACTACCCCAAGTAATGGACGTCCATGCAGTATGGGGCGTTTATTTTTCGCCCCGCAACCTCAACGCATTGAATATCACCGAAGCCGAACTCAGGCTCATCGCCAGCGCCGCAATCATCGGTGACAGCAGCCAGCCCGTGAACGGATACAGCACACCCGCCGCTATCGGCACGCCGATGCCGTTGTAGACGAAGGCGAACATCAGGTTCTGTCGCATGTTGCGCACGGTGTCGATGGAGATCTGGCGCGAGGCGGCGATGCCGCGCAGGTCGCCCTTGACCAGCGTCACCTGGCCGCTGTTCATCGCCACATCGGTGCCCGTGCCCATGGCCACGCCCACGTCGGCGCGCGCCAGTGCCGGCGCGTCGTTGATGCCATCGCCCGCCATCGCCACCACATGGCCGTCCTGTTGCAGCTTTTCCACCAGCGCCAGCTTGTCGGCCGGCTTGACCTCGCCATGCACCTCGTCGATGCGCAGCGCGGCGCCGACGGCGCGGGCGGTGGTCAGGCCGTCGCCTGTCGCCATCACGATGCGCAGACCGCTGCCGTGCAGGTTCTGGATGGCCTCATGCGTGCTGGGCTTGATCGGGTCGGTCACGGCCAGGATCCCGGCGAACTGGCCGTCCACGGCCAGGTGCATGATGCTGGCGCCTTCGCCGCGCAGGCGTTCGCCGTCAGCGCGCAGCGCGTCGACCTGCACGCCTTCCTGTTCCATCAGGGCGGTGTTGCCCAGCGCCAGGCGCTTGCCTTCCACCATGCCGCGCACGCCGATGCCGCTGCCGGAGTCGAAGTCCTCGGCCTTGGCCAGCGTCAGGCCCTGCGCGCGCGCCGCGCTGACGATGGCGTCGGCCAGCGGATGTTCGCTGCCCTGGTCCAGGCTGGCGGCCAGGCGCAGCACCTCGTCGGGCGTGTACCCGGGCGCGGCGACCGCGGTGTCGAAGGCGGGTTTGCCTTCGGTCAGGGTGCCGGTCTTGTCCACGATCAGCGTGTCCACCTCGCGCATCTTTTCGATGGCGCCGGCGTCGCGGAACAGCACGCCCTGTGCGGCGCCGCGGCCCGTGGCCACCATGACCGACATGGGCGTCGCCAGCCCCAGCGCGCAGGGGCAGGCAATGATGAGCACTGCGACCGCGTTGATCAGGCCATACACCCAGCTGGGCTCCGGCCCGAAAAAGCCCCATACCAGCAGCGTGGAGATCGCCACCAGCACCACGCCAATGACGAATTTTCCTGCCACCACGTCCGCCATGCGCTGCATGGGCGCCTTGGAGCGCTGGGCGTTGGCGACCATCTGCACGATTTGCGCCAGCATGGTGGCCGCGCCGACCTTTTCTGACCGCATCACCAGGGTGCCGCTGGTGTTGAGCGTGGCGCCGATCAGCTTGTCGCCTTCGCGCTTGCTGACGGGTACGGGCTCGCCGGTAAGCATGGACTCGTCCACGGCGCTGCGGCCCTCGGTGACGACGCCGTCCACCGGGATTTTCTCGCCGGGGCGCACGCGCAGCAGGTCGCCCACGTGCACGTGATTCAGCGGCACGTCTTCCTCGCTGCCGTCGGCGTTGATGCGCCGCGCCGTCTTGGGCGCCAGGCCGAGCAGGGCCTTGATCGCGGCGGACGTTTGCGAACGCGCCTTCAGTTCCAGGATCTGCCCCAGCATGGTCAGCGAGATGATGACCACGGCGGCCTCGAAGTACACCGCCACGCGGCCCATCGAGACAAAGGAATCCGGGAACACGCCAGGCGCCAGCGTGGCGACCACGCTGTAGATGAACGCGGCCGCCGTGCCCAGGCTGATCAGCGTCCACATGTTCGGACTGCGATGCACCAGGGATTGCCAGCCGCGCACGAAGAACGGCCAGCCCGTCCAAAACACCACCGGCAGGGACAGCGCCAACTCCAGCCAGCTCTGGGTCGCCATGTCGAACCAGCCCAGGCGATGGCCGAGCATGGCCATCACGGCCACGATGAGGGTCAGGGGCAGCGTCCACCAGAAGCGGCGCTGGAAATCCTTGAGTTCGCTGTTGTCTTCCTCGTCCAACGGGATGAGCGGCTCCAGCGTCATGCCGCATTTGGGGCAGTTCCCGGGGTGATCCTGGCGGATCTCCGGGTGCATGGGGCAGGTGTAGATGGTGCCTGGGGGGATCTCGGGGGGCGCGGCAGGCTGGGCGGCGGCGTCGTGGCCTGCCTGGCGGCTACCGTGGTCGGGGCCGTGATGCTGGTGCGCTTCATGGTCGCCGTGTGCATGCGCAGCCTGATCCTGTACCTGTCCTTCTGGCACCAGATGCATCTGGCACTTGGGGCAGCGTCCCGGGTGGTCCTGGCGGATGTCCGGGTGCATGGGGCACACATAGAGCGTGCCGTCCTTCGATGCAGCGTCGCCGTGACGAGAGTGATTCATACCCATCCCTTTCGAGTGCCGGTGTGATCCTTCGTGCGCCTATTATGCCCAGGCCGGACGCCTGCGGCGCAACAGACTTGCCGCAGTGGTATCGCTGCGGGGCCGGCCGCAGCGATGACTCATGGCGGTCAGCCCTTGGCCGCCGGGGAAGTTGCGGGTTCCGCCGCCGACGGCGCATCACCCGCCGGGTTCATCATCGATCCCATCATCTCTTGGCAGCCCTGCATGCGGGCGCCATTGGCGGGCATGGACTTCATGTGGTCGGCCATCAAGGCCTGGCGCTCTTCCGGCGTCCGGGCCGTAGCCATTTTCTGATGCATGCCATTCATGGCCTGCATGTGCGCCTCCATGTTCTTCATCATGCCGCCGCCCGGCGCCATTTGCGGCTTCGAGGCCGGCTCGCTCGCCGCGGCGGGAGTGGCGTGATGCGTGGAATGCTCGCTGCCCGCGGCCTGCGCGTGGGCCGCGCCGATCAAGCCCAGGCTCAACGCGCATGCGCTGAAAAAGGTGGTCAGGGTCTTCATGTTCAGCTCCTTTCTGTGGTCTGGAAGTGCATGGACCCCAGTGTGGGGGGCTGACGGGGGCGGGGAGGTTACGTGGGGATTACTTTTCTGTAATGTTGCGGCACAGGTGGGCGTACATCCGACACGATGCGCCGGTCATTGGTTATCAGGCCACCGCGTAAAAATCGCATCCTGCTCCAGCGCGCGCTTGCGCCACGCATTGAGCAGTTCGGCCAACGCTTCGTGGGTCAGCCCGTAAGTTTCACCCAGGCTGGAATTGCGGCCGACGAAATGCCGGTTGAGCCCCATCGTGCCCGCCCGCTCGACCGCCGCGTCGTCGAAAACAATGAGCTTGGGCACCGCGCGGCTGACTCTGACCACGGTGAACTCGCTGGTGTCTTGCCAGCGTATTGTCCTGCCGTTCCATACCTGTTGTGTTTCGAAGCCATCGCGACCCAGGCGCAGGCTGGTGCCGTCCTTGGCTGCGCGAACCAGCAGCATGACTGCGCCAAACAGAAAGAACGCGGCGCCCGGCCACAGGATCAATTGCTTCAGCGGCGGCAGCGATTCGTGCAGCAGCATCCACAGGATCACGCCGCCGAAGCCCGCCGACAGCAGGGAGAACACCAGCAGCTTGCCTTTCGCTGCCTTGAGCTCCAGGGGGCCTGGATACCGCACCAGCATCGTTGCGGCCGAGCGCGAGTCGCGCTGCAGCAGTTGCGGCCATATCTGTAGAACACCGGTCGCCGCGCAGATGCCGAAGAACAGCGTGACGGGAATGCCCGCCTCGGCGCCGTCCCGGATCATTTCCGTGCCCAGGTAGACAAACACCAGGCTGATGATCAGGCAGACGTAGACGAGCAGGCTGGTCCGCTTTCGGCGGGGAGGGCGCTGCGCGGTATGGAGGGTGGGCGGCTGTGTCATGGATGGTGAGTGTATTGGTCCCAGGCGGCCGTTGTCGCCCATCAAGGATGATGCCGGGCCAGCACTTCGTCGCGCGGTCCCGCATCGACCACGCGCCCCGCGTCCATCACCACGATGGTGTCGAAGCGGTTGAGCAGGCTGGGCCGGTGCACCGAGGCCACGATGCAAGCCGTGGGGAACGCGGCGTACATGCGGTCGAACACCCGGCCTTCGGCTTGCGGGTCGAGCGCGCTGGTGGGCTCGTCCAGAAGCAGCAGGGAACTGCCGTGCGCGGCCAGCGCCCCGCGCGACAGGGCCAGGCGTTGGCGTTGTCCGCCGGACAGGTTGTTGCCCCGTTCATTCATCGGACTGGCCAGGCCCTCGGGCATGCGTTGCAGCACTTCGTCGAACACGCCGGTGTGCACGGCGGCTTGCAGCGCGGCCGCTTCGGCAGGTTCGCCGAAGGTGAGATTTTCCTGCACGCTGGCTTCGAAGACTTCGGCTTCCTGCGGAATCAGCGTGGCCAACGTGCGCAGTTCGGCCCAGTCCACCGGCTTGCCGTCGAGCAGCAGCTCGCCCTGCTGCGGCGGATAGAGTCCGGCAAGGGTGCGCAGCAGGGTGCTCTTGCCGCCGCCGCTGGCGCCGATCAGCGCGACGCGCGAACCGCGCCGCAGCACCAGGTCGACGCCATGCAGGCCGCCGCGGCCTTCATCCGAATAGCGCCAGGTCGCGCCGCGCAACTCCAGGGTCTGCCATGGCGCGTCGGCTTGGACCGCGGGGACGGCAGCATTGGGGTTGCCGGGCGCCTGCCAGATGGGTTCGGCGCTGCTGTAGTCGGTGTGCATGCGCGCAAAGCTCTGGAAGTTGGAAGCGATGGCGCTGACCACGGACGCGGCCTGCTGGGCGTATTGATAGATCATGAAGATAGTGCCCAGCAATAGCGCCTGCCCGGGTTCGCGGTGCCGCAGCACGTACTCCACGACGAGGATCCAGGTAAGGCACATGCCCGCCAGGTCCACCACGCACCATTTCACTTCGTTGACCCACAGGGCGCGGCGCAAGGGCTTCATGACCGCCTGCAGGCGGCGGCCCAGGATCTTGCGCGAGGCGGCTTGCAGCCGCAGGCCTATCACGGTGCCGGCATTGCTGACGAAATCGAGCAGCGCCGCGACGTAGCGGCGTTCCTGGTCGTTTTCGTCGCGGGCCAGCCGCATCAGCGCGAGGTCGAAGCGCAAGGTGACCAGGGCGATGATCAGGTAGCCGCTTACGGCGATGATGCCGCTGACGTGGGACAGCAAGGTCAGCGCCACCAGCGGGCCGATGAAATTCAAGGCGCTGTGCAGGTAGCCGTACATGCTGCGGGCGAACGTCGACAAGGCGCGGCTGGATTGCAGCACGCGGTGTTGCAGATCGCCGGAGTGGCGGCCGTCGCGCCAGGTCAGCGGGGCGGCGGCGATGCGGGCATAGAGATCGTCGGCCTGCCGTTCGCGGACATGCACGCCCACATTGCCTTCCAGGACGCGTCCCGGCCCGTGGAACACCCAGGACATCATGTAGCTGCCGACCAGGAACAGGATCCACAGGCCGGCGGTGGGCATGTCGTTCTGCTGCAAGGCATTGATGGCGTGCGAGGCCAGCCAGGGCAGGGTCAGCTTGACCAGTTGCGCGCCGGACAGCAGCGCGATGGCGCCCATCAGCTGCCGCCGGGCGCCTTCGGCGTAGTGCCAGAGCGCGCGATACAGCACGAGCGCCGCGCGGCCCATGCCGATGGAGGAAGAGGGGGAGGTGGAGTCAGGCTTCATCGCGTAGGGGGGAAGTCAGGGATGGCACGGCATGACTATGCTATCCGACACGCGCCGCCGCGCCCCAAAGCAAAAAGCCCCGCCAAAGGCGGGGCCAAGTGCTTGAATTCATTGGTGGCCTGGGGCGGAATCGAACCACCGACACAAGGATTTTCAATCCTCTGCTCTACCGACTGAGCTACCAGGCCAACGCGAAAGTCCGCCACTATACACAATATCCGCGTCATGTGGGCGGCGGTCCGCCATCCGGCGCCGCGTGGCGGGCTTGCGCTAGGACGGCGCCGGCTTCCGGGGAAATGCTGCGCAGGTGCAGATCGGTCTGCGGATAGGGGATCTCGATGCCGGCCCGCGTCAGCGCCTCGTACATCCGCGACAGCATGTCGCTGCGGATGGACATCCATTGGTCGAAGTCCGGCGTCCAGGCGCGGACGCTGAAATCCAGGGAGCTTGCGCCAAAGCCCATGAAGAGCGCGATGGGCGCCGGCTGGGTGGAGACGCCCAGCGTGCCGCGTGCCACCGAGCCCAGCAGTTCGATGGCCTGCGCGGGGTCCGTGCCGTAGGCCAGGCCAAGGTTGATTTCGATGCGGCGGTTGCGGTCCAGCATGGTCCAGTTGGTCAGCTTCTCCGACAGCAGGGTGCCGTTCGGGACCACCACGTCGGCGCCCTCGAAGGTCCGGATGCGGGTGGCGCGCATCCCGATCTCGCGCACCTGGCCGGAGGTTTCGCCGATTTCCACCACGTCGCCGGGCTGGATCGGGCGCTCGAACATCAGGATGAGGCCCGACACGAAGTTGTTGACCACGTTCTGCAGGCCGAAGCCGATGCCCACGCCCAGGGCGCCGAGCACCAGGGCCAATTGGCTGGTCCTGACGCCGGCGGCCGACAGCGCCACCGCCAGGCCCAGCAGCAGCACCGAGTAGTAGGTCAGCGAGGCGATGCTGTTGCCCACGCCGCGCGGCAGCGGCATGCGGGCCAGCACTTCGTCGTGCAGTACCAGGCGGATCGCGCGCGCGGCCCAGAACGCGATCAGCACCGAGATCGCGAACACCAGGATGTTGCCCAGGCTGATGGTGATGTCGCCGAGCGCCAGCGTGTACGAAAGCACCTTCGTAGTGAAGGCGTAGGTGGCGCGCAGGATGCGGAAGCGGTCCATCGTGTAGATGGCCCAGCCCGCGACCGCGCTGGCCATCACCAGGCGGATCAGCAATTGCACCAGAGGCGGAGCATGCTCGCGCGCGATGCGAAAGCGCGACACCCCGGGCCGCGCCAGCATCAGTTGCAGCAGGGTGACGATGATGGTGACCCCGGCGTAGAGCATCAGGCCGAAATAGCCGCTGCTGATGACGGCGCTGGTCAGCATCTCGGCCATCGACAGGTTGCCGACGAGGTTGGCGATGCCGGCAATGGCCAGCAGCGCCACCGCGGCCCAAGCGCCGATGCGCACGGCCTGGTGCAGCCGGCCGGGCGCCTGGGCCGCGCTGCCGCGGCGCTTGGCCCGGGCATGCAGCCACAGCGCCGTGGCCAGGGCCAGCAGGGTGATGACGAGGTTGTGCAGCCGGTACAGCGTTTCGCTGGCCAGGAAGAAGATGCCCAGCCGCTCCGCCAGATACAGCCCGGTGATGGCGTAGGGCCACAGGTCGAGTTGCTCGCGCGCGGTTGGCGGCAGCAGGCGCAGCACGGGGACGACCGCCAGCAGCAGGGCGATCTGCAGCACGATCAGTGGCGCGTCCGACTCCAGCAGTTGCACGCCCATCATGGCTAGCAGCAGCCAGGCTGACAGCGGGCGCCCAAGCACCCGCGCGGCTGTCTCGCTCATTTCGCCGGCCCGGATGGCGTGGCGGCTGTGCCAGGCCAGCCACAGCAGCAGGGGCAGCAGCACCACTTGCAGCACGTGCAGGGCAAGTTGGTTGCCGGTATCGGCCGCCGCGTACTGGCGGGCGAAGCGCATTTCCATGTCCAGGCCGCTGCGCAGATAGGCCCTTGCATCGCTGCGGGCGGTGGGCGTGAAGGTGGCGGCCCACAGCGGCGGTCCGTCCAGTTCGAGCAGGCGGGCATCGATGTAGCTGATGGCGTCGGCTACCGAGCGCTGTCCGGCCTGGATGCGTTCTTCGACGGAGTTGGCGCGCTGGCCCAGCGCGATCTGGCGGCCCAGCGGCACCGACAAGGCTTGTTCGGCCCGGGCCAGTTGCGCGATGACCGAATCCATCCGCGCGGTCAGGGCAGGCGGCAGATCGGCGGCGCCGGGCGCGCCCTTGAGCACTTGCCATGCTTCGCGGCGGCGCGCCAGCTCGGCGGCATCGCTGGCGTAGGCGGCGGTCGCCTGGCGCATGTCCGCCTGCCAGTCGGCGAAACGCCTCGCATCGAACATCCAGTGCCGCTCCAGGCTTTCCAGCCGCATGATGGGCAGGGTGCGCAATTGAGCCGGCAGGAACTGCTGGAGCTTTTCGTCCACGGACCGGGAAATCGATTCCAGGCGGGGCGCCAGCGAGTCGGTGGGGTCGGCCCCCGTGATGCGCTCCATGACGCTTTCGGCATAGCGGTGATCGGTATCCGCGCGCAGCGGGATCTCTGCCACCAGGATCGCGTGGGCCTGCGTGGAAGCCGGGACGGGGCGGGCCGGCTCCGTCGCGGTGCCCTGGGCGTAGGCGGGGCCGAGCAGGCTGGCCAGCAGTGCAATCAGACCGAAAAGCGCTTTTGCTCTTGCCGTTGCTTGGGCGCGCATGTCGCGGCTCCGGTGGATGGATGCGGCGGGCTACGAAAAATGGCGTCTTACGATATCGCGGAAGCGCGCTTGAGGGAAAGGGGCGTCCGGAAAGCAAAAAGCCCAGCCGGTAAGGGCTGGGCTTTTTTTGGCCGCGGATAGAGGGTAGGGCACTTGCAAAAAAACGTCTCGTCAGCGATATTCGTAATTCGCGAATAGCGAATATCACCCTGAGATGGAACTAAAACCTCAAGACCTGCTGGTATTGCTAAAGGTGGCCGCCCATCCGCCGCAGCGCTGGACCTACGCCGCGCTGGGGGCAGCGCTGTCTATGAGCGCTTCGGAGGCCCATGCGAGCGTGAAGCGCTCCGTGGCATCGGGCCTGGCGGTGGCGCCGGCACGCGGTCAATGGTCACCTGTACGTGCCAATCTTCTAGAGTTTGTCGTGCACGGCGCGCGCTACGTCTGGCCGGCCACACTGGGGCCGGTCAAGCGTGGCGTGCCGACAGCCTTCGGCAGCGACCCTTTGGCCAGCCAATTGATGGCAGCTCCAGGAGAGGCGCCCGTCTGGGCACACCCCACGGGCTCATCAAAAGGGCCCACGCTTTCGCCGCTCTACCGCACAGCACCGCAGGCTGCTCTATCGGACCCGGCGCTGCACCGTCTGCTCGCGCTGTTGGATGCCTTGCGCACCGGGCGCGCCCGCGAGCGTGCGCTTGCCGCCAAACTGATGGAGACTGAACTGATGCGCGTCGACGCAGGAGCTGCCGATGCGGGCTGACGACCCTAACCTGCCTTACTTGCGCAGCATCGCCGAGGCACTGGGCGAACTGCGGGGGCAGGTCGTGTTTGTCGGGGGCGCCGTGGCGGGCTTGCTAATCACTGACCCATTGGCCGACCCCGTACGCGCTACGCGCGACGTGGATGCCGTGCTGGAGGGTAATCGAGCCAGGTTCCATCGCTTCGAAGAAGCCGTGGCGGCGCGCGGATTTGCGCGCGATGTGAGCTGCGATGTTATTTGGCGGTGGGTACACAAGAAATCTGGCGTGATCTTTGACCTTATGCCAATTCAGCCGGAGGTCCTGGGCTTTTCCAATCGCTGGTATCCCTACGCGGCCGAGACTGCGGGCACCATTGATCTGGGAAATGGTGTCACGATCAAGCTAATGAGCGCTGTGGCCTTTGTCGCCACCAAACTTGAAGCTTTCGCCAGCCGAGGGGGCGGCGATTTCATAAACAGCCATGACCTGGAAGATGTGCTGAACATCATCGATGGGCGTGGGGAACTGGGCGCAGAACTGGCCGTCGCCCCAGTCGAATTGCGCAAAGCCGTAGGCGATGCATTCGCCCGATTAGTCAAGAATCCTGACTTCGCGAACGTGCTGCCAGGTCTTATTGCCGAGCCAGAGCGCGCCGGCCTCATCATGGAGCGCTTGATCAGTCTCAGCCAATGAAATGAGCCGGCATCAGGGCGCCAAAAGTGGCAGAAGCCAACAGACCAAAGCAAAAAGCCCCGCTTGTGCGGGGCTCGTTGCTTGAATCTTTTGGTGGCCTGGGGCGGAATCGAACCACCGACACAAGGATTTTCAATCCTCTGCTCTACCGACTGAGCTACCAGGCCAACGAAGTCCGCAACTATACACAATTTTTGAGGCTTGCGCCAGTCGGGGAGAAAATCCCTGGATATTTCGCCGCCCTGCCGGGGCGTCGCCTGAATCAAGGGCCGAATTGTTGGGCGGACGGCACGAAAGGTGCGACCCAGGGTCGCGGCCCGGGGGTGAAATGGCCTGGGGATTACCCGCAGGGGTATAATGATTAGCGGTCTGACGCTGCATCCAGGTTTGTATATCCCCGGTGCGGCGCCTCGTTCTTAGTGGCAGTACTTAACGCTTACGCGCGGATGGCCCGGCCATCCTTCCCACATGTCGGTAGCTGTCCTTGCCTTCGGTCTGAATCACACGTCCGCGCCGGTTTCGGTCCGCGAACGCGTTTCCATGCCCGTCGATCTGGTGAAGCCCGCGCTGGAAGGCCTGCGTTCGGCGTTCGGCGGCTCGGTCCGCGAAGCCGCCATCCTGTCCACCTGTAACCGCACCGAAATCTACTGCGCCGCCGACGGCCACGTGGCCGATCAGCTGCCCGCCTGGCTGGCCGATTACAACCGCCTGGACGCCGGCACGCTGCGCCCGCATCTCTACCGCCATCATCAGGACGACGCCGTGCGCCACGCCTTCCGCGTGGCCAGTGGCCTGGACTCCATGGTGCTGGGCGAAACCCAGATCGTGGGCCAGATGAAGGACGCCGTGCGCGCGGCCGGCGAAGCCGGGTCGCTGGGCACCTTGCTGCACCAGATGTTCCAGCGCACCTTCTCGGTGGCCAAGGAAGTCCGGTCGCAAACCGCCATCGGCGCGCAGTCGGTGTCCATGGCCGCCGCCGCGGTGCGCCTGGCCGAACGTGTGTTCGGCAACCTGGACCAGGCCCGCACGCTGTTCATCGGCGCGGGCGAAATGATCGAATTGTGCGCCACGCACTTCGCCGCGCAGCGTCCGCGCAGCATGGTGGTGGCCAACCGCACGGCCGAACGCGCCGAGGTCCTGGCCAACCGCTTTGCGGCCAGCACCATGAAGCTGTCGGACCTGACGGACCGCCTGTCCGAGTTCGACGTCATCGTCTCCTGTACGGCAAGCTCCCTGCCCATCCTCGGTTTGGGGATGGTGGAGCGGGCCACGCGCCTGCGCCGCCACCGCCCCATGGTCATGATCGACCTGGCCGTGCCGCGCGACATCGAACCCGAGGTCGGCCGCCTGGACGACGTCTACCTGTATTCGGTGGACGACCTGGGCCGCCTGGTGCAGACCGGCACCGACGCGCGCCGCGCGGCCGTGGTGCAGGCCGAAGCCATCATCGAAACCCGCGTCCAGGGCTTCATGCACTGGATGCAGTCCCGCGAAGTGGTGCCCGTCATCCGCGACCTGCACCAGGCCGCCGAAGACGTGCGCAGCGCGGAACTGGAACGCGCCCGCCGCCTGCTGGCGCGGGGCGAATCGCCGGAAGCCGTGTTGGAACAACTGGCCCACGGCCTGACGCAGAAGTACCTGCACGGCCCGCTGGCGGCCCTGAACCGCAGCGAAGGCGAGGACCGCAAGCAGCTGCTTGCCTGGATGCCGCGCCTGTTCCCCGGCCGCGACTCCCGCCGTTAGCGACTCTGCCCCACGTCCCGCCTCCTGGCGGGCGTTCGTCTTTTGGGCGCCCGCTATCCGCTTTCCCGCTTTTCTTTTTGGTCATTCCCCATGAAATCTTCCATGCGCAGCCGGCTGGAGCACCTGTGCCACCGCCTCATCGAGGTCGACGCATTGCTCGCCGAACCGGAAACCGCGTCCGACATGGACCGTTTCCGCAAGCTCTCGCGTGAACGCGCGGAACTGGAGCCCGTGGTCGAGGCGTTCACCGCCTTTGCCCGCACCGAGGATGATCTGGCCGCGGCGCAAGAAATGCTGTCCGACCCGGACCTGAAATCCATGGCCGAGGACGAGATCAAGTCCGGCCGCGTCAAGCTCGAGGAGCTGGAAGGCGCATTGCAGTTGCTGCTGCTGCCGCGCGATCCCAACGACGGACGCAGCGTGTTCCTGGAAATCCGCGCCGGCACGGGCGGCGACGAAAGCGCGCTGTTCTCGGGCGACCTGCTGCGCATGTACACGCGCTACGCGGAGCAGCGCGGCTGGCGCGTGGAGCTGATGTCTGAAAGCGCCTCCGAGCTCGGCGGCTACAAGGAAGTGATCGCGCGCATCGACGGCGACGGCGCCTATGGCCGCCTCAAGTTCGAGTCCGGCGCGCACCGCGTGCAGCGCGTGCCCGCCACCGAGGCGCAGGGCCGCATCCATACCTCGGCCTGCACGGTGGCCATCATGGCCGAAGCGGACGAGATGTCCGAAATCGTCATCAATCCCAGCGATTTGCGCATCGACACCTTCCGCGCCAGCGGCGCGGGCGGCCAGCACATCAACAAGACCGATTCGGCCGTGCGCATCACCCACCTGCCGACCGGGCTGGTGGTGGAATGCCAGGACGACCGCTCGCAGCACCGCAACAAGGACAAGGCCATGCAGGTGCTGGCCGCTCGCCTGAAGGACAAGGAAACCCGCGAACGGCAGAGCAAGGAGGCCGCCGAACGCAAGAGCCTGATCGGTTCGGGCGACCGCTCCGAGCGCATCCGCACCTACAACTTCCCGCAAGGCCGCGTGACCGACCACCGCATCAACCTGACGCTGTACAAGCTGCAGCAGATCATGGAAGGCGACCTGGAAGAGCTGACCGGCGCCTTGATCTCCGAACACCAGGCCGAGCAGCTGGCGGCCCTGGGCGACGACATCTGAGACCGGCCATGACGCCGCCCCAGCTGAAAAGCCTGCTGCTCGACGCCCGCCTGCCCCGCCTGGAGGTGCGCATGCTGCTGGAGCACGTGCTGGCCAAGCCGCGCGCCTGGCTGCTGGCGCACGATACCGATCCCTTGCTGCCCGAAACGGCCGCGGCCTACGAGGCCCTGGCCCAGCGGCGCCTGGCCGGGGAACCCATGGCCTATCTGCTGGGCCACCGCGAATTCATGGGCCACCGCTTCCGCGTGACCCCGGACGTGCTGATTCCGCGCCCGGACACCGAGGTGCTGGTGGAGACCGCGCTGGAATGCCTGGCCGGCCTGGCCGCGCCCGCGGTGCTGGATCTGGGCACCGGCAGCGGCGCGATCGCCATTTCGATTGCGCTGGCGCGCCGCGACGCCCGGGTGATGGCGTCCGACGTCAGCGCGGCCGCGCTGGCGGTCGCCGCCGGCAACGCCTGGGACCTGGCCGCCTCCGTGCGCCTGGTCGAAGGCAGTTGGTACGAGGCCGTGCCGGCCGGGGAGGGCTTCGACCTGATCGTGTCCAATCCGCCCTACGTGGCCTGCGACGACCCGCACCTGGACCAGGGCGACGTGCGTTTCGAGCCGCGCGGCGCGCTGACCGACGGCGCGGGCGGGCTGGAAGACCTGGCCCGCATCGTCCAGGGCGCCGGCCGCCACCTGAAACGGGGCGGCTCCCTGTGGCTGGAGCACGGTTGGGACCAGGCGCAGGCCGTGCGGGACCTGCTGGCCGCGGCTGGATTCCAGGACGTGCACAGCCGCCAGGACCTGGCCGGCATCGAGCGTATTTCCGGGGGGCGCCAGTCCGCCTGACCGCATTCCCGGCGGGACGCCCGGGGTATCCGGGCGGATTTTCCTGCTGTACCTATAATTGGCGTATTCCGTTATGCCTGTCCAAGAGACCACCATGAGCGACGTTCAAGAATTCATCCGCGAAACCGTGACCCAGCACCCCGTCGTGCTGTTCATGAAGGGCACCGCCCAGTTCCCGCAATGCGGCTTTTCCGGCAAGGCCATTCAGATCCTGAAGGGCTGTGGCGTGAAGAAGCTGGTCACCGTCAATGTGCTGGAGGACGACGAAGTCCGCCAGGGCATCAAGGAATTCTCCAACTGGCCCACGATTCCGCAGCTGTACGTGGCCGGTGAATTCATCGGCGGCTCGGACATCATGAACGAGATGAACGAGTCCGGCGAACTGAAGACGCTGCTGGACCAGTCCGGCGCAACGGCCTGATCAGCCCATGCGGCGATTGGTCATCGGCATCACGGGCGCCACGGGCTCCCTGTACGCCGTGCGCATGCTGCAGGCATTGCGCGGCGTGGACGATGTCGAAACGCATCTGGTGGTGTCGGCCTCGGGCGTGCTGAACATCAAGCACGAGCTGGACGTCAGCCGCCACGATGTCTATGCCCTGGCCGACCACGTGCACAGCGTGCGCGACGTGGGCGCCACGCTGGCCAGCGGCGCGTTCCAGACGGCCGGCATGGTGATCGTGCCGTGCTCCATGCGCACGCTGGCGGCGGTGGCCCATGGCCTGTCGGATAACCTGATCACCCGCGCCGCCGACGTCACCCTCAAGGAACGCCGGCGCCTGGTGATGATGGTGCGCGAGACGCCGTTCAATCTGGCGCATCTGCGCAACATGACGGCCGTCACCGAAATGGGCGGCATCGTGTTTCCGCCGCTGCCCGCGTTCTATCACCGGCCCGCCTCCATCGAAGAGATGGTGGACCACACCGTGGCGCGGGTATTGGAACTGTTCGATATCATCGTGCCCGGACCGCATTGGGAAGGCATGAAGTAGCGGTGGCTGCATGAAAAAGAGCTCCAGTCTGGAGCTCTTTTCATTTGCGTGATGGCGCTTGGTCGCGGACGACTACACCGTTGCGATCGGCGTGACCGGCGATCCAATGGCATGCGGCAGGCGCAGGGGCGGAGCGGTCAGCATGAAGTGGTGGCGGCCGTTGGCGTGCAGCCAGTCCGCCAGGTCCTTCAGGTACCAGAGTTCCGCCAGCGGCAATCCCAGCTTGAACAGGCAATGGTGATGCAGCGGCAGCATGGCGCGCGGGCCGGTCTGCTCGCGCGCGGGGTAGGCTTCCACGGCGTAGTTGTCGGCGCAGATGGCGGCGATGCCGCTGTCCGTGATCCATTGCAGCAGCGCCTGGTCGGTGCCGTCCAGCGCGGCGCCGTAGGTGTGCAGCGTTTCGGCGTCGGGCTTGCCGTTCATGGCGACCACCGCTTCGGCGTAGCCGGTGCGCAGCACCAGCATGTCGCCGGCTTCGACGCTGATGCCGTCCGTCGCCAGCACATGCATCAGTTCTGCGTGGCCGATCAGCGTGCGGCCGGGGCCGTAGTGGCGCAACAGGTCCACCAGCACGCCGCGGCCCTGCATGCCTTTCTGCGCCAGGTTTTCCACGCCCAGCTTCAGCGCCGCCGACGGGCCGCCGCTGTTGCAGCCGCAGCCGGTATGGTCGCCATCGGCCGGACCGATGACGTCCACGCCGGCTTGGTAGCCGTTGTAGTAGCGCAGTTCGGGCTTGCCGTCGGCGTCGGCGTCGAACAGGGCGCCCACGTGGGCCAGCGCGTCCCATTGCGTCGAATACTGCATCGACAGCAGCACCTGGTCATCGCTCAGCACGTCCACCGCGTCCGGGTTGACGTTGCGCAGCGGGAAGTTCAAGTACGGCGTGTCCGCCAGGCGCGTGGGGCTCAACTGCGGCGGATGGCGCCGCGGGTTGAGCACGTTGCCGCCGGGCAGGTCCAGCGGCAGCGACAGGCAGAAGGTCTTGCCGGCGCGGATCTCGCGTGCGCCCTTCAAGACCTGTTCTTCGGTGATGAGGTTCAGGCGGCCGAGTTGGTCGTCGGGTCCGAAGTCGCCCCAGTTGGAGCCTTCGGGCCGGTTTTTCCAGCGCTGCATGCCGCTTACCCCTTCAGGAAGTCGACGACCGTGCGGGTGAAGACTTCCGGTTGTTCCCAGTTCGAGATATGGGAGGTGTTCATTTCGAAGTAACGCGCGCCGGGAATGGCTGCGGCCAGTTCGCGGCCCTGGGCCGGGGTGGCGGCCAGGTCGTGCGTGCTGCTGATGACCAGCGTGGGCGCCTTGATCGAGGCCACCTGTTCGCGGAAGTCGGCGTCGCGCAGCGCGGCGCAGTTGCCCGAGTAGCCGGCGTCCGGCGTGCGGCGCAGCATGTCGATCAGCACCTGGGTCAGGCCCGGCTCGGCCGCGCGGTAGCTGTCGGTGAGCCAGCGTTCGACCAGCGTGGGCGCCATCTTTTCCAGGGTCTGCTCGGCGACCGCGGCGATGCGGGCGCTCCAGCCTTCGGCCGAGCCGATGCGCGCGGCGGTGTTGCACAGGATCAGCTTGTCCAGCAGTTCGGGGCGCGCCAGCGCCAGCCACAGGCCGGTGGGGCCGCCCATCGACAGGCCGCAGAAGTGCGCGCGCTTGATGTTCAGGTGCGCCAGCAGCTCGGCGACGTCGTTGCCCAGTTGTTCGAAGCTGTATTCGCCTTCGGGGATCGACGACTTGCCGTGGCCGCGGGTGTCGTAGCGCAGCACGCGAAAGTGCTTGCTGAGTTCGGGAATCTGGCGGGCCCACATGTCGGAGCAGGTGCCCAGCGAGTTGGAGAGCACGAGCACCGGCGCGTCGGCGGGGCCATCGATGACGTAGTACAGCCGTGCCTGGCTGAGATCGGCGTAAGACATGCGGGTTTATTCCTTGCGATTACAGATGGCAGACGCCGTCGACGTAGGCCTTGCGCCAGCGCGTGATGGTCACGCGCTCGAACAGGTCGGCGAGGGAGAACGGGTCGGCGTCGATGAACTGCTGCGCGGCTTCGCGCGTTTCCAGGGCCACGATGTACAGGCCGCCGCCGGCGTCCTTGCCGTCGTCCTGCAGCTTGGCGCCGCAGGCCAGCAGCAGCTGCTTGTTGGCGTCCAGGTATTCCAGGTGCGCGGCGCGATGCTGCTGGCGCACTTCCTGGTGGCCGGGCTTGTCGAAGGTTTCGATGATGTAGGGCATCAGCCGCTCCTGGTCAGATTGCCGAGGGGTGGCGCGCCAGCGCCGTGACGTTGATGTCCATGTACGGGAACAGCGGCAGCGAGGACAGCAGCGTGTGCAGTTCGTCGTTGCTTTCGACGTCGAAGATGCTGACGTTGGCGTAGCGGCCGGCCACGCGCCACAGGTTCTTCCATTTGCCGTCGCGTTGCAGCTGCTGCGCCAGGGCCTTTTCGTCGGCCTTCAGTTTGTCGGCGCGCTCGGCGGGCATGTCGACGGGAAGATTGACTTGCATTTGAACCATGAACAACATGATGACTCTCTCCAGGAATGCCGCTCCGGCGGAGCCGGAGCGCGGGATCATGAAAACTCAGCGGGAAAACTTCAGCGGCAGGCCGGTCAGGCGCAGCAGCTCGTCGGCGGTGGTGTCGCCGAACATGTCGATGACGGTCACGCCGTCGGCGCGGATGTCGAATACCGCCACGTCGGTGTACACGCGCGACACGCAGCGCACGCCGGTCAGCGGATAGGTGCAGGCCTCGACCAGCTTGCTTTGGCCTTCGCGGGTTTGCAGTTCCATCATCACGAAGACGTCCTTGGCGCCGATCGCCAGGTCCATCGCGCCGCCCACGGCGGGAATCGCGTCGGGCGCACCCGTATGCCAGTTGGCCAGGTCGCCGTGCTGCGACACCTGGAAGGCGCCCAGCACGCAGATGTCCAGGTGGCCGCCGCGCATCATCGCGAACGAGTCGGCGTGATGGAAGAACGAGCAGCCCGGAAGTTCGGTCACGGGCTGCTTGCCGGCGTTGATCAGGTCGTAGTCTTCCTCGCCCTTGGCGGGGGCGGGGCCCATGCCCAGCATGCCGTTTTCGGTGTGCAGGATGACTTCGCGGTCCGCCGGCAGATGGTTGGCGACGAGCGTGGGCAGGCCGATGCCCAGGTTCACGTAGGCGCCTTCAGGAATGTCCTGCGCCACGCGGGCGGCGATCTGGTCGCGGGTCAGTTTGGTGCTCATTGCTGCTCCTTGGCGGCCGGGGTGGCTGCGATCTGCACGACGCGTTTCACGAAGATGCCGGGGGTCACGACGGTTTCGGGGTCCAGCTCGCCCAGTTCAACCACTTCGCGCACCTGCGCCACGGCCACGCGCGCCGCGCTGGCCATGATGGGGCCGAAGTTGCGGGCGGTCTTGCGGTAGACCAGGTTGCCCCAGCGGTCGCCGCGTTCGGCCTTGATGAGCGCGTAGTCGGCGTGCAGCGGATACTCCAGCACATACTGGCGGCCGTTGATCTCGCGGATTTCCTTGCCGTCGGCCAGCGGGGTGCCGTAGCCGGTGGGCGTGAAGAATGCGCCGATGCCGGCGCCGGCGGCGCGGATGCGCTCGGCCAGGTTGCCCTGCGGCACCAGTTCCAGCTCGATCTTGCCGCTGCGGTACAGGCCGTCGAAGATCTGCGAATCCACCTGGCGCGGGAACGAGCAGATGATCTTGCGCACGCGGTTCGCGCCCAGCAGGGCGGCCAGGCCGGTGGTGCCGTTGCCGGCGTTGTTGTTGATGATGACCAGGTCCTTCGCGCCCTGCTCCAGCAGGGCGTCGATCAGTTCCATGGGCTGGCCGGCGGTGCCGAAGCCGCCGATCATGACGGTGGCGCCGTCGGGTACGTCCGCCAGGGCGGCCGCCGCGCTTGCAACAAGCTTAGAAATCATGATGTTTGCTCATAGGTGGCGTGTCATAATTTGTTCTTAATTAGAACTTTCGTTCTTCTGAAGAACATCGTTTCATGGGGACGAGCCGAGCGTCAAGGCGAGCCGGCGTGGCGTCATCCCCATTTACTCTTTTTGCGGTAGACGGATGGCCGAGCAAGATACCCAGCAACCCAGCGACAGCTACGTGCAGTCCTTCGCGCGCGGCTTGTCCGTGATCCGGGCCTTCGGCCCCGACCGTTCGCAGATGACCTTGTCCGAGGTTGCGGCGGTGACCGGGCTGACCCGCGCCGGCGCGCGCCGCATCCTGCTGACGCTGGAGCACCTGGGCTATGTCACCGTCGACGACCGCAAGTTTTCGCTGACCCCGCGCATCCTGGAGCTGGGCTACGCCTACCTGTCCGGCACGCCGCTGTGGAACCTGGCGTTGCCGTACATGGAAGAAGTGGCCGAGCAGACGCGGGAGTCGTGTTCCGTGTCGGTACTGGAAGGCGCGGACATCGTCTACATCCTGCGCCTGTCCACGCACAAGGTCATGACCATCAACCTGGCCGTGGGCAGCCGCCTGCCGGCCTGGGTGACGTCGATGGGCCGCGTGCTGCTGGCGGGCCTGACGGAGCCGGAGCTGGACCGGGTGCTGGCGCTGAGCCAGATCCAGTCCTACACCCCGCACACCATCACCGACATCGCGGAGTTGAAGCGGGTGCTGGCTGGCGTGCGCGCCGACGGCTACGCCTGCGTCGCGCAGGAGCTGGAGCCGGGGCTGCAGTCGGTTGCCGTGCCCATCATGGACCGCAGCGGCCGCGTGATCGCCGCGATGAACGTCAGCGGCCATGCCAACCGCTTTACGCGTGAGGAAATGCTGGCGGCGTTCCTGCCGCCCCTGCGCCGCGCGGCTGACCAGATCAACCACGCCCTGCTGCGCCGCTAGGCGGCGCAGGGGATGGAGGAGGGCGGCGGACAGGCGCATGGCGGGCCTCAGATGGGAGCGACGCCCAGCGTCGTGCCGCCGCAGACGTACAGCATCTGGCCGGTGACGAAGCCGTTGTCCGGCGACAGGAAGAACATCGCGGCGCGCGCCACGTCTTCGGGCGTGCCCAGGCGCTTGACCACGATGCTGTTGATGATGCGTTCGGTCTGCGGCGCGCCTGCCGGGTTGCTCTTGGTGAACAGGTCGGTGGCGATGGGGCCGGGACCGATGGCATTGACGGTGATGCCGTCGCCGCCCAGCTCCATGGCCAGCGTGCGGGTCAGGCCCACCAGGCCGGCCTTGGTGGCCGAATAGACCACGCGGTCAGGCTTGCCCAGCGCGGCCCGCGACGACATGTTCACGATGCGGCCGAAGCCGGCTTCGCGCATGGCGGGCAGCGCCGCCTGCACCAGGATCAGCGCGGTGCGCAGATGCAGGTTGACCACGTAGTCCAGATCCGCCAGCGTGGCCGTGTCGGCCGTGCCGGGGCGGGTGGCGCCAGCGTTGTTGACCAGGCCCACGATGTTGTAGGCCTCGGTCACCTCGCGGGCGACTTCCTTGGTGCGCGCTTCGTCGGTCAGGTCGGCCTGATACGACACCAGTCCCGCGGGCGGATTCTCGGGCAGCTTGTAGTCGATGTTGACGACCTTGTGTCCCGCATCCAGCAGCATGCGGATGATCGCCGCCCCGATACCGGCGCTGCCGCCGGTCACGAGATACGCAGTAGGTTTGCTCATATCGGTTCCGTTCCTAAAGTAAGCGCTTCGATCAGTGGGTGAGATAACCCCAGAGCAGGACCGCAGTGATGTGGATCACGCCGACCCACAGCATCATGATGACGGTATAGCCCATCACGTCGCGCAGCTTGAGCTTGGACAGCGCCAGCGCGGGCAGGATCCAGAAGGGCTGCACCAGGTCGTTCCAGGCATTGCCCAGCATGACGGCCATGGTGGTCTGGTTCAGCGCGCTGCCGATTTCCTTGGCGGCGTCGATCATGAATGGACCCTGAATGACCCAGTGGCCGCCGGCCGACGGCGCGAAGAAGTTGATGACGAACGAGCTGATCAGGCCCCAGAACGGCAGCGACTCGGGCGTGGCCACGTCGACGAACACTTGCGAGATCGTGGTGACCAGGCCAGAGGCGGCCATGATGGCCATGATGCCGGCATAGAAGGGGTATTGCAGGATGATGCCGGAGATCGTCTTGATGCCTTCGGTCAGCTTGGCCACGTAGGCGGCCGGCGTGCCCAGCAGGATGATGCCCAGGAACAGGATGATGAAGTTGATCAGGTTCAGGTCCAGCGAGCCGCCGTCCATGAAGTGGAAGGTCACGTAGGCGATGCCCAGCGCGCCGATCAGCAGGCTCAGGATGCGGCTGTTGTTCAGCTTGGAGGCGATGGTGCCTTTTTCCAGCATGTCTTCGGCGGCGTTGGACGTATTGGCGTCGCGGTCGATGGCCGGGTCCACTTCAACGATCTTCTCGCCCTTCTTGGGGTGCAGCCAGGCATTGAGCAGCGGCAGCGTCACGATGATCACCAGGCTGGTGATCAGCATCGGCACCGAGAAAATGGTCTCCGACAGCGGGATGGTGCCCATCTGCTTGGCGGTGGGGTGGTTGGGGGTGGCGACCAGCACGGGGATGCTGGCCGACAGGCCTAGGCCGTACATGGTGAAGCCGCTGTAGGCCGCGGCGATGATCAGGGGGTAGTGCACGCCCTTGACCTTCAAGGCCAGCTTCTTGGCGACGATGCCGCCGATGACCAGGCCGAAGCCCCAGTTCAGGTAGCTGCCGATGCCGCCGACCAGCGTTGCCACGATGATGGCGGTGTGCGGCTTGTGCACGTGGCTGACGATGCGGTTGAGCATGCGGTCGGTGAGCGGCGCGGTAGCCAGCACGTAGCCCATCGCCAGGATCACGGCCATCTGGGTCGTGAAGGCCAGCAGGCTCCAGAAGCCGTTGCCCCAGGCGCGCGTGATGTCGCCGATGCCCTTGCCCTCGACGCCCATGGCCAGCAGCACGGTAAGCAGGGTCAGCGCGATCGCGAAGACGAAGGGGTCGGGCAGATACTTGCGCATCAGCTCCGTAAAGAATGAAGCCAGTTTATTCATGATGCTTCCTACAAACTCCGGTCAGGCTGGTTTTCTTGCGTCTTGCGCCGCCCGGCGCCGGGTGTCGGCGGGGGCGGGTGGGACGATTGCTTTCTTTGTGTGGTTGGGCTTGTGGCCCGCTGGCGCTGGTGGCGGGATGCCCCGCGCCTTATGGTGTGAATGCTTTGCTTGCTCGCCCGTCAGGAGCCGCTGGCCTTGCCGTTGAGCCACTCAGCCAGTTCGCCCAGCGCGGCGCTTTTCTCGCGCAGCACGCGCTCGCGGCGTTCGGGGCTCCAGGTATAGAAGCCCTGGCCGCTCTTGGCGCCGATCTGGCCGCTTTCGACCTTGCTCTTCAGGAGTTCGGAGGGTTCGGTACGGTTTTCGAGGTCTTTGTAGAGATAGCTGGCGATCGCGTAGTGCACGTCGATGCCGTTCATGTCGCGTTGTTCCAGCGGTCCTGACAGGGCCAGGCGGATGCCCAGGCTCCACTTGACCACTTCGTCGATGTCCTCGGCGCTGGCCACGCCTTTCTCCAGCAGCGAGATGGCTTCGCGGGCCAGGGCGTGCTGGATGCGGTTGGCGATGAAGCCGGGGATGTCCTGGCGCACCAGCACCGGACGCTTGCCCGCGTAGCGCAGCGTGGCCATCACCCGGGCGACGGTGTCTTCAGACGTACCGTCGTTGCGCACCACTTCCACCAGCGGAATCACGTCCGCGGGCGTGAAGAAATGGGTGCCGACGAAACGGTCGCGGCGCACCACCGCGCTGGCGATGGCGTTGATGGACAGGCCGGAAGTGTTGGTGGCGAAGAGGGTGTGCGCGGGGCACAGGGAATCGAGCTTGGCAAAGATGCCGCGCTTGAGTTCCAGGTTTTCTGGCACTGCCTCGATCACCAGGTCGCTGTTGCAGGCTGCTTCCAGCCCGGGCGCGACTTGAATGCGCTGCATCGCTTCCTGGACGTTGCCCGGGGCGTACACATTCAGCTGGCGGTCTATGGTCTGCAGCGCGCGGTCCAGCGCGCCTTCCATCGGGTCGATCAGGACGACGTTCAAGCCCTTCGAGGCGAACAGCGCGGCGATGCCGCTGCCCATGGCGCCTGCGCCGACGATGGCGAGATTCTTGAGGGGAGTATCCATGATGGTTCGCTCGGTGCTGACACGCCGGGCTTGCGGGCGGGCACGGGCGGAACCAGGGTGCTTTCTGTCTCTTCCGGGGTGCCTTCCTGTGCGCCTGGCCAGAAAAATCGTTTTGTTCTATATACGAACATTTGTGCGTATATAGAATTTCTGAAAGAGATAGTACTAAAAGTCGCGGGGGGCGGACAAATGGGGAATTTTTGGTGTCCGACTGGTGGACGGCGGCGGACGGAAGCCACCGGCGGGAGTGAACGCGGTGGCTACGGCAGCAGGGGGCGGCAAGAGGGATGCCGCAAAGGAAGGGCGCGAAAGGGATGGGTGTCGCGGCGCGCGGCCCCATCCCCGGGAATGATCGGGCTCAGCCCGAGTTGCGCAGCCCCGCCGCAATCCCGTTGATGGTCAGGTGGATGGCGCGCTGCACACGCTTGTCCACTTCGGCCTCGGGATGCTTCTGCGCCGCGCGGTGGCGGCGGATCAGGTCGATCTGCAGGTAATTGAGCGGATCGATGTAGGCGAAGCGCTCGCGCAGCGAAGCCTGCAGCGTGGGATTGTCGGCCAGCAGTTCGCGCTGGGTCAGCAGCTTGAGCATGGCCAGCGTGCGGCCGTGCTCGGCGCTGATGGCGCCGAAGATGCGCTCGCGCACGCCGCGCTGCGGCACCAGCTGCGCGTAGCGCGCGGCGATCGCCAGGTCGGACTTGGCCAGCACCATTTCCATGTTGGACAGCAGCGTGCGGAAGGCGGGCCAGTCGCGCGCCATTTCGCGCAACTGGGCCAGGCGGCCGCGGCGCGAGCGGGGCGCGTCGGGGGCGCCGGTTTCCAGATAGGCCTCGATGGCCGAGCCCATGCCGTACCAGCCGGTCAGCATCAGGCGGCATTGCGCCCAGGAGAAGCCCCAGGGAATGGCGCGCAGGTCTTCGATGCGCTGGCCCTTCTTGCGCGAGGCGGGACGCGAGCCGATGTTCAGGCCGGCGATTTCGCTGATGGGCGTGGCGGCGAAGAAGTAGTCGGCGAAGCGCGGGGTGTCGTAGACCAGGCCGCGGTAGGTGCGCTGCGCGGTTTCGGACATGAAGGACATGGCGGGGCCGTGCTGGGCCATGTGCGCGTCTTCGGCGCTGGTGGCTTCGGCGCGCGGCGCCAGGCTGGATTCCAGCGTGGCGGCGACCAGCAGTTCCAGGTGCCAGCGGCCGACCTCGGCGTCCTTGTACTTGCTCTGGATGACTTCGCCCTGTTCGGTCAGGCGGATCTGGCCGGCCACGGTGCCCGGGGGCTGCGCCAGGATGGCGTCGAAGCTGGAGCCGCCGCCGCGTCCGACCGAGCCGCCGCGGCCGTGGAACAGGCGCAGGCGCACGTTGCGGGCCGAGAACACGTCGACCAGCGCGCGTTCGGCCTGGTAGAGCGACCAGTTGGACGTGAGGAAGCCGCCGTCCTTGTTGCTGTCTGAATAGCCCAGCATGACCTCCTGCGCGCCGTTCTGCGCCAGCTTCACGCGCTGGCGGACTTCGGGCAGGTCCAGCCAGGCGGCCATGATCTCGGCGCCGCGCTGCAAGTCGGGAATGGTCTCGAACAGCGGCACCACCATCAGGCCGTCTTCGGGCTGGATCTCCTGGCCGGCGGGGGCGATGAGACCGGCTTCCTTCTGCAGCACCATCACTTCCAGCAGGTCGCTCAGGGTTTCGGTGTGCGACACGATGGTCTGGCGCACGGCCTGCTTGCCGTAGCGCGCGCGGCCGGCGGCGGCGGCGCGCAGCACGGCCAGTTCGCGCGTGGTGTCTTCGCTATAGGCGATCCAGGGCGAAGCCAGTGGACGCGCCTGCGCCAGTTCGGCGCGCAGCAGTTCGACGCGTTCTTCTTCGGTAAGCGCCAGGTAGTCCAGCGGCTTGCCGTCGCGCTGCGTGCCCGCGAGGGCGAACAGCTCGGCCAGCGCGCGCTCGTGCACGTCGGAACTCTGGCGCAGGTCCACCGTAGCCAGATGGAAGCCGAACACTTCCACGGCCTGCTGCAGGCCGGCCAGACGCAGCTTGGCGATGGGCGAGCCATGGTGGGCGGCCAGCGACGCGGCGATCACGGCCAGGTCGGCGGACAGTTCTTCCGGACCTTCGTAGGCGCTTGCTGCGACGGTGCTGCGGCGGGCCAGGTCCTGGCCCGTCAGGCGCTGCGCGGTGGCGGCCAGGCGGGCGTACACGCCGACCAGCGCGCGGCGGTAGGGCTCATCGCGGCGGTGCGGCGAATCGTCGCCGCTGGCGTCGGCCAGCGCCAGCAGTTCGGCATCCACGCCGATCAGCAGTGTGGTGACGGACAGCTCCGCGCCCAGGGCGTGGACCTCTTGCAGATAGTGCTCGAACAGCACGGTGGCCTGGCGCAGCAGCGCGCGTTCCAGGGTGCTGGCATCCACATTGGGGTTGCCGTCGCGGTCGCCGCCGATCCAGCTGCCCATGCGCAGGAAGGGCTCCAGCGGCGCGGGCGGAGCGGCGAAGGGCTTGGCGGATTCGCGGCTCAGCAGCTTGGACAGGTCGCCGTACACGCGGGGAATGACTTGCAGGAAGGTGCTGCGGTAGTACGACAGCGCGTTCTCGATTTCGTCGGCCACCGTGAGGCGCGTGTAGCGCAGCATGCGGGTCTGCCACAGCGTGGCGACACGGCCGAGCAGGGAGGCATCCAGGTCGGCCAGCTCTTCCGGCGTCAGCGTGCCTTCGCGCTGCGTCAGCGCGCTGGCGATCTCGCGGTGCACGTCCAGCGTGCTCTTGCGCTGCACTTCGGTGGGGTGCGCGGTCAGCACCGGCATCACGCAGGCCTCGGCCAACAGGCGGCGGATGCGGGCCACGCCCACGCCCTGGCGGCCCAGGGTCTGCACGGCGTCGCGCAGGCTGCCGCGCTCGGGCGCGCCGCTGGCGATGGCGCGGGCGCGCTGGCGGCGGTTCTGGTCGCGGTCTTCGGCGATATTGGAAAGGTGCAGGAAGTAGCTGAAGGCGCGCGCCACCGAGTTGGGGTCGCTGCCTTGCAGGCGCTTGACGCGTTGCTCCAGCAATTTGCCGTCGGCGTCGTTGCCTTCGCGGCGGAACTTCACGGCCGTGCGGCGCAGGGTTTCGATGGTGTCGAAGACGCGTTTGCCCTCACATTCCTCGATGACGGTGCCCAGTAATCGGCCTAATAGCCGGATATCGTGACGCAAGGGTTCTGCTGAATCGGACTGCGGGCGCATGGCATTCATCTGGCGGGGATCCGTCGAGGCTGCTGAGAGAGGGGGAAGGGGTGGGAAAGAAGAGGCGTTGCAGGTAAACCGGGAAAAAGAACCAGGAAGATTTTACGCAGACTTTTTACGCCAGCCGCCGGCGTCGGTTTAAAGTCCGCCAGCAGCATGTTTACACTAAAGGCAGGCCGTCACCTGTGCGTACAAGCCTTCAGTCCCTTCGTCTTTCCAGAAGCCCCCATTTATGCAAAATCATCAACGTCGCGCGCTCGTGCTGTTTTCGGGTGGCCAGGATTCCACTACCTGCCTGGCCTGGGCGCTGGACCGCTATGCCCATGTGGAAACCGTGGCGTTCGATTACGGGCAGCGCCATCACATCGAACTGACAGCGCGGCTGAACGTGCTGCGCGAGATCCGCAGCAACTTCCCTGACTGGGCGCCGCGCCTGGGCGAGGACCACCTGCTGGACCTGAAGGTGCTGGGCCAGGTGGGCGACACCGCCATGACCAGCGACCGCGCCATCGAGATGCAGGCCAACGGCCTGCCCAACACGTTCGTGCCTGGGCGCAACCTGCTGTTCCTGACGCTGGCCGCCGCGCTGGGCTACCGGCGCCAGCTGGACGTGCTGGTGGGCGGCATGTGCGAAACCGATTTCTCTGGCTATCCCGACTGCCGCGACGACACCATCAAGGCGCAGCAGGTGGCGCTGGGCCTGGGACTGGGCTCGCGGATCACGATCGAGACGCCGCTGATGTGGATCGACAAGTCCGAGACCTGGGCGCTGGCGCATCAGCTGGGCGGCGACGCGCTGGTGGAAACCATCGTCGAGGAAAGCCACACCTGCTACCTGGGCGAGCGCGGCGCGCGCCATGACTGGGGCTACGGTTGCGGCGAGTGTCCCGCCTGCAAGCTGCGCAAGATCGGTTGGGAAAAATGGGTGGTGGCTTCCGCCGCCGAAGGCTGAAACGCCGGCCGCCGCCATCGCGCGGCGGGCGCTTCAGGCTAATGCCGCGCGCGTCCTGGCGATGAACTTCCATCTCAGCGCGAACGCCGCCGCACCGATAGCCGCGGCCAGGCCCAGCGACAGGGCCATCGCGCCGCGCGCGCCGTAGCTGTCCACGATGTAGGCATAGGCGACCGGCGAGGCGGCGGTAAGCAGAAAGCTGGGGATCAGCAATGAACCTACCAGCGTGCCATAGCTGCGGAAGTCGAAGAGCGCCAGCGGCAGGGTGCCGCGGGTAATGGTCAAGAGGCCGTTGCAGGCGCCGTAAAGCAGCGCGTAGGCGGCGGTGGCATAGAGGTTGCCGCCGGACAGCAGCGCCAGCAGGAAACACAGGGGCAGCATCGCGCCGACCGCCAGGGTCAAGGTCAGCGGATGCAGGCGCGAGCCCAACGCCACATCGGCCAGACGGGCCGCGAACTGGCCGACGCCCCACAGGGCCGCGACGCTGACCGCGGCGGCCGCGGCCAAGCCCAGGCCCGACAGCAATGAAATCAGATGGGCCGCGTTGCCCGCCGCCAGGAAGTTGGTCAGCATGGCGACCAGCGCGTACAGCGCGCCCGCCAGGCGGCGCTCGGCGGCGTTGCGGGTGAGGCCGGCGGGCGCCTTGTCCTTGCTGCCGGGCGCCGCGGCATAGCGTTCACGCGGCAGCGCCAGGTAGAGCGGCACCGTGGCCAGCGCCAGACCGGCATAGGCCAACGCCGCGCCGCGCCAGCCCAGCCAGCCCGACAGCGCATGACCTACCGGCCACATCACCGTGGACGCCAGTCCGCCGAACAACGTGATCTGCGACATGGGCCGCCGCGCCGACGGTCCGGCCGCGCGCGCCAGCGAGGCGAAAGCCGCGTCGTACAGGCTCAGCCGCATGCCGACGCCCAGCACGGCCCAGGACAGGAAGTACCAAGGGATGGCGTGCGCGATCGACAGGCCCGCGCAGCCCAGCGCGCCCAGTACCGCGCCCAGCGGCATGACGCGATGTCCGCCCCAGCGGTCCACGGCCATGCCGGCCAGCGGCGACACCAGGGCCATCACCACGATGGCCGCCGAAAAGCCGCCGTAGACGGTGGCGGCGTTCCAGCCCAGGTCGGCGGCCATGGCCGGTCCCAGGGCGCCGATCAGGTAGTACGTCACGCCCCAGCCGACCAGTTGCGTCAGCCCCAGGCAGACGATGGCGCGCGGCGCAATCACGGCCGTTGCGGCGGCGTGTTGTCGCCTTCGCCCAGCGCGCGCTGCATCAGCACCGTGTCGCGCCATTCGCCGTGCTTATGCCCCACCGAACGCAGGGTGCCGGCGGGATGGAAGCCCTGGCTGGCGTGCAGCGCCAGCGACGCGGCGTTGCGGCTGTCGCCCACCACGGCCAGCATCTGGCGCCAGCCGGCGGCGGTGCAGCGTTCGATCAGCGCGGCCAGCAACTTGCCGCCGATGCCCAGTCCGGAGCGGCCCGCCTTCACGTACACCGAATCTTCGACCGTGTGGCGGTAGGCCGGGCGCGGGCGGTAAGGCGTGACGTAGGCATAACCCACGACCTCGCCGTTGATCTCGGCCACCAGATAGGGCATTTCCTTTTCCAGTACGGCGCCGCGGCGCTGGCGCATTTCCTGGATGGACGGCGGCTCCAGCTCGAACGAGGCCGTGCCGTGCAGCACGTGGTGGGCGTAGATGGTCTTGATGGCGGGAAGGTCGGCTTCCGCGCTGTCGCGGATGAGGACGGTGGGAGCGGGGGACGACATGGGCGGGCCGTGAGCAGGAAAGAAAAATAGAAGCCGCCAGTGTCGCGCAAGCTTATTTATTAATAAAGCTTTGGTCCATTATGATTTGCATAAGTAAAACTTTGGATTGAGCGATGCGCGGTCTCAACCTGGATCACCTGCGCACCTTTGCGCAGGTGATCGAACTGGGCAGTTTTTCCGCCGCCGCGGAGCGGGGCGGCGTGACGCAGCCCGCCGTCAGCCTGCAAATCCGCCAGTTGGAGCGGCGCTTCGGCATGAAGCTGGTGGAACGCATCGGCCGCCGCGCCGGGCCGACAGCGGCAGGGCTGGAGCTGCTGTCGCACGTGCGCGTCATCGACGCGGCGCTGGCGCAGGCCGAACTTGCCATGACCGCGCATGCGTCGCAGGTGTCCGGCCGGGTCCGGCTGGGCACGGGCGCTACCGCCTGCACCTATCTGCTGCCGCCTATCCTGGCGGATCTGCGGCGGCGCTTTCCGGCATTGGACATCGTGGCCAGCACCGGCAATACGGCGGACATGCTGCGCGGGCTGGAGAACAACACGCTCGATATCGGCCTGGTCACCTTGCCCGCGCCGGGACGCATGTTCCAGGTCACGCCGGTGCTGGATGACGAGTTCGTGGCGATCTTTCCCGCCGGCGATGCTGCCGCCATTCCTGCGGCCGCTACGCCGCAGGCGCTGGCGCAGCTGCCGCTGGTGCTGTTCGAACCGGGCGCGCGCACCCGCCGCCTGGTGGACGACTGGTTCGAGGACGCCGGGCTGGCCGCCAAGCCCGTGATGGAGCTGGGCAGCACCGAAGCCATGAAGGAGATCGTCGCCGCCGGCCTGGGCTGCGCGATCCTGCCCAGGCTGGCGGTGTCGGGCGCGGGCCGGCGCCAGGCGCTGGAGGTGCGCTCGCTGGCGCCGCGCCTGTCGCGCAGCCTGGCCATCGTGCTGCGGCGGGACAAACCGCTCAGCCGGGGGTTGCGGCATCTGCAGGAGTCGCTGCTGGCGTTGCGTGGATGAATCCGAGGACGTGGGTACACTGGCGCAGACCATTCCACGCCACTTGAATCGCAATCATCGCAAAATGGACAAGCCTGCTGCCCGCAAGCCCTACAAGCCCGCAGAGCTGGACCTGTTTCCCTATGAGTCCTCGCGGCGTCCGGTGGCCGGGCTGGCAGTGGATTACGAAGACGGCCATCGCGTCCGCCGGCACCGCCACCGCCGCGCTCAATTGCTCTATGCGATCTCCGGCGTGATGGTGGTGGATACCGACGCCGGGATCTGGGTGGTGCCGCCCACGCGCGGCGTCTGGGTGCCGGCCTGGGTATCGCACGGCTTGCGCATGAGCGGCGAGCCGCGCATGCGCACCGTGTTCGTCGAGCCCGGCGCGGCCGCGCACTTGCCGTCCAGCTGCTGTGTGTTGTCGATTTCCCCCCTGTTGCGGGAGCTGATGGTCGCGGCCGCCGAGGTGCCGCTGGACTGGGCGCCCGACACGCGCGACGGCCGGCTGATGATGCTGTTGCTGGATGAATTGCGCCAGGAGCCGGTGCTGCCGCTGCATCTGCCGCAGCCCGCCGAGCCCCGCCTGGCGCGCATCTGCCGGGCCATCGTGCGCCACCCGGAACGCCAGGACGGCGCGGCCGATTGGGCGCGCGCGCTGGGGGTGGACCCGAAGACCGTGCACCGCCTGTTCCTGCGGCATACGGGCATGACTTTCGGCCGCTGGCGCCAGCAGGCGCGGCTCCTGGCGGCGATGGAGCGGCTGGCGCGCGGCGAGCGCGTGCTGGAGGTGGCGCTGGACCTGGGCTACGAAAGCCCCAGCGCCTTCGCGGCCATGTTCCGCAAGGCCGTGGGCGAGCCGCCCAGCGCCTTTGCGGCCCGCGGCATGGCGTCCGCCTGATGGCCGCGGCCGCGGCCCGGGGGCGGCCAGCGGGCGGGCGCGGCCCGAACCAGCGTATTATTTAACGTTTTGCCGCCTACGCTAACAGCTACAGCCAGAGACAAACCATGCCGCACTACCGCTCCCGCACCTCGACCCACGGCCGCAACATGGCCGGCGCCCGCGCCTTGTGGCGCGCCACCGGCATGAAGGACGGCGACTTCGGCAAGCCGATCATCGCGGTAGTGAACTCGTTCACGCAGTTCGTGCCGGGCCACGTGCACCTGCGCGACCTGGGCGCACTGGTCGCCAAGGAAATCGAGGCCGCAGGCGGCGTCGCCAAGGAATTCAACACCATCGCCGTGGACGACGGCATCGCGATGGGCCACGGCGGCATGCTGTATTCGCTGCCCTCGCGCGAACTGATCGCCGACTCGGTCGAATACATGGTCAACGCGCATTGCGCCGACGCCATGGTCTGCATCTCGAATTGCGACAAGATCACCCCGGGGATGCTGATGGCCGCGATGCGCCTGAACATCCCGGTCGTGTTCGTGTCGGGCGGTCCGATGGAAGCGGGCAAGGTCAAGTCGCCCACCGATGGCAAGGTCATCGCCAAGATCGACCTGATCGACGCCATGATCAAGGCCGCCGACCCCAAGGTGTCGGATGCCGAAGTGGCCGAAGTCGAACGCAGCGCCTGCCCGACCTGCGGCTCCTGTTCCGGCATGTTCACCGCCAACTCGATGAACTGTCTGACCGAGGCCATCGGCCTGGCGTTGCCGGGCAACGGCACCATCGTCGCCACGCACGCCTGGCGCAAGGGGCTGTTCGAACAGGCCGGCCGCCTGGTGGTGGACCTGTGCCGCCGCTATTACCAGGAAGAAGACGAGTCGGTCCTGCCGCGCAGCATCGCCACCAAGAGCGCGTTCCAGAATGCGATGGCGTTGGACGTGGCCATGGGCGGCTCGACCAACACCGTGCTGCACTTGCTGGCCGCGGCGCAGGAAGCGGGCGTGGACTTCACCATGGCCGACATCGACCGCATTTCGCGCAAGGTGCCCTGCCTGTGCAAGGCGGCGCCCGCCACCGACAAGTACCACATCGAAGACGTGCACCGCGCTGGCGGCATCCTGGGCATCCTGGGTGAACTGGCGCGCGCGGACCTGCTGGATCTGTCCTGCGGCAACGTGCACAGCGGCACGCTGGGCAACGCAATCAAGCAATGGGACGTGGCCGGCGGCGCTGGCGAAGAGGCGCAGAAGTTCTACCGTGCGGCTCCGGGCGGCATTCCGACCACGGTGGCGTTCAGCCAGGACGCAACCTTCCTGACGCTGGATACCGACCGCAAGACGGGCTGCATCCGCAGCAAGGAAAGCGCCTATTCCAAGGATGGCGGCCTGGCCGTGCTGTACGGCAATCTGGCTGAAAAGGGCTGCATCGTCAAGACGGCGGGCGTGGACGAGTCGCAATGGGTCTTCACCGGCCGCGCGCGCGTCTTCGAAAGCCAGGACGATGCGGTGGAAGGCATCCTGGGCGACCAGATCGTTCCGGGCGACGTGGTGGTGATCCGCTATGAAGGCCCGAAGGGCGGTCCGGGCATGCAGGAAATGCTGTATCCGACGTCGTACCTGAAGTCCAAGGGCCTGGGCAAGACTTGCGCGCTGTTCACGGATGGCCGTTTCTCGGGCGGTTCGTCGGGTCTGGTGATCGGCCATGCTTCGCCGGAAGCGGCGGAAGGCGGCACGATCGGCCTGGTGGAAGAGGGTGACGTGATCGAGATCGATATCCCGAACCGCAAGATGCATCTGGCGGTGTCCGACGAGGAACTGGCGCGCCGCCGGGCGGCAATGGATGCTCGTGCTGACGGCTGGGAGCCGGTCGGCCGCGAACGTGTCGTGTCGCAGGCGCTGCAGGCGTATGCGGCGTTGGCGACTTCGGCGGATCGTGGGGCTGTGCGGGATTTGTCGCAGCTGAAGCAGAAGGGCAAGCGTTGATTTTGCTTGCTGGTTGGTAAGAGGGCGGCGCTTTTTAGCGCCGCTTTTTTTTGGTCGTTTGGTGAGTGCTGGTTGGTGTTGACGCCGTGTGGGTGCCGGTGTGGGTGCCGGTGCCGTGGTGCTTCGTAGGCCGCCCGTCGGCGCCGGCGCGTGGGAGGCGAGCGCCCACGATTGCGGTCCGGAGCGTTCGCTCCGGACTGCCCCGTCGTCATCGTCGTTGCCGCCTGCGGCGGCTGCCTTCCGATTCCCTCGGGCGCATCGAGGTTGCTCGCCTCCCACGCGCCGGCGCCGACGGGCTACTTGAGTCTTGACTTGTGGCGCTGCTGCATCCGTGGTCGGGGGCGGGGCTTTTGGTGCCCGTCATTATTGGCCGCGCGGGCGGCCAATAATGACATACGTGATTTCTTTCATTTCTATTGTGTTCGCTGGCGCGAATGCCGTAGCGGAGGCGGCAAGCGCGTCCCTATTTAGGGGCCCAAAGTATCTAGATACTTTCCCCATTTGCGCCTCGGGACCTTCAGGTATATATTTCAAGCCTAAACTATCCAGGTTTAAATATCTGCGGCCGCCAGCTCCAGGAATTCAGAGCGGATGTCGCTTACCACGGAGCGCTACGGCAATGAAAATAGTCTGCATCGGCGGGGGCCCCGCCGGCCTGTATTTCGGTCTGCTCATGAAGCTGCAAGACCCCGCCAACGAAGTCACCGTGATCGAGCGCAACCGCCCTTACGACACCTTCGGCTGGGGCGTGGTGTTCTCCGACGCCACCATGCAGAACCTGCGTGAAGCCGACCCCGTTTCCGCCCAGACCATCGGCGACGCCTTCAACCACTGGGACGACATCGACATCAACTTCAAGGGCCGCAGCATTCGCAGCGGCGGCCACGGCTTCATCGGCATCGGCCGCAAGAAGCTGCTGAACATCCTGCAGGCGCGCTGCGAGGACGTGGGCGTGAAACTGGTGTTCGAACAGTTCATCCAGGACGACCAGGCCATCGCCCGCGAATACGACGCCGACCTGGTCATCGCCTCGGACGGCATCAACAGCCAAGTCCGGACCCGCTACGCCGACACTTTCCATCCGGACATCGACCAGCGCCGCTGCCGCTTCGTGTGGCTGGGCACCAAGAAGGTGTTCGACGCCTTCACCTTCGCCTTCGTCCAGACCGAGCACGGCTGGTTCCAGGCGCACGCCTACCGCTACGAAGACGGCATGTCCACCTTCATCGTGGAAACGCCCGAGGAAACCTGGCAGGCCGCCGGTATCGAGCAGATGAGCCAGGAAGAGGGCATCGCCTACTGCGAAAAGCTGTTCGCGCCCTGGCTGGACGGCAATCCGCTGATCAGCAACGCCACGCACCTGCGCGGCTCGGCCATCTGGATCCGCTTCCCGCGCGTCATCTGCAATACCTGGGTGCACTGGAACAAGCTGGATACCGCCCGCGGCGAGCGCCGCGTGCCCGTGGTGCTGATGGGCGACGCCGCCCACACCGCCCACTTCTCGATCGGCTCCGGCACCAAGCTGGCCTTGGAAGACGCGATCGAGCTGGCGCGCTGCCTGAGCGGCGCCGAAGGCAGCGTCGAAGCCGGTCTGAAGCACTACGAGGAAGTGCGCAGCGTCGAAGTGCTGAAGATCCAGAACGCCGCCCGCAACTCCACCGAATGGTTCGAGAACGTCGAGCGCTATGCCGACCTGGAGCCTGAACAGTTCGCCTATTCGCTGTTGACCCGTTCGCAGCGGATCTCGCACGAAAACCTGCGCCTGCGCGACCCGGCCTGGCTGGAAGGCTTCGAGCGCTGGATCGCGGAACGCGCCGGCGCTGCCGCCGCGCCTGGCCAGCGGCCCGCGATCCCCATGCTGACGCCCTATCAGGCGCGCGGCGTGCGGCTGAAGAACCGCATTCTGGTGTCGCCGATGGCCATGTATTCCTGCACCGATGGCGTGCCGGGCGACTTCCACCTGGTGCACCTGGGCGCGCGCGCCATGGGCGGCGCGGGCCTCGTCATGGTCGAGATGACCTGCGTGTCGCCGGACGGCCGCATCACCCCGGGCTGCCCGGGCCTCTGGAATGACGAGCAGCGCGACGCGTTTGCCCGCATTGTCGGCTTCGTGCATGGCAACAGCGATGCCCGCATCGGCCTGCAGCTGGGCCACGCCGGTCGCAAGGGTTCCACGCAGCTGGGCTGGCAGAAGATCGATCATCCGCTGGCCGAAGGCAACTGGCCGCTCTTGTCGGCGTCGGCCCTGCCTTACATCGAAGGCGTGTCGCAGACGCCGCGCGCCATGACGCGCGCCGACATGGACGACGTGCGCGACAACTTCGTGGCCGCCGCCCGCCGCGCCGAGCAGGCCGGTTTCGACTGGCTGGAGCTGCACTGCGCGCACGGCTACCTGCTGTCCAGCTTCATTTCGCCGCTCACGAACCATCGCACCGACGAATACGGCGGCAGCCTGGAGAACCGCCTGCGCTTCCCGCTGGAGGTGTTCCATGCCGTGCGCGCGGTATGGCCCGAGAACAAGCCCATGTCGGTGCGGATTTCCGCCAGCGACTGGGTCGAAGGCGGCATCACGGCCGATGACGCGGTGGAGATCGCGCGCCACTTCAAGGCTGCCGGCGCCGACATGATCGATTGCTCGTCCGGCCAGGTCAGCAAGGAAGAAAAGCCGGTCTACGGCCGCATGTTCCAGACTCCGTTCGCGGACCGCGTGCGCAACGAGGCCGGCATCCCGACCATCGCGGTGGGCGCCATCTTCGAGGCCGACCACGCCAACGGCATCATCGCCTCGGGCCGCGCCGACCTTTGCGCGCTGGCGCGTCCCCATTTGGCTGACGCCTCCTGGACGCTACGCGAAGCCGCGCGAGTGGGCTACCGTGATGTTTCGTGGCCGAGCCAGTACTTCGCCGGCAAGCGCCAACTGGAAACCAACTTCGAACGCGCCGCCGCGATGGCGCAACTGGATATCAAATGAACGCAACTCCGCTCCCGCTGGCCGGACGCCACGCCCTGGTGACGGGCGGCGCCCGCGGCATCGGGCTGGCCTGCGCCCGGGCGCTCTTGCAGCGCGGCGCGCGCGTCACGCTGCTGGGCCGCGACGGCGCCGCGCTGGACGCCGCGGCCGACAGCCTGGCCAGCCTGGGCCAGGTGCAGGCCGTCAGCGCCGACATCGCCAACGAAGCCTCGGTGCGGGCGGCCTTCGCCCAGGCCGAGGCCGAGTTCGGTCCGGTACTGGTGCTGGTGAACAACGCCGGCCAGGCTGTCAGCCAGCGCTTTGACCGCACCGACGCGGCGCTGTGGCAG